>JAZOLS010000029.1:0-66310 GCA_045653245.1 Faecousia sp.
AGGACCTCTCTCTTGGGAACATTACCTCTTCTGGGCACTTTGCTTCCCTCCTTCATAATATAATGATTTCATCGGTACTCGAAAGCAGTACTTTCGTTGTGCCTGGCCAGAGGTTTTATACACTATATATAAAACGCTATGGCAAGGCCATTTGCCTTGCGAACGGGCGTGGGGAAAATTCAAATTAATTTTAAGAAGTGATTACTTCTTGCCGGCCTTGGGCCGCTTTGCACCGTACTTGGAGCGGGACTGCATCCGGCCGTTCACGCCCTGGGTATCCAGAGTGCCGCGGATGATGTGGTAACGAACACCGGGAAGGTCCTTAACACGACCGCCACGGATCAGCACCACGGAGTGCTCCTGCAGGTTATGGCCAACACCGGGAATGTAAGCGGAAACTTCCATGCCGTTGGTCAGACGCACACGGGCGATCTTACGCAGAGCGGAGTTCGGCTTCTTGGGGGTGGTGGTACGGACAGCAGTGCAAACACCACGCTTCTGGGGGGAAGGCAGAGTAGTAGCCTTGTTCTCCAGAGTGTTCAAACCTCTCTGCAGAGCAGGAGCGGTGGACTTGTAGGTGACCTGCTGACGGCCATTCTTAACGAGCTGGTTAAAAGTAGGCATCAATATTCTCCTTTCTTGAATTCTCACCTTTCGGTGGTTGTATATTCTACGGTAAAACCGGTAGAAACGAATTAAGCTACGACTGCCGCGGCAGCCGCGCCCACATCAATGCCGCAGGCATCGCCCAGTTCCCGCATACTGGCGACCCAGTAACAGGAAAGGCCCCTCGCTTTGCATTGTTGTGCCAAGGGTTGAGTGATCGCAGGGTCAGCATTTTTTGCCAGGCAGACACATTTGACTGTGCCCCGTTCCATGGCTTTTCGCAGCTGTTTTGCCCCTACAACGACCTTATTTTTGTCGATTTTCGGCAAAATCCCGCATTGTGGGATTTTACTATCTTTTTTAGTGTCCATACAGATACCTATTATACGCATTATTTTGGAAAAGTCAACAAAATTTATTATATTTTTTCTGCATATTCGCATCAAAGCCTTCCCCTCTCTGTGTTATTGCGAACCAGTCCACTGCGGCCGAAGGCCGCCTTGCCTCCCCTTGTCAGGGGAGCTGGACAAAATCTTTGATTTTGGACTAAGGGGTAGTTTTCTCTCCCCCAGTCATGCTGTTCGCATGACAGCCCCCTCCTCAGAGGGGGCCAAGGTAATGCTCCACTTTTATGACAGCAACAAGGGGCGTGCCGGTTGGCACGCCCCTGCAGGTTTTGACTATTCATACAAGGAGCACGATTTGATTGAAACGGAAATTAAATGTTTACTGCAGTAGGTTCCCCGACTGCCATAATTGCATTTTGGCCCTGACCGCAGTCGGCGCACATAAGTCCGCCATAGGGGCCCGTCACGAAGGTGTGGTTTGCAAGAACATATCCGGTGCAGCAGGAATAGCGAACTTTGTGCAGTGTAGTTGAGTGTGAGCTATATGACACCGTACCTGTATGCCAAGTCGTCGCTGTATTACCGCCGCAACAGTTGAATGTAGCATTATGCTGAGTTGTACTCGCAATTGTTGCAGAGATATTCGTGTGCGCTTGGCAAACATAGGCTGCACAACTTTTACAGCCTTTTTTATGATAATACGCATTATAATATGCAAGGGGTTCCGAAGCTGTGGCCTTATACTCGTGATTGACATAATGTAGAATAAACTTATATCTGCTAAGCCTCACATAGGGGTGATATTGGATGAATACTCCACAACCATGATTACTATTTGTATCATAGTCTTGATTGCACTCATACACCCAAATACCATCGGCATCGCTGTCAATAAAGACAATAGAATGACAACCATCCTCAGGGTCACCATCCTTATTTTCATACTTTCCGTACCGTACATATGCTCCCGTTTTTAGCGAAGTAAAAAATGCTTTAATTCTTGTAATATCCGTAGTATCATCATTTGGCCACAGTTTGTACGAATCACTATCGTCATCGCTAGATGTGTACAACGGCTCGTACTCGATTATACACTTATCGTTTTTCCACGCATTGCGGTTTGGAAAATTGTCACCCAGCATATGTGCATAGTAATCATGTACATATCTTGCAAAGCCTTCACATTCGCTACTGCCACCATATTCTTCGCAATTCGTTCCACCGTTACAACCTTCTAATCCGTTTTTATGGAACCACGAGGTTGGTCTGCCATAACGAGGAGAGGTTGTATCGTAACATCCATCGGGGTCAGCCCAGTATTCCGTCAGAGGGAAGGTTACATTATTCTCCTGTGTAGGAACAACATTAGCATAGCTTGCAGTTGGGTTGTTAGACGAACGAGCATTACTTGAGGATGTTCCCTTTATTGCAGCAGTGACCATATTAGTAGCCAAAATGCTACTGACTTGGGTCGCAGTATCGGTTGAAATATCGAACAAGTAATCCTCTTCCTCGGGCGTAGTTGCAATCAGCTGTGTGTCATTCAGCATAAAGACCCAATCCAAATACTCGTATGTCCATATTTCCTGTGCAACCTTGTTTGTGGTATCTAAGTATATGATGCGGGTTTGAGCTTCAATAAAATACAGAGCGTCATAATAACTGCTTAACATACTAATTGTGCCCTGCGTACATTGATACAAATACTCATGATTTGTTCCCGTGTAATCAGTTTTATATACTTTCTGTTCTTCTGTTACATAATAAAGTGCAGTTTGTGTACAGGTATAATCGGACACCTCTTGTGCAATAATCTCCACAACAGAATCCGTTTCAGAATGATAGACATACAATCTGTCAACAACACATTCTGATGTATCAATATCCAGATCAGCAGAAGGGGCTGATCCAAAATAATGAAACACATAGATCCCTTCGGGGGCTTTGGCATACTCGTATGCATTTACCGCGGGAGGTAAAATCTCATCCTCAGCATTGGGATTACCAACAGCAAATACCACAACAAATAAACTACAGAGAATTGCGAGTGTCAATAGGATAATGATTGTGTTTCTAATCTTAGTCATTGAAATACTCCTTCCTTTTATTTGGTTTTAATGTGGCTTCACCAACAAAAAATTGTATGGTTGTTAGTTGGTTGTGTCAATTACAATTTCGCCTGTGAAGCGGTTATAGAAATAATATTCCATACGTTTGTCTTCTTCTGTAATTTTCCCCTCAAACCAAATCCAATCTCCTAACACACCTTCTGCTTTACCTCCCATATTCGCAAGGTTGATATAATACTGCTCCATCAGCATCATTTCTTCACCGGTATTTAAATCAAGAACGGAAAAGTTCTTGTTATCTACGACATACTGCAGATAGTTCTTAACGCCGGGGTAAAAACACAAATAACTTACTGCACCCTGTGCTTCAAGAACCTTTTCTGATTGTGCCGGATCTGTAATGAGCATACGGTAAATTTTGATTGGTTCGGTCTCTTTTACATAGTAAATATATGAACCCTCGTGTGAATACATCGAGATTGATTCTGCTAACAGAAGTGTAACCTGATACGTTTCCTCGTCAAGCCAATAAAGATATCCTACAATACAATCTGATAAGTCGTACTCATCCAAAGCGGAATCAATGGACTCTTTATGAATATAGGGATAACCCGTATTGGAGTTCGGAGTTTTGACAGGTGCACTGGTTGCAGGGATACTTGTGGCCGGAACGCTGCTTGACGGGGGTGTGACGGTGCCGGAAGAAGACGGGGTACTGGAAAGGGTCTTGTCCTCGTCTGTGGGTGCCGTCCGGCAGCCTGTAAGCAAGAGCAGCAACACCAATACGATCAAAATGCTTTTCTTCATAACACATACCTCCTTATATGTTGTAACTTCCTTTTATTACCATTTTATCATTCGCTATATTGGATGTCAACAAATATAACGAATACTATACCTAAATTTTGACAACTAAATAAAATTCTTTTAAATAATAAAAAATAATCGGGTCGGTTGCAATGCAACTGACCCGATCAAAATTATAAAGATTCCAGCAGCGCTTCTGCGGCCATGATGCCGTCAATTGCGGCGGACATGATACCGCCTGCATAGCCTGCACCCTCGCCGGCCGGATAAAGGCCTTTGAGATTCGATTGGTGGTCTTCCCCACGCAGGATGCGTACAGGCGAAGAACTTCTGGTTTCCGGGGCAGTAAGCACCGCTTCCGGTACTGCAAAGCCCTTAAGATTCTGCTCCATTTGGGGCAACGCTTCTTCCAGTGCTCTTGTAATTTTTGCAGGCAGAACCTGATGCAAGTCCGTCCATACCACACCGGGTCTGTAACTGGGATCTACTCCCTTTGCACCGGTACTGGGTTTTCCTGCAAGAAAATCGCCAACTGTTTGCGCAGGTGCTTTGTAACTGCCCGTGTGTTCGTATGCTTTCTTTTCCAATTCTTCCTGCCACAGCATACCGCCCAGCACACCCTCGTAAGGGAAATCTGTCGGATTTAAACTGACCAGCAAGGCCGCATTGGCATTTTCCCCATCCCGATCTGCATTGCTCATGCCGTTGGTCACAATCTTACCCTGCTCCGATGTGGCAGCAACCACATACCCGCCGGGGCACATACAGAAAGTATAAACGGTTTCGTTTTCCAAATGCCGCACCAGTTTATAGTCTGCCGGGGGCAACGGAAGGTCATCCCGGCCATACTGGGCCTTATCGATCACCGATTGCAGTTGCTCGATCCGCACACCCATGGCAAAGGGTTTCGCTTCCATGGGAACGCCCAATTCGTAGAGCATACGGAATGTATCCCGGGCACTATGGCCGATGGCAAGAATCACTTGATCACAGGCTATATCACCTTGGTTGGTGTTTAGACCTGAGATTGCACCATTTTCTGTCAAAATTCCGGTCACCTGGGTACAGAACCGCACTTCACCACCCAAGGAAATGATGCGTTTGCGAAGATTTTGAACCACAGTCAAAAGTACGTCCGTTCCCACATGAGGTTTCGCATCATAAAGAATATCCTCTCGGGCACCAGCTTTGACAAACTGCTCCAATATCCATCCGATACGGGGATTATTCACGCCGGTGTTGAGTTTTCCATCGGAAAAAGTTCCTGCACCGCCCTCACCGAATTGCACATTGCTGATTTCGTCCAACTGCCCGGTCGCAAAGAATTTCTGCACCTTTTCATGCCGGGTTTGGGCATCCTCCCCACGCTCCAGGATGATGGGCTTCAAGCCTGCCATTGCCAAAATCAGACCTGCAAACATACCGGCAGGACCAAAACCGACCACAACGGGCCGTTTCTCTGACTGATAAACAGCCTTGGGCGGTTTGTAATATGCAACCGGCGCGATGGTTGCCTTTTTACATCCGCTGGCTTTTAAAACCTTATTTTCACTGCCGTCTACCGACACATCGATGGTGTAAATGATGCGCACATCCGGCTTTTTCCGGGCATCAATAGAACGTCGCACCAAAGAAAGACCACGAATCTTAGAAGCAGAGATCCGAAGCAAACGGGATGCCTCATACACCAATTGATTGGCATCATGCTCCGGGGGTAACGAAATATCACGAATCCGAATCATACACTTCTCCCTGCGCTTCTGCCTGCCAGCAGCCCGGAGCTCCAGGCCCACTGCAGATTATACCCGCCGCAATCACCGTCAATATCCAACACTTCTCCGCAGGCGTACAGCCCGGGAACCAGTTTGCTTTCCATGGTCGCCGGATCAAACTCCGAAGTGAAAACGCCGCCTGCGGTCACCTGAGCATGCTCCATGCCCATGGGCTCTGTAAGGGTAATCTCCAATGCCTTTGCTGTACAGACAGCCCGTTCCAATTCGTCATCCCGAAGATCGGCAATTTTCAGTCCATTTCGAATGCCTGCAGTGTGCGTCACAACACGCCCCAGGCGGTTATGCAGAACGCCTGTAAACAATTCATCCGTGGGAATATCTGTTTTGCAGCGCTGCTTTAGGTGGTCAAACAATTGTTTTTCATCCAAATCGGGCAGCAGATCCAGCTTACAAACCCACTCCCCTTTTCCCTGGCAAACATCCCGGGAAATTTCAAAGATCACAGGGCCGGAAAGTCCGTACTCTGTAAACTGCAGTTCTCCTTTACTTTCAGCGTACAGGTCACCATCATGGTAAATAGCCGCATGGCAATTTGCACGAACACCTTTCAGCGCACCACAACCACTCCAATTGCTCTTGATCTGCACCAAAGCCGGGCGGAGTTTGGTCACCTTATGAGAGAAACTGCGCAAAAGTTGATACCCAGACATGCTGCCGCCCAATTTCGTACCAGCCAGGCCACCGCAGGCAATGATGAGTTTGTCACAAGTGTAGACTTCCCCTTTGCCCTCCACCTGGAAACCTGTATCCGTCTTGCGAACCTTGGAAACCTCAAAACCGGTCAGCAAGGTAATATTATCCTTATTCAATGCAAATCGCAGTACATCCACCACAGAATTCGCTTGGTCAGAGTAAGGATAGATCCTACCCGAATCTTCCGCGACCATATAAAGGCCCAAATTAGCAAACCACAGCATGGTTTCCTGTACATCAAAAAGTTCCAGCGCATTTTTTACAAATTCCGGATCTTCTCCATGATATCCCCGGTCACAGGCATAAAAGTTGGAAAGATTGCACCGGCCGTTGCCGGTAGCCTGCAATTTGCGGCCAACTCTTGCTTGCCGCTCAAACAGAAGTACCTGCACATGATCATATTTTGCCGCCGCACAAGCCGCCGCCATGCCGGATGCACCGGCACCGATAATTCCGATTTTCATGGTTTTCACCTGCTTTCTTTCCCTATTGTAACAGACGAAAGGCATTCCGACAAGCAAAACTTCCCTTGCAATCGGAAAAAGGTGTGCTATAATAGGGTTTGGTGATGAAATGAACCGACAAAATATTGAAAAAATCGCCCAAACAGCCGAAGACCGGATGCTCCTGGCCAAGTTGTGGGATAAGATAACCACAGGTATTAACCGCAACATTCCTGCCCATACCTGTTTCCTGTCCCCCAGAGAGTTGGAAATGTGCCGGTTTCTGTTCGGGGATGAACCAGGGTTACATGCTTTTGGCGGTTTTGAAAACGCAGAACGGAAAATGCTTTTCTATCTTCCGGATTATTTGGACGAATCATCCTTGATGGAAGAAGATTCCCCGGTCGTCTGTCTGCGTGCAATCTTTTATGAGGGCGATACGCCCACCCATCGGGATTTTCTTGGGTCACTGATGGGCGCAGGCATTGCCCGGGAGACCGTTGGTGATATCTGCGTTGGAAAGGGCCAGTGCGATTTTTTCGTAACAGAAGAGGTTACGCCCTATCTTTTGCAGAATTTCAACAACGCCGGTAAAACAAAATTCCAACTAACGCAAATTCCGTTGTCGCAAGCGTCCATTCCTCAGCCGGAAATTATGGTGATCAACGATACACTGGCATCCATGCGGCTGGACGGTGTGGTTTCCGCAGGATTTCGTATCAGTCGCACCCTGGCCGCACAAGCCATTACCGCAGGCAAGGTTGCCGTGGATGGTCTTCCCTGGGAAAAACCGGATAAGCCGGTTGCAGAAGGGTGTAAGATCTCCCTGCGTGGGAGCGGAAAGATCAAATTAGAAAAAGTAAACGGCCAAACCAAAAAAGGCCGAATCTCGGTGGAGTTCCACCGCTATATGTGAGGTAAAAACATGAAAATGGATGAAGTGATCGCACGGATCAACGAGCTTGCCCACAAGGCAAAATCCGAGTGCTTAACAGACGAGGAACTGGCAGAGCGGGACAAACTGCGGCGGATCTACATTGATTCTGTAAAAGCAAACCTGGTTGGACAGTTGGAGAACACCTATATTGTCCGCCCCGACGGAACTAAAACAAAAGTCACAAGAAAAGATTGAAAAACGCCCTGCAAAAGCAGGGCGTTCTTTGTTTAAACATCAAGATTATGCACATACTACCCAAAACAGGAAAGAAGGGGTCGTATGGCGCAAAATAAGCGCGGCAAGCAGAGTTTTGTATTGCCTCAGATGCCAGTAATCACCACTTGGGCAAGCATCGCCGGTAAAAAAGAAGGCGAAGGACCACTGGCATCAACCTTTGATGTGGTATCCCAGGATACCTATTTCGGGCAAAAAACCTGGGAGCAAGCAGAAAAACAAATGCAAAAAATGGCCATGGATAAAGTCATGGAGAAGGCAGGGCTCTCCGCAAATCAAGTGGGATTGGTATTTTCCGGGGACTTGCTGAACCAGTGCATTGGCTCTTCCTTTACTCTTCGCAATACCGGCATTCCGCATTTGGGATTGTACGGGGCTTGCTCAACCATGGCAGAAAGCCTTTTGGCGGCTTCCATGGCCGTCAGCGGCGGTTTTGCGGACAGGGTGATCGCGTTGACGTCCTCGCATTTTGCTTCCTCTGAACGGCAGTACCGCTTCCCTCTCGGCTATGGCGGACAGCGCACACCCACAGCCCAATGGACAGTCACCGGCTCCGGTGCGGCACTGGTATGTTCCGCAGGCATCGGTCCGCGCATTGAGAGTTGTACTGTGGGTACTGTCACTGATCTCGGAATCAAGGATGCCAACAATATGGGTGCCGCTATGGCACCTGCCGCTTACGCAACCATCAAAGCCCACCTGGAAGATATGAAACGTGCGCCGGAAGATTTTGATTTGATCGTCACTGGCGATCTTGGACAATTGGGCAAAGAAATACTGATGGAGTTAGCCCGTCGGGATGGTATCTACCTTGGTGGCCGCATCGCAGACTGCGGTACTATGGTATTTGATACCACTACCCAGGATGTCCACTCCGGCGGTTCGGGATGCGGATGCAGTGCCATTACGCTTTGTGGTGAACTGCTGGGCAAACTGCAAAAAGGAAAACTGAAAAACATTCTATTCTGCGGCACAGGTGCTTTGCTCTCTCCCACATCCACCCAGCAAGGTTTGCCCATTCCCGGCGTGTGCCATGCCGTTTCCATTATGGGAGGTAACAACTGATATGGACTATGTAAAAGCATTTTTGGTTGGCGGTGCATTTTGTCTGATCGGACAGATCCTCATCGACAAAACGAAACTTACCCCTGCACGAATTTTAGTCAGTTACGTGGTTTGCGGCGTAATTTTGACAGCCCTTGGCATTTATAAACCATTGGTGGATTTTGCAGGCGCGGGCGCAACCGTCCCCTTGACAGGATTCGGTTACTGTCTTGCCAACGGAGTCAAAGAGGCTGTGGACAGCGATGGATTGCTCGGTGTGTTTACAGGCGGACTGAAATCTACAGCAGGTGGAATCACCGCCGCTATCGTCAGCGGTCTTGTTGTCAGTCTGATCTTTAAAGCAAAGGATAAATCCTGAATTTTGGGGCATATTAATCTTGCGGCACGTCCGCAGTACAGATAAACTTGGAGGAAATAGTTATGAATAACAAGCAGAATCAGCAGAACAATCAGAACCAGAACAGCCAGAATAACAACCAGCAGAACAACCAGAACAACCAGAGCAATCAGAACCGCAATCAGCAGAATCAGAACAACCGCTAAAGAAACAATGGCCTGTTGCAAAAAGCAACAGGCCATTCATTTACACTTGCACAAACTTACCTAACCGGAAGAAATACAGCCAGGACTGTTTTACAGGAAGTCCATAGATCCTTGCCATGGCATCTGCGTAGGCCATGACCTGCGGACGGTAGTATTCTACCTTGCCCGTCAAGGTTTCCTCTGTCACATAATCCGTCTTGAAATCGATTACCGTAATACCATCTACATCCACCATGGCGCAGTCCACAACGCCCTGTAAGAGGATCTCTTCTCCCTGCAAAGCAGGATCAAAGTGAACAGCATCATCCAATATGGAGAATTTAAACTCCCGAAGAACATTGGAATGCTCGCGTAATTGCAGTCCGATCTCTGTGGCAAAAAATGCCGCGATTTGCTCGCAGTCCACCAACTGCGCCTGCTGGGAAGATATATAGTTTTCCGCAACAAGACGTGTGATCTCTGCGCAAACAGACTCAGCGTCTTTGCATTGATCATAGCGGATATACTGCATTACAGCATGGGTGGCTGTACCAGCCTCCGCGCCACGTTTTGCCGTTCTTCTCGGCATGACCACCCGACGATCTGCAGGAGCATTTTCACCGGCTTCTGCGTCCTTCACCCGGCCTTTGCGTTGCGTAGCGGTTTGTTTGGAAGGCGCAACAGTAGCGCGCAAGTGAGAATATTGGAAACTAAGTCCCTGACGAAGTCTATCCAGCATCTGTGTGGGCATGGTTGCTGTTTCCTTGTGAATCGTACCGTCTCCACCGATAACAGGTGCTTCTTCTACTCCAATACGCCAGGCAGGTTCACCGGGGGCGCAGAATTTGGGCCTGCCTCCCAATGCAAACAATGCACCTGCTTCTGTGCGGCGCAGGGCTGTCATCAATACCCAGTCACCGCTGCAGACAGCATCCTGTGTCAGAAGATCCCGGTCACCCACATCCATACGAAGCGCGATTTCCGCAAGATCTTTTTCCAGTGTCTGTGATGCATAGGTCATGATCAGTCGGTCTCTTGCACGGGTCAGCGCAACATAAAGCACACGCATTTCCTCGGACAAGCTGTCTGCGGTGATTTTCGCTGCGATGGCGCGCTTCGCGATAGTGGGATAGCGCACGCGGTTCTTTTCATCCACCGCAGCCAGTCCAAGCCCCAATGTCTGATCACACAGGACTTGCGCTCTTGTGCTCTCCCGGTTAAAACTGCGGGACAATCCGCACACAAACACTACCGGGAATTCCAAGCCCTTGGACTTGTGAATACTCATGACTGTAACAGACCCTGCCGCACTTTGCGTTCCCTCCGCAATCAAGCCCTTGGTTTCCATTGCGTCCAAGTGGTCTAAAAATTGTTCCAAATCCCGGCGACCCGTCTTTTCGAAATCAACAGCCAGTTGATAGAAGGTCTGAATATTATCTCTGCAGATCTCACCACCGGGCATGGATGCATAAATGCTGTCCATCCTTGTCAGCGCAAACACAGATTCCAGCAGTTGTGCCAAACTCCGAAGCCGTGCTTCCCGACGCCAAACGCCAAGATCATGCAGGAACGTCTGGATCTTCGGATTATCGGAATCCAAAAGTGCTTCATAGATACTTCCTTTGCGCTTTTGACTGCAAATCTGTGTCAGTTCCTCAGCAGTAACGCAGAAAACAGGATTCATCAATGCCGCAAGCAAAGGAATATCCTGCAGGGGATTGCTGATGGTCTGCAAAACAGAGCGAAGCACAGCGATTTCCGGTGTTTTCAGCAAATCATTACCACCGCCGGTAGTACAGGGTATACCGCAGGATGCCAAAGCATCCTTGTAGTATCCGCCCACCGAACCGGGAGAGCGCAACAGAATCGCCACATCGTCAATTCGGATCGGCCGCAGTCCATCTTGATCCCGGACAAAATGCGTGCCGTCTGTCAATTGGACAATGCGTTTTGCAACAAAGGCGGCTTCTTCCTCATAGGTGCTTTCCTGTACAGGAATGGTCCACAGTTCTACCTCGGGTTCCCCCAAAGGTGTATGTTCAAAACCCTCAACCAAGGATTCGTCGTCACCATAGTTTAAGCCACCCACCGCCGGGGACATACAGGTGCGGAACACATCGTTCACGCCAGAAAGCACTGCACCGCCGGAACGGAAATTCCGGGACAGCATCACTCTGCGCCCCTCGGGATTTACTGCATCTTCCGCGTTGGCATACGTATTGTACTTTTCCAGAAATATTCCGGGATCTGCCAGTCGGAACTGATAAATGGACTGCTTCACATCGCCAACCATAAAACAGTTTTGCCGTTTTGCAGTCAATGCAGAGAAAATGGCATCCTGGACACCGTTAGAGTCCTGGTACTCGTCCACCATGATCTCCCGAAAACGGTTTCCTATCTCGGTGGCAGCGGATGTATGTCCTGTACGGCTGTTGCCCAGGAGCAAGTCCAGCATCCTATGTTCCAGATCACCAAAATCCAAAATACGTCGCATGCGCTTTGTCTGGTCATATTCCTTGCCGAAACGCTCCACCAATTTGACTATGCCGCGCACCGCTGATGCAGATTGCTTCAAGTCTTCTAAAACAATGACACTGGGGTCCGCAAAGGCTTTCAATTTCTTCTCTACGGATGCCTTGCAAGCACTGCGCATTGCTTTAATCCGGTCGCACAACTCCATATCGGGACATTTCTTGGAAAAAGTCAGTCGCCCGTAATCAATGGCACCGGCCATGACAATCTCATCCCAAGTTTGCGCACAACGAAGCGTATCCAACTGTCGGATTGTATCCCGCAGCAATGCCACTGGTTTTTCCATAGTGTCGGTTTGCTCTGCCCATTTGGCACATTCGGACAATGCTTGAATCTGCAACGTTAAATGCGTTTTCAGATCGTCCATGAGGTATTTACCCCAAACAGTCTGTCCGGCATCGCAAATGCCGCTGGTATCCGCATTGCGAATGCAATTATCCAGCCACACTTCGGGCTGAAGATGACAACGGGCGCTGTCATAGACCTTCATAAGAATTTGCGGAACAAGGCGGTCATCCCGTCCAAGACCCTGGGAGTCAACGAATGCACGAAAATTCGGGTCATCAGACTGTGCATATGCCTCATCCAGGCACTTTTTCATGGCATTTTCCCGAATTTGACTGCACTCATTTTCATCCGCAACACGGAAATCCGCAGGGAGGTCTACAAGGTACGCATACTCTCGCAGAATATCTCCGCAGAAAGCATGCACGGTTGTAATCTTCGTCAGATATAGGCGTTGCATCTGACGTTGTAAGTGGCGGTTTTCGGGATTTTCCGCCATCTTTTCCGAGAGTTTCGATGCGATCTTGCCACGCAGTTCCGATGCTGCCGCCTTGGTGTAGGTAATGATCAGAAATTCGTCAAGATTCGCAGGTTCTACAGGGTCAAGCAGGTAACTCATCAGCCGGTCGACCAAAACTTTGGTCTTACCCGAACCTGCTGCTGCGGAAACGAGCAGTTTTCCGCCACGGTTGCGGACCGCCATCTCCTGTTGAGGGGTCAATTTATCAGCCACGGAGATCCACCTCCTTTTCCACTTCCTCCCAAAATCTTTGGGCAGTCATGGTCTTATAATTTCTTCTGCCGGATACCTGTTCGCTGTGGCAAATACTGCTATAAGGACAGTATGTGCAAGCGTTATGACCAGTACCGCGGGTGTAGGGGTTGGGATCGATATTACCGGATGCGATCTCATCTACCATATTGCCAAGCAGGCCAAAAACGTACTGCCGCAGCAGTTTCAGTTGCTCCCTGTCTGCAAGGTCACCGGACAGACTTCCATCCTTCTTGCGGACGCAACACAGCCGTCGCATCTCATCCCCGGGCTCCATAGCCTGTAAGATTTCTTCATCCGCTAATAGCAGTCCTTTACGCACCCATTCCTTTTGCCGTGCTTTCTCTGCTTCTTCTGCGCTTAAGCGACCATCCGCCGAAACGATGGGCACTCGCGCAGGGAAATACTGCACGCCCGTAGCAATACCGCGTCCGTTCTTTTCCAAAGCGAACAAATACAAAAGCATCTGCAGTCCCACGCCATTGAACACATCGCAGTAGTCAAAATCCTTTTTGCCAGTCTTGTAGTCTACAACGCGAAAATAGTGCTGATTCCCCTTTTTCCAAAGGTCTACCCGATCTACAAAACCTCGCAAACAGGCTTGAATTGCGGCATTTTCTACTGCAATGGCAGGCATTTCTCCATCATCTCCAAACGCTAATTCAAAGGCATCCGGGCGAAATGCGGAGTCTTTCAGTTCCTGCCACAGTTCCTGCACAACCATTTCCAATTCCCGCCAATTCCGGCGGAACAAATAATCCAGCCGTTGAGAATCCAGTTGTGCAAATCGCTCCGCAGCGTAGCGGTCAGAATGCTCCTTTGCAATTTGAATGGTCCGCTCCAAAGATACCTTTTCAAATCCGCCCAGTCCCATGACATCCTTGGCAGTATGTTCCAAAACGTCATGAACATATGTACCAAATTCCGCAGGATCAACGGTATATTCCTTTCGCTCTTTGGCCCGAAGGCCGTACTTGAGGAAATAGGACAGTCGGCACTCCGCATGGCGGTCAACCTGAGATGCTGATAGATTCAACCGGCTGCCATACAGACTGCGGATTCCATCGGGTGTAACATTTCCAATGGAATACCCCATTCGTGCTCGTGTATCGGCGTACCAGTCCTGTACGCCAAGGGCTACGGCCACATTTTCATCCTGCCAACGGGCCAGATACATTCCGGTCTCCCGTGCATCTGCGGCCACAACGCCAGCCGAAGCATCAATAACAGTTTCGCCAACTGATTTGGTAACGCGCCGGTACAGATACGAACCTTCCGATGCGCAATGGGATATCCAAATGGTTTCCTGCGCACCGCAGAAAACGCCGTAAATCTCTGCAAATTCCGCTTGCAGACCTTCCATTGCACCACCGGTCAGCGGCACACCCATCTGACGAAGAATCACACGCTCCTGGTCCGTCAGCAGGCCCTTTGAACCGCCGTATCCGGGCAAAGCCCCCTCAGATGCACCCAAAACCAGCAAATGTTTTGCCTCCTGGCATCGCTGGGCACTGACTGCGCCAACGGTAACGGCGTCCAATACAGGCGGAATCGTACCCACATCGTACTGACTCAGCAAAAGCGTCAACAAGCGCGTAAAAACTTCCGGCTCCCAAACCGTCTTAGCCAGAACATCTTGCATCTGTTCAAGAGCATTTAAAAGGATCTCCCAAAGTTGCCCTAAAATTTGTGCATCTCGGTATTCTCCTGCATCGATCATCTGCTTTTCCAGGGATTCCAAGTGGTTCTCCAGGGAAATCCTCTCAAAAAAAGAGGACAAGGCCTGCACCTGTGCATCCATATTCTGTGCAGATTTAAATTCACGACAGAGCAATTCGAGTGGGCCGACAGCCAATTCCCGAGCGGCATTCAATGCGGTAAGCTCTGCAGCATTTTCCGGTGTTAAATCCTTGCCAAAACCATCGGGATTCCGTTCCCAGGCTTTTAAGAACATATTGCCCCGGATGCCCCAGGTGATCACATAGTTTTCCACCCGGTCACAGGTATCCGAATCCAAAGGCGAAAGGACAGAGCGCAGATACCGCAATACCGTACACTGTTCAAAGCCGCCAAGGGCTGCCTCCAGGGCAGAAAGTACTGTGGAGATCACCGTTTTTTGTAAAATATCTTCCGTACCGGACTGATAGAGCGGAATATCGCATCTACGGAATACCAACCGAAGCACATTTTCATACTGGCGCATATCGCCGCAGACAATGCTGATGTCCCGATACCGGCAACCACCCCGAACCAATTCCATCACACGTTCTGCAGCGGCCTGTACTTCCTGCTGTACATTGTCCGCATGCACCGCACAAACCCGACCGGCAATTTTTTCTCCATAGGGAAGTTTGCCCTGAAACAGGCCCTGGCAGACCTGCAGTAAAACATCCTCACGGCCATTCAGACTTTGAATTTCCACTTCGATGCCGGCACGCTTGGCACATTGCATCAACTGAGCTGCCGTATCCGATGCTTTCTCAAAAGCAAGTGCATCGGAATTTATCCGGTCACAATTTAATCCCACAGTAACCATGGGACTGCACTTAATCAGGTGCTCCAAAATCGCCAAATGCTGACGGGTAAAATCCGGGAATCCATCTATGTAAAAAATATGCTGAGACGCAAATTCGCTATCCTCTAACTGCTCCAGACATAAGGTCATCTGATCTCTGGGGTCACGCAAACCTTGGGCACAGATAGCATCATAACTTTCCAGGATCAGCGCCAGTTCCTCTAACTTTTGCGCCAAAGTACCTTCTGCCTGGGCGGACGCTTTCTTCAAGTCCTCGGGTGTGATACAGCAACGTTTGAACTCATCCACCGCATCCACAAGTTCCTTTAAAAACTCGGGCTTGGTCTCCACCGACGCATACGCCTTCAATCGGCTGTGCAGTTGCCGGGTGGCCGCAGCCATGGCCACGATCCGTCCGCCGTTGTCCAGGCATTGCCGGGCGCTGTTGCCCACCATATCCGCCACACGGGAAGCCAGTCTCGGAAAAGACAGAACCTCCGCAAAACGGCTGGCTGTGTCCCCCGCCGCTTTGCAAAGACGGCGCTCCATGTCATGGCTGATGAGTTCCGGCACCATAAGGATACGCCCCGGTTTTTGCCCAGCCACATCCTCAGCAATATGGGAAAGTATTTCATTCCGGCAAGCGACCCAGTCCTTGCTCAGCAATATCCGCAGCATGTGGTGACCTCCTTTTTGTTTTTCTTATCATACCACAAACTATGCGACAAAAAAAGGACTTTTTTTCAAAAGCCCCTTTCAAAAATCCAATTCTCTACCCAACCAAAACAGTCCAGCAGGAAGAACCGCACACGGTATTGCGGTTTACCGGATAAAGATCCTGCAAGTCGGTCTGAGAATCCGGCACTGACTGCGGTATCTTCAAAACCGTCAGTCGTAGCACTGACACACAGACTGGGAAATACGACACACCACCAATTCTGCCCTTCCCCGGATCCGATGGTCACGCGCAGGGATTCATAGACACCTGCAGGGAGCGTAAAGGTGTCATACTGCCGGGTAGGAAATGTTTCTTTTGCAAATGTGACAACGGCCTTATACGCAGAACCTGCGGATCTCAGTACATCATTTGCAATTCCCTCCAAGACGGGCAGTTGTTCCTGCAAATAGGCTTTCGCGGACTCCATATCCGGCAGATTTTCCATTACCGATTCCAGTTTTTCCGTAATTGCATCCCGGACCTGTAACTTGATTTTTTGATCCTCCGCAGAATCAGAATCTGCCACCACATGCAGTCTGATCAGGTTTTCCGAAAGAACCTGCTTGTCACTTACAATCGTACCAAGCCCAAATACCGCAGAAAGAAGCAACAAAGCCCCAATCCATTTTACAATTTTTTTCATAAAAACACCGCCCATACTGGTTTTACTTCCAGTATGGACGGGAAATGTCAAAATGATACAGGTTTGGCAATAAAAACTTGCGGATAATTTTCTTTCAGCATCTGGCATATGACTGCGGCAAACTCAAATTCCGTTACCATGCAGAAAACAGCGGAGCCTGAACCAGTCATCTGTTGACCGAGAGAGCCGTAGGAATTGAAGATGGATTTGATATAGTTCATTTCCAGGTGCTCAGCGGTCACAACGGGATCAAATACGTTGTAAAGGTTTTGCGCAATCGATCCCACATCCCCGGAAAGGATGGCCTTTTCCATTCCCGCATGATCCGGGCGCTTGCCAATAACGGTTTCATCCAATTTTGCATAGAGTTCAGGAGTAGAAACAGAAAAATCCGGCTTACAGACCACGAAAACACAGTCTGGAATATCCGACAGTTTACGCAGTTTTTCACCTCTGCCCTCTGCAACGGCTGTACCGCCCAAAACGCAGAACGGCACATCACTGCCTACAAGGCCGCCCATTTCCGCTAGTGCGGCGACAGAAAGCGGATAATCATAATGCCGATTCAAAGCACGAAGGACAGCCGCGGCATCCGCACTTCCACCACCCATACCCGCCTGGCTGGGAATGCGCTTGGTAATGCGGATCTCCAAACCGTCGGGATCTTTACCGATGGTATCCAAATAAATCTTTGCCGCTTTCCAGGCAAGGTTGCGTTCGTCACATGGAATGTCTCCCTTATCGCAGTGCAGGCACCAGGGTTTTCCCGTACCAACATCGATCTCAATATCATCCCGGATGGAGATGGTCTGCATGACACTTTTCAGATCATGGTAGCCATCTTCCCGCTTTCCGAGAACATCCAATGTCAAATTCAGCTTGGCGAATGCGCCTTCATATAAAGTAGTCATAATCATTTTCTCCTGATGGATTTCTTTTTACACATTATAGACGACAATTCTGATTTTTGCAAGGGCATGTATATTTCTGATACCAATGGGAACGATATGGACAGCCACAAATTTGAATGGAGGTTACACAATTATGGATACCATTGCATTGATCCTTTCTATCATCGGCAGCCTGAACTGGGGCCTGGTGGGTATTTTCCAGTTTGACCTGGTGGCATGGCTGTTCGGCGGCCAGGATGCTGTTCTCAGCCGGATCGTCTATGCCCTGGTGGGCCTGGCCGGTCTTTGGTGCATTTCCCTGCTGTTCCGCAAGGGCCAGCACGCGGACATGGATTAAAAAATGGCAGCACCGATCGGTGCTCCCATTTTGCTTATTCTTCAGGCACTTTCACATAAACCTTACAGGTATATTTATTACCTTCATACTCTGTGGAAATTTCCACAAGTGTCAATGTGCTCACTGTACCGCCGGTGATCTTGTTGCCATTGATCTGCACGATACCTTCCTTGCTGGCAGTCCATTCCACACCCTGGACATTCGCACCCGTGGATTTCGACTTCAGAGACAGGTTGAAAGTCTCGCCCTTGCCGATTGTCACGCTGACGTGGCTCAGTTCATAATCCGTCTCCGGAGCCTTATCAAAGGGGCAGCGGACAAAGCAAGTAGCCGTCTGATCGCCGATGGTTGCGGTAATAGTACAAGTACCGCGGTCAACACCAACCACCTTGCCGTTTTCAACGGTGGCAACCGCAGGATCAGAAGTGGTCCAGGTAATATCGCTGGACTTTATACCCATGATCTCCTTGTACAGCTGATGGCTGGCGCCCTCAGCGGCAATGGTGATCTCACCGCTTCCCTTATAAGTTTCCAGCTTCAAGACAAATCCATCAGGAAGCACAGGGCCCTGGCTCTCAGGAACAGAAGATACGGGTGCTTCGCCAACAGTAGAAATAATCTTGCACTCTTCTGTCACAGTACCGCAGGTGACGGTAATGACCGTCTCACCCTGCTTCGTACCGGGCTTAACCATACCATTGGCATCCACAGTAGCAATTTCGGGATCGGCAGAGGAATAAGTAACCGTATCTGTAGTATTTTCCGGCTCTTTCTTAATAACAACTAACTCAATTGTCTCCTCTTTATCAAACGCAATTACTTTGCAGTTTAATTGAATAGCCGTACAAGGAATTTCTTGCCCATCCTGGTTGCCATTTCCGCCATTGTCTGGGGTGCTGCTGGTTTGCACATTACCGCCATTGTTAACAGAGCCGCCCAGGTCGCTCAGAAACACATTGACTCCGATATAAACAACGACCATCACAATGGCAAGCAACAGCACAATAACAACCGCGATCAGGCCTTTATTGCCCTGTTGGGAATCGTTTTGACGCTTCCGGTCACCCGAGTAACGACCCTCAGATGCCCTTGCTCGGCTGTTGCGCTTTACATTGTTCTTTGAAAAACGACCGCCTCTTGAATATGTATTGACCGTAGTCGTTTCCGGATTTGCCTGTACATCCTCTGCGTTCACAGTTTGTGCTGCAGGAGACTTGGCACAGCCACAAATAGGACAGTGCGTTGCAGTTTCCGGAAAAGTGGTACCACAAACATCACAAATTACCTTCATAGGATAACCTCCAATCACACGCAATACTTGCGCATATTTTTTGATATTGTAGCATAAAACAACGCTGATTGCAAGTACGCAAAAGTTACAACATGGTCACAAGAAATCTCCTTTTGTCATAAAACCGTGGTTTCTTCCTTGAAAAAGGTGTGAAATATGGTTGCTTTTTTGGCAAAGATAAATTAAAATATAATTTAACGTAATCTTCTAAGGAAAGAGGCGATGAATTTGTCAGAACCCCAACTGATCTCTCCCCTGCTGGATGGCTTTGTCATGGGCGATCCCATCAGCGGTCACGACGGCGTACGTGCCTGTCCTGCCATGCATCTGGAGACGGACAAGAAGTATATCGTAAAAATCATTTCCCTGCCGGCAAGCCAGTCCAAGCTGGATGCACTGCTTTTGGCAGGTGCCTTTTCAGACCGTCAGTCCGCGCTGGAGTATTTCAAAGAATTGGCTGACGGTGTTCTGCAAGAAGCAGAACTGTTGCAAAAATTATCCCGGCATGAAGGTTTTGTTGCTTTTGATAATTGGCAGATGGTTCCCATGGAGGAAGACGAAACCGGCTTTGATATTTACCTGCTGAGCCAGTACCGTCCCACATTGGAAAGTGTCTTGCGCGGTAACGAGATGACACACCTTCAGGCGGTCAACCTTGGGCTTGACCTCTGTGCGGCTTTGTCCGTATCTCGTCGGTTTGGATACATGTTCGGCAATTTGAAGCCTGGCAATATCTACATCTGCAATGACCGGGAATTCCGCATCGGTGACCTGGGCTTTTTAGGTCTCGACTCTCTACAATATGCATCTCTCCCAGACAAGTATCACAGTGATTATACGCCACCGGAAATCAGCGATGCATATTCTGCCTTGAACAGCACCATGGATACCTATGCCGTGGGCTTGATCCTGTACCAAACCTATAACGACGGTCGTCTGCCTCCCGTAGGCATAACTTTGGAGGCTCCACGACATGCAGATCCTGCACTGTCTGAAATCATCCTGAAGGCTTGCTCTGTTGATCCTGCGGAGCGTTGGCAGGATCCTGTGCAGATGGGGCAGGCATTAGCTAATTATCTGCAGAGCAACACTGTCAATGATACCCCCATTGTACCACCTGTAACCGGGAACGAAGAAACCGAACCTTCCGAAGTTTTCCCTGATGAGGACGCGGAACCCAGCACAGAAGATATCCTTGCTGAGGTCGACATGGCAATTGAGAATGCGCCTCCCATTGTCCCTGCGCCACAGTCTGATACAGAAACGGAAAACGCGGAACAAGAGGAAACCGCAGAGGTTGCCAATACGGAAACCCCCGTTACTTTCGAAGTCGAAACCGAAGAAACACATACGGAAGAAGCATCTGTTGCAGAAACGTGTGAAGAAGACGCGGAAGTTGAAACGTTGACAGAGGAAGAACCCGCGGCTGAGGATGCCAAGGAAGTCACCAAGACGGATGAGGATCCGATGGATGAAACTGCACAGATCCTTGCGCAGGCAGATGATCTGATTGCCCATCAATTACCCGATCCTCCTGTGGCTCCGGAACCGATTGAAGTCACCCTCCCCGATCCTCAGGAAATTGTTTTGGATATACCCGATCAGACCGAGAATTCCGAAACCGTTTCGGAAGAAGTTGCGGAAGTGGTATCCGCAACCGAAGAGCTTGCAGAGGCCCTGGAGGAGGAAAAAACAGAACAGATCCCGGTGGAAGTTGAAGAAGATGCACAAGTGCCCAAGAAAAAACGCAAAGGTCTTGTCATCGCAACTATTGTATTGGTAGCTGTGCTTTTGCTTGCTACAGCTGTGCTGTTCTATCAGTTTTTCTATCTGCAGACCATCGATAAGATTGCCTTACACGGCAGAGAAGACCGTTTGTCCGTAATGCTGACAACCGACATTGCCTATGAAAAGTTGACCATCAAATGTGTCGACCCCCATGGCAACTCCCTCACTGCCCCTGTGGAAAATGGCGTTGCTAACTTTGTTGGTCTGAAACCCGGCACAAAGTACACATTGGAAGTGCGCATCAACGGTTTCCACAAACTGCTGGGCGAAACCACCAAATCCTACACCACTGCCACGCAGACAATTATCAACGGTTTCTTTGCAGCTACCGGCCAGGAAGACGGCTCTGTAATCCTGAGTTTCTCCCACCAGGGCCCTGATTCTGCACAATGGACTGTTACTTATAGTGCGGACGGAGAAGCAGAACAAACCACTACGTTCAATGGCCACATGGTTACACTCACCGGCTTGACTGTCGGCAAAGAATACACTTTTAAACTCGCTCCTGTCACGGATCTTTATATCAGCGGTAATGATGCCATTACTTACACTGTATCCAAGATCGTCTACGCAGAAGATCTTCAGGTTCTTGGTTTTACCGAAAACGGACTGGGCATCACCTGGAAGACTCCGGAAGGTGTAACGGTTCCTAAGTGGTACATACGCTGTTACAATGATGCCGGATATGATAAAACCTTATCCACAGAAGATACACTCATTTATTTTGAAAATCTTGACCCCACCGCAGGGTACAACATTGAAGTCACAGCTGACGGCATGACCCTCGGTACACGTCATTTTATCTCTCCAAATTCCATTACAGTCAAGAATATCCGGGTAGATGCTTCCGATCGCAACAGCCTGAAGATTACCTGGGAATTTGACGGAGCAGCCCCCAACGGTGACTGGTTGCTGTTTTATACCATTGACGGCAGCACGGAACGGCAAATGGTCATGTGTAGCGAAACCTCTTGCACCATCACCCCTCTGATTCCCGGTGCACACTACACTATTGAGATCACGACCGCCCCCGGTACTACTGTCTTTGGCGGTTTTGAGGAGTATGACGCTCCCGCAGCCACACCTTTTAATGGCTATCTGGTAACCGCGGATAACATGGAGTTCTCCATGTGCAAAACTCCGGCAAAGTCCAACTGGAATCGGAAAGATGTTCCCAGCGGAGATTATACCACCGCATTCCAGGTTGGCGTCAGTGCTTCCTTTGTGATGCATCTTGACAGCCGCACCAGTAAAGTTGACGATTCCGTGGTCACCCTCTATGTGATCCGGGACATCGATAAGAAAGTCGTCAGTGCGAAATACGAATCCCGGACCTGGGATGAAATGTGGAACGATCGCTACGGCAAACTGACGATCCCCGTCATGCCGGAAAATCCCGGCCACTACACCGTTGAGATCTATTTCAACGGCACTGCCGTAACAACCCAATCTTTTACAGTTGTTATTGAAGGATAATAAACAATCCCCGATGCCACGGCATCGGGGATTTGCTTATTCTTTCGTTTCTTCTGTTTTCACAGGTTTGGTCTTTTTCTTGCGCCGGACTTTCTGCCAGTCAATCAAAGTGGGATGATCCTGCAGTTTGTCATCGGAAATCTGTCGGGATTCCAAACGTTTATCCGTCCATTCCCTAGCCAGCGCGTAGCAGACGGATGCCAGGGGGATCATCAGAAGCATTCCGCCCACGCCCATCAGGTCGCCGCCAACAGCCACTGCTACCAGTACCCACATACCGGGAAGACCCACAGAACTTCCCACCACTCTGGGATAGATCAAGTTACCCTCGATCTGTTGCAGGGTCAAGAACAGCACAACAAACCAAAATGCCAACACCGGATCTACCACGAGAATGAAAAATGCGCCGATAAAACAGCCGACGAATGCACCAACGATGGGCACAAGAGCAGTTACCGCAATGACCACACTGACCAGTGCAACATAGGGCACGCCAAAGATGGGCATTGTGATGGCGAACATCACACCAAGGATCACAGCCTCCAGACACTGACCGGAAATGAATTTCGAGAAGGTACTGTTGGTCATCCGCAGGATACGGATCACTTCATCGCAATGTTTCTCTTTAAAAATGGAATACAGAAGCCGGCGGCCCTGACGTGCAAGAATCTCTTTTCTTGCCAGACAGTAAAGGGCAAATACCAAGCTGAGGATGCCATTGAAAATTCCCGTCCCCAGCGTGATCACGGCAGAAACAGCCTTTTCCACGATATTTCCCACGCTGTCGGTAAGGATTGTGATGGCTTCCTGTACCAGTGCGCTCCAGTCCATGGAGTGGAAATCGGTATAGTTGGATACCCATTCCAACAATTCCGGGTTATCCTCAAGATAGGATATTACCATATCCTGTGCTTTTCCGAAGAACGCGGGCAATTGCACCGCAATGGACTCTATGGTTTCACCCAGTTGAGGGATCAGCAACGCAAAGATTCCGTAGAGCACCAAAGCGACGGCAACCAGCGTCAAAATCAAGGATAATGCTCGACGAAGACCCGGCTTGGGGATCTTTTTCAGCAAACTTTCAATGCTGCGCATGGGCACATTTAAAACAAAGGCCAATGCAGCACCCACAATAAACGGCGACAAAATTCCAGTAATTGTTTTCAGTACACCAATCAGCCGCGCGGTCTCATGAAGCAGCCAGTACAGCACGATACATCCGGCAACACCCAGGAAGATTCTGCGTAAATTCTTTCCGTTCAGTTCCAAGGCCATCCCTCCCTTTTACCGTTATTATAACGGCTTCATTCGGAAAATTCTATAGATAAATCGTAAATTCTTGATTTTCCGCAAAAGTTTTTTTCCAATTTTGCATATCGTCGCTCTGGGGTGCATAGGTTTTCTTGGCAGCACACAGCATCGGAGGGAAGTTTTATGCCTGACACTATGGAGGAGCGAGCCTGCGCATTGGCTGTGTACATGATCGAAACAGGTGCCACCGTCCGCGCCGCGGCGCAGCATTTTGGCATTTCAAAATCCACCGTCCATAAGGATTTATCCCAGCGCCTGCCCCAGTATAACAAACTTCTCTATGAGCAGGTACGGAAAGTTCTGGACATAAACAAGCAGGAGCGGCATATCCGCGGCGGTATGGCCACCCAGCGTAAGTACAAAAAACCATGAGAAAAAGCCTGCTGGAAACAGCAGGCTTCATTTTTTCACAGGTCATCTGCATCCTGTACCGGCTGCTCCAGAGGATCCATAGGTCGGCCCGTGTAGCTGCCCATGGGGTCAGTCAGCATCATGCCCAGTAAATCAAATTTTTCCTTTGTAAAGGGAATATAAGGAATATCCTGATCTGCTTTTTCGCGCTTCATAGATTTCTCTCCTTGTTGCGATTTGGTATTTCCTATGCTATAATGCCCATAAAGGAGGGATTCTATGTTTAATATCACTCTGATCACCATGGGTAAACTGAAGGAAAAGTTTTACCTCAGCGCCGCCGAGGAGTATTGCAAGCGGTTAAAGGGCTATTGCAATTTTCAAATCATTGAATTGCCGGAGCATCGTTTGCCGGAAGATCCCTCCCCTGCTGAAATTTCCGCAGGACTGGAAAAGGAGGCAGAATTGATCTTCGCAAAGATACCGAAAGGCGCATGGTTCTGCATCTTTACCCCCGAGGGAAAAATTCTATCCAGCGAAGGCTTTGCCGACAAGTTGAAAGAAGTGAAATTGTCCGGCAAAAGCAGCGCCTGCTTTTTGATCGGTTCTTCCTTTGGAATATCTCCACGGGTAAAAGAAAAAGCGGATTTCAAGCTTTCCATGGGCCCCATGACCTTCCCCCACCATTTGGCACGTGTCATGGTGCTGGAGCAGCTTTACAGGGCTGAGGCAATCCAAGCCGGAAGCAAGTACCATAAGTAAAAGAGCGTCGCACATAGCGACGCTCTTTCTCATTAGCGATAGAAAGTATTTCCGCCGATGAATTCACGCACCAGGGATGTGGGTGGGATCTCGTCGTCCACATCCGCTTCCTGGACAAAGTTCAGCACCTTAACAATGGAACGAACCTCGTCATAGGCAGGATCTTCCGGCTCAACAGCCGTCAAAAGCGGGAAAATGTGTTTTTTCAGAACCGCCAGTTCGTACAAAGTGGAACTGTTGAAGATCACATCCGCGTTTTCCTGGAACGGGAAGATCCAGCGGCGCTCGCCAGCACGGACGCTGTCCCACATACCGATAGTTCTCTGTACACTGGTGCCACGGCCCTCAAAGTCGCGAACGATACGCCGCAGCAGGCGCAGATAGCTGGTGGGGATACGGTTGTGGTCATCCAGATTCAGAGGCAGCAAGGGGCTCACATACATACGGAACACCAAATGTTTATCCAGGCCCCTGGGCAACAGTACAGGATTCAGCGCATGCAGACCCTCAATGACGAAAACAGTATCCTTATCCATCTTCATCTTATGGCCGTTCCAAACACGCTTACCCAATTTGAAGTTGAAAGTGGGGATCTCCACTTCCTCGCCCTCGAGCAATTTGGCCAAATGCTCACCGAAGAGATTAGTATCGATGGTATTGATGTGCTCCAAGTCAATCTTGCCGTCCGGGCCGGGCAAAATCATATCTCGGTCCAGGTAATAGTCGTCCAGGCTCATGAGGATGGGCTTTTTGCCGTGAACCCGGAGCTGGGTGGAAAGACGGTTTGCAGAGGTGGTCTTGCCAGAAGAGCTGGGTCCTGCCAGCATGACTGCTTTTGCACCACGGTTGCAAACCATATCCGCAATACGGGAATAATTCTTTTCGTGCAGGGCTTCGTTGACCCGGATCAGTTCCCGAATGCGGCCTGAATCCACAAGGTCATTCAAATCCGCAACCGTCTGACAGTCCATGAGGTACCCCCACTTTTCCCCCTCGGAGAACATGGTAAAGAAATGGGGACTTTCTTTGTAATCGGCCACCTGGTCGGGATCTTGGTCATCGGGATAGATGAACATGAAGCCGCCGTCTTTTTGCTGAATATCCCAAACCTGCAGATAGCCGGTAGAGGGTGCTAGTTCGCCATAGAAATAGTCACCATAGTCTTCATGTATGTACTCGTCAAAATAGGGTTCTTTGCGCCAGGAAAGCAGTCTAGCCTTATCCTCCTGCCCGGATGCCACATAGCGGGCAATGGCTTCCTCGGTGGTCAGACGCTGACGGATCAGTGGAATGTCCATTTCAACCAACTTTGTAATTTCTGCTTTCAGTGCGCGAACGGAGAATTCCTTGCATCCGTAAACCGCAATAAACAGGCCTGAGCCAACGGTACAATTCATCTTGGCGCGGGCCTGTGGATACAGCCGGTGCAGCGCAAGGAATGTAACGAATTGTGCGGTGCGAGTATAAACCTCTCTGCCTGTATCGTCTCCATAGCGAAGCAGGCGCACCTGTCCGTTAGAAGCCGCCATAGCTCGGCGGATGGAGGGCCGATCAGAGTCCGCATCCTTTTGGCGGACGGGGATGTAGTTCAGATTGAAAACTTCGCCTGCAATCTTTGCAGCCAAAGG
Organism: Faecousia sp.; assembly: GCA_045653245.1. Classification (GTDB taxonomy): domain Bacteria; phylum Bacillota; class Clostridia; order Oscillospirales; family Oscillospiraceae; genus Faecousia. The sequence continues at coordinate 26,837 of JAZOLS010000029.1, forward strand.
TCGGGTGGAAAGTTTGTCTGTATCCATGCCCAATTTGCGTAACATATCCAAAAGAGATTGACCCGGACGAGGCTCAACAGTACGGCCGTCAATATTCAATGTCATAGTCTTATCCTCCTTTATTTTCCTTGCGGTACAGTCTATAAAGCTGCACCATCTGAATGATCAGAAGTCCGATGTTCAGCAAAGCAGTGGGCCATGTATTAGTAAAAATGCCGTAGATAGCGCAGATGATCGCACCACTCATATTTACGGTCCGTAACCATTTTACCGAAGTCATCATCATGGAGATGAGAACCAAAGCCATACCTACATAGCCAAAGATTTCAAGATGTACATTCATACAGCATATGCTCCTTTCGGGGTTAAAATGCGGCGGTCAAGTAAAAAATATGGCTGACCGCCAGTTGAAGAACCGGTAGTCAACCATTTACGGTGGTTCGTAGAAACGCTTACCCCTATTGTAAGCATATACCCAATATGTAGCATTTCGCCAAAAGATTGGTTCAATGTGTTGTGGATTATATCATACTTGCCCAAAAAATGCAAGAACTTTTTTCCTAAAACTCTCCACAGGCATACATCACAGCGGAAAGGGCGCAAAGTGGCGCAGTTTCGCACCGCAGGATGCGCTTTCCAAGTGTGCAAACCTGCAAGCCCTTATCCCGGGCCATTTGCACTTCTTTCTCTTCAAGGCCGCCCTCCGGGCCGGTAAGTAAGCTGATGGTAGCAGCACTTCCCTGCTCCATAGCCATGCGCAGCGTGGTAGCCTGTTCATTTTCATAGAACATCAGCGCCTTGTCAGCCTGGGCGGCTCTTGTAAGGGCTTCCTTGTAGCTGCCAAGCACCAACACCTGGGGCACTCTGCCACGGCCGGACTGCTCTGCGGCGGACGCAGCAATCTTCTGCCAGCGCTCCAGTTTCTTCTGCAGGCTCTTTTCATCCGGCTTGGAAACGCAACGGGATGACGGGAACGCAACGATCTCGTATGCGCCCAGCTCCGTTGCCTTTTGGATCACATGTTCAAGTTTGTCTGCCTTGGGAAAAGCCATGTAAATGCTGACCCTAACAGGAGCCTCGGACGCGGATTCTCTGCGACTCTTTACCACCAGGCTAATCTGACCGGCGCTGACATCGCTGACGGCGCACAGGCATTCCTGGCCCTGGCCGTCGCATACCAACACCTCTTCTCCGTTTTTCAAACGCAGCACCTTGGCGTGCTGGGCATTCTCACCGGTGAGCACCAAAAAATTGGGCTGTAATTCTTCGGGCGTTACGAAAAATCTTGTCATAGGTTATCCCTCATTTCTTTTAGCTATTCTAACATAGTAGCAACTAAGGTGCAACTGTTTTCTGCAACAACCCAATCCACGCGTCATTGCGAGGAGCCCTGCAAGGGGCGACGTAGCAATCTCCTGGTGTGATCCACCATAATGCACAGCAGTAACAAACATTGTACCTGGAGATCGCCACGTCACTTCGTTCCTCGCGATGACATAAACAAAGCTGGCTACTTGACATTTAATTATTGAAGTGGTATAGTTTTCACCAATGGAGAGATGTCCGAGCGGTTTAAGGAGCTAGTCTTGAAAACTAGTGATGGGGCAACCCACCGTGGGTTCGAATCCCACTCTCTCCGCCAAATAAAACGCCACCCCTTGGGGTGGCGTTTTATTTGGCTCAAGTTGGATTCGAAAGGACGGAACCAGTCCGCAGACTGGTGTAAAAAGTGTCCACTGGACACTTTTTAGGCCTTGGGAGAATCCATTGATCCCGGAACGCAGTCTGTAGGACTGTGGGTGGGGATCAATCTCGAGAATGCACCGAGGATCACTATTTCTGTTCTTTTCTTCGTTTTTGAATTTTCCGCAGCATCACGCCGGTACGGCTGGGCAAATAAATTTGAAAACCGATCCGCCCGTCTGTATGGGTTTCTGCCCTATAATTCATATGCGCAATACGGCCATGACCGCCATAACAATAATCGTCCGTAGACAGGACCACCTGATACTCCCCTTCCTCTGCCATCGGCACAAAGTAACCGTCGTAGGAACGGCAAGGATCAAAGTTAAATGCAAAAGTTGCATCGCCCTTTTGATAGACCAGCACATTATCCCCATTATGAACAAGCAACTGCTTGTCCTGTGCGGCAATAACACGATGCTTTTTCGCTGCCGTAACCATATCCTTTTCAAAGGCGCGCAGGTATTGGTATTTCAGGTTGGGATTGTCCGCAAGACTCCACTGACGGCGGCAGTAATGGTAACTCCAGCCGTTACCTTCTCGGGGGAAGTCGATCCATTCGGGATGTCCAAATTCGTTACCCATGAAGGTCAGATATCCCTCGCCGCCCAGGGTCATGGTCAGCAATCGGAGCATTTTGTGGATGGCCATCCCACGATCAATAATCGGGCTGTTGTTCCAAGTATCCATGGCCCAATACATTTCCTGGTCGCACAGGCGGAACATGAGGGTCTTATCCCCAACCAGTGCCTGGTCATGGGATTCGCAATAACCGATGACCTTCTCTCTCGGCCAGCGGTTAGTCAGTTCATAATAGATATGCCCAAAGTCCCAGTCTTCGTCCTTGCGCTCTTTCAGTAAGCGGATCCACATATCCGGCACGCCCATGGCAAGGCGGTAATCAAAGCCGATGCCACCATCTTTGATGGGCAGGCACATGCCGGGCATAGCAGACATATCCTCCGCGATCAGAATCGCATTGGGATTGACTTCTTTTACCAGATCGGCAGCCAGTTGCAGGTAGGTCACCGCTTCGGTATCGGTATTCATGGAAAAATACAGTTCCGGACCTGTAAAGGCCGTGCCCAAACCGTGATCGTGGTACAGCATGGACGTGACACCGTCGAAACGGAAGCCGTCAAAGTGGTACTCTTCCATCCAGAATTTCAAATTGGAAAGCAGGAAGTGGATGACCTCGTGTTTTCCGTAGTTAAAACACTTGGTATCCCATGCGCTGTGATCACCCCGAGGGCCGTCATGGAAGAACTGATAGGAAGTGCCGTCAAATTTATTGATACCCTCCCGGGTATTCTTGGATGCATGGGAATGGACAACGTCTAAAAGCACCGCAATGCCCATTTCATGGGCGCTATTGACCAACGCTTTCAAATCTTCCGGCATGCCAAACCGGGAAGATGCGGCAAAGAAATTGGTTACTTGGTAGCCAAAAGATGCATAGTAGGGATGCTCCATAATGGCCATGATCTGAATGGTATTATACCCCAGGTCTTTGATCCGCGGCAATACATTTTCCCGAAACTCGGCATACGTGCCCACCTTGCCCTCTTCCTGGGCCATACCGATGTGGCATTCGTAGATCAGCAGTTTCTTTTCGGGCTTGAATTCTGCATCCGTCCAGGGGAAATCCGCCATTTTGTGCACTACTGCATTCCAGCCATAGGTATAGGGATCCTGAACCACCCGGGTAGCGTACAGAGGGATGCGTTCCAGTTCCTGTCCGTTACGAACCACGATGGTCATCACACGCTGATCGTTTTGCAGGGCATCCACACCGGGCAGGAACAGCTCATAAACACCACCACCCAAATTGGTCATGGGATGGGCATAGCGATTCCAACCGCAAAAATCACCGGTCAGATACAGCGCATCCGCACCGGGTGCCCATTCACGATAGTACCAGCCATTCTGCGCAGGATGGATACCAAAGTAACGATGTCCGTTGGCAAAATCCGATAGTGTTCCGCCAGCAAGCAAATTTGCTTTGGTTTTCTTATAGTTGCGCATACGCAAGTCCAGATCCTCCGCAAAAGGCGCAAGGCAAGGATTCATTTTGATGATCTTCAGTGCCATGGTATACCTCCTTTGTACTAACCCAACTGTTGTTCATTAATGATCAGTTTGAACTGCAGACCCAGTTTTTCTGCAGCCGCACGGCACAGCAGCATGCGGTTTGTAAAAATTGTAAAATAGTCAAGTACCGGGCTGAAATGGGTATCCACATTGAGTTTCAGTTTTACATTCGTCTTTGCTTCGTTGATCTTCAGTTCAGACTTGGTAACGGAATAGTTCACCCGGTCATGAATATCGAAATCCGCGATCTCCTTGGTGCGCACACGGCTGCGGCGCACATCGGACTTGTCCGCCAGGATCAGTGCCGCTGCCAGGTCATTGACAGGCACACCGGTTCCCTCATCGTGGTTGCCGATGGCAGTCACGATCATAGAGATCTCCTCCGGTGGGAAATCCAGACGATCCAACAGACGAAATGCCATAATCGCACCACTTTGGCTGTGATCCACCCGGTTGACCAGGTTGCCGATATCATGCAGATATCCTGCGATTTTACCCAATTCCACCATTCGCGGATCATGACCCATAATCTGTAAGATATATCCGGTCATTTCCGCCACGCGACCAACATGGGCAAAACTGTGCTCTGTGTAACCCAGCGCCGCCAAAGAGGCATCCGCCTGGGAAATATATGTCCGCACGGCATCGATCTTTTTGATTTCTTCGTAAGTCATAATTTCTCCTTCACCGCAAACGCAATTGCTTGGCTTTCATACACCATTACTATACACCATTTTCGCAGAAATGAAAAGGGATATTTGCGCAAAAGGCACAGCAAATCGCTGTGCCTTTTCTGTCAGAATATAAGATCGATATTGTAATACTCCAGCCAGGTATTGATTTGCAACAGATAAGCAATGGTCTGTGGTCTGCGCATGAGTTGCCCGTACCAGGGCCATGTGGGCTCTTCGTCCAGCACCCGTCGCACGGCATCCCGGGAAACCAGTTGGAAGAGTGGAGCGCTTTTCTGCTCAAGCAACTGCTCCATTTTTGCCGTAACCAGTGAAAGGTATTTGGGATCCATAGTTTTGGGGTAGGGACTCTTTTTTCGCCACAGCACTTCTTCAGGCAGAATGCCTGCCATGGCAGTACGAAGCAATCCTTTTTCCTTACCTTTATGATCTTTGAATGCCCATGGCACGCCATACAGATACTCTGCAATGCGATAATCGCAGAACGGCACACGCACTTCTAAACCTGAATACATGCTCATACGGTCTTTTCTATCCAGAAGCGTCTGCATAAACCACCGCAAATTGAGATTAACCATTTGCTTCATCCGTACCTCAGTAAGCTCCGTTCCGGGAAGAATGTCGCTTTCCCGGCAGGTTTTTTCATACTGGTCCTGGACATAGGCATCTGCGTCCAGTTTCTCTCTAAGGCCAGGAACCATAAGCCCTATGCGATAGGTGGTATTTTGCGCCCAGGGGAATCCTTCCCGGTTACGCACTTCCGGATCCCGATACCAGGGATATCCACCAAATATCTCATCCGCACATTCCCCAGACAAAGCAACCGTCACATGGGGCTTAATTTGCCGGCAAAAGGCCAGCAAAGAAAAATCCACATCCGCCATCCCCGGCAGATCTCTTGCAAGCGTTGCGTTTTCTAATTCCGCCACCAGGTCATCCGGTGACAGAATACACCAATGATGATCCGTGTGAAATGCCTTTTGCATCATGCGGATATATGCTCCGTCGGAATTCGGTTGAAATTTGTTGGGAACAAAATACTTTTCACTGTCCACATAGTCTACAGAGAAAGTTGGTAATCTTTTGTTACCCAGCTTTTTGGCGCAGATGGCCGTGATCAGGCTGGAATCCAGGCCACCGGAAAGAAAAGTACCTATAGGAACATCGGATACTGTCTGCCGAAGTACGGCATCCAGCACCAATTCCCGTACCCGGGCCGCTGTGTCTTCAAAATTCTCTGTGTGCTCCCGGTCAAGGAGTTTCCAGTATCGCCATATGTGCAAACGCCCATTCTCAAAATAGGCGCACGCACCCGGTTCCAGTTCCCGGATTTCATGAAGCACACCACTTCCAGGCACTCTCCCAGGGCCAAGTAAAAGGACCTGCGATGCACCCTCTGCATCCAGTTCTGCCCTCATAGATGGATATGCCAGGATGGTTTTGATCTCCGATGCAAAAATCAATTCACCATTTTTCTGTGCAAAAAACAGTGGTTTTACGCCCATCCGATCCCGGGCAAGAAACAGTCTTTTCCGATTCTTCTCCCATACAGCAAAGGCATAAATGCCATTAAGTTTCGTAAGACAGTCTGCACCCCATTGGGCATAGCAATGTAGCAATACTTCCGTATCGGAGTGTCCCTCGAAAGTATGGCCCAGTTGTTCCAATTCTCTGCGCAGTTCCGGCACATTGTAAAGTTCTCCGTTGTAAACGATGGTATATGTTTTGCCGTTTTTGCAATAAGTCATTGGTTGGTGTCCGCCCTCCGGGTCAATCACAGCAAGCCGTGCGTGCAACAGAACCCCGTCTTCTATTGCGCATATCCCCGTCGCATCCGGACCTCTCCGGGTCATGGTGCTAAGCATTTTCATGCGTATTCCATCCGAGTCCTGCATTCCGATAAATCCCGCGATCGCGCACATAGTACCCCCTCCTTTTATCGCATTATCCTATGCAGATTTCTAAATTTTGGCACGAATGATTTGAGAGGTACACCGCATAATAAGCCCAGGTGATGAAAATGAAAGACAGCAAAGATATTCTCTCTTCCCTGCTGAAAACCACCCAAATGGGTCAGGTAGGGATCCGCAGTGTAGAAAAAGCCGCCAACGGCACACAGTTGAAAAGAGCTTTAAAATCCCAACTGGATGAGTATAATACCATCGAACAGGAAGCCTATGCATTGGCCGCAGAGAGAGGCTGGAAACTTAGCGAACTGAATCCTATGGCCCGGACTATGGCGGACATGGCCAGCCGCAGCAAACTGATGTATAATAAAAACGATTCCCGTATTGCAGAGATGATGGTCCAGGGCAACACTCGGGGTGTCATCAAAAGTCTGAAAAATCTGCACCGGTATCATCAGAATGACGGGCAGGTAACAGCCATGGCGCAAAGACTTCTGGACTGTGAAAACAACAATATCAAGCAAATGGAAGGCTTCCTGTAAGGAGGCCTTTTTTGCACACTTGCATGAACACAGACATATAATAGTGCGAAGTATGAAAGGAGTTGATCATTCTGCCAGCAACCGGGTACTTACAGGTGCATGCCTATGCAAGTTACGCGCAGATACCCCTGCAGGATGTGACGGTCACCATTACCGCAACCGACGGGACCGCCATTGCCATGCGGCTGACGGACCGAAGTGGCCGTATTGTTCCCGTTCCCATCGTTGTACCGGATCGTTCGGAAAGTCTGTCGCCTGATCCTGCGGAACGCCCATACGCAGTCGTCAATCTCATAGCCAGACTGAAAGATTATGAGCAGATCTTCGTAGACGACGTGCAAATTTTCGCAGATGTTACAACGGAGCAGGAACTTCCCATGATCCCGCTATCTGAACTTCCAGACAGCAGGAATAAGTCAGAAACGTTCCAAACCTCCACTCAAAACTTATAAAGGGGGATCAAAATGCCACCTGTTGTTCTTCCTGCCATACCCCAACAGATCACGGTGCATTTGGGCGCGCCGTCGTCGTATGCGGCCAATGTGACCGTACCTTTTATTGACTATGTAAAAAATGTCGCCTCCAGCGAAATCTATCCTACTTGGGATGACAGTGCTCTGCAAGCCAATATTTTGGCCATCGTATCCTTTGCGCTGAATCGGGTATATACTGAATTTTACCGAAGCCGGGGTTATGATTTCGACATCACAAACAATACCGCCTTTGACCAAGCCTTCGTCAATGGCCGCAGTTATTTTGACCGCATTTCCCGTCAGGTAGACACATTCTTTAACGATTATTTGCGCCGACCGGGTTTTGTTGAGCCACTCGCCGCAAAGTTCTGCAACGGCACGACTGTTACCTGCGAGGGTCTGAGCCAATGGGGCAGCCAAAATCTAGCGGAGCGCGGCCTTGACTATGTTCAGATCCTCCGAAATTATTACGGAAACGTGGAGATCGTTAGCAATGCGCCCATCCGTGGGATTACATCTTCGTATCCCGGCACACCTTTGCGCCGGGGCAGTTCCGGCCCGGCAGTCGTAGTGATACAGGTTGAATTAAACCGCATTGCGCAAAACTATCCTGCCATCCCGAAACTCGCCACAGTTGATGGGATATACGGCAGTCGCACAGAAGCTTCCGTCCGCAGATTCCAGGAGATTTTCGACCTGACGCCCGATGGGGTCGTGGGCAAAGCCACATGGTACGCTCTGGTACGCATTTACACAGCCGTCACGAGGCTGTCGGAACTGCGCAGTCAAGGCCAGCAGTTCTATTCCATAAGTTGGGAATATCCCGACCCCATCCAAGAGGGCGACACCGGCGACAAGGTTCGGCATTTGCAATATATGCTGTCAGTACTGTCTGCCTACATCAAAAACATTCCCTCTGTGGCAGTTGACGGCATATTTGGCCCAGCAACCCGGGATGCGGTGGTTGCCGCGCAGCGTTGGTTGGGCCTGCCGGAAACCGGCCAGGTGGATGATCGAACCTGGGATGAGATCTACGACCAATTTGCAGGAATTGAAAATACCAGCCTGCGCGACGGCGAAGTTTTCCCTGCTATCCGTCCCATCAACGGACAAAGGCAGGGAGCTGTACAGGCATTTGCACCTAATAATAACCGCACCCGTTACGCCCAGTCCACCACATTGACACAATTCCCAGGGGAAGATCTGCGCGCAGGCAGACAGGACCCGGTATCCCAGGAGGTGATCCGATGAGACCAAATGAATCTTTCGTAGGTCAGCCGGTGCGCAGTCTGCAAACTATGCTCCGGGTAATTGCGGAAAATGACGATCTGCAACCAAGTGTGATCCCCGATGGTATTTACGGCCCAAATACTGTAACTGCTGTTTCCACATTTCAGCGTCGGAATGGATTGCCCGTAACAGGGGTTACAGATCAAGATACATGGGATCGGATCGTTGCGGTTTATGAGCCTGCTCTGGTAGCCGTTGGACCTGTTGAGCCTTTGGAGATCATTTTGGAACCTAGGCAAGTGATTCGTCAGGGAGAATCCAATCCGAATATTTACCTGGTTCAGGCCATGCTCATTGTCCTCTCTGAAGCATATAGCAGCATTACAGCTCCGGCTGTTACCGGTGTTTTGGATATTCCAACCGCCAATGCACTCACAGAGTTTCAAATATTGACGCTTTTGCCTGCCACCGGAGAATTGGACCGGGAAACATGGAAGAATCTTGCCTTGCATTATCCCATGGCAACGATTCCAAAAAGAGAAGAAAATTCGTAAACTTTCTATTAAATTCCTTTTTCCCACTTGATTATCCTGACAGCATTTACTATAATATACTGTACTGTACAGATCGCCTAGCGATCATCGGAGGAAATGGGAATGTTTATCAAAGACTGGAAGAAAGATTTCTTTACAATTCCAAATATGCTTAGTCTGTTTCGTCTGCTGTTGATCCCGGTTTATATCGTGATCTATCTCAACGCTGAAAACGATGTAGACTACTACATTGCCGGCGGAATTTTGGCAGTTTCCTGTCTGACGGACATGATCGACGGGCAAATCGCGCGGCACTTCAACATGATCTCTACCATTGGCAAGATCCTGGACCCCCTGGCTGATAAGGTTACCCAGTTTTCTCTGATCGTTTGTCTTGCCATTGAGTATCCTGTACTCATACCGCTGATGGTGCTGTTTTTCATCAAGGAAGTATTCCAGTTGATTGCCGGACTGCTTACCCTGCGCAAGGGACAGATGCTTGCAGGCGCCCTGATCACTGGCAAGATCTCCACTGCTGTTCTGTTTGTCAGTTTGATCGTACTGGTCATGTTTCCGAAAATGAATCCTGTGGCTGTGAATATCATTATGGTCGTAGACGGTATTTTGCTTCTGATCGCATTTTTGCATTATGCTATCACCTATTTCACCCACGGCGCCATGATCCAAAAGTTGGACCAGAGCGAAACGGAAGAGAATGCATAAAACTAACCCCCAACCTTGCGTTGGGGGTTTCTTTGGATATTGACCGCTTGGAAAAGTGTCACAGACGCACCGTCGCCATATCCGCAGATCTTTCCGCGGCATCGGATTGCCCCATTTCCCGTTCTCCGATCGCAGTATACCATATTGCGGTTGAGAAGACTCGGGAAATCTGTTGGCAGAAAAACACCGGCGCATTTTGAACTGCGCCGATGTTTATTTACGGGTTTTCATTACCGATGGTCATGATGTCGTAAGGTGTGGTCTGATATACGAAATAGTTCAGCCAGTTGGAGAACAGCAAATTTGCATGACCGCGCCAACGGACAAGGGGTTCGCAAGTATCATCATCATTTGGGAAATAATTTTCCGGCACTGCAATGGGCAGGCCCTGGTTCTTATCCCGCAGATACTCTGTTTTTAATGTTTCGGGATCGTACTCAGAATGTCCGGTGACAAAAATCTGACGACCACCTTTGTTGGCAACTGCATAAACACCTGCTTTTTCAGAGGATGCCAAAATTTTCAGTTCCGGGATGGCTTCAATGTCCGCACGGGAAACGGTGGTATGCCTGGAATGGGGCACCCAAAACTTATCGTCAAAACCACGAAGCAGAATGGATCGTTTATATTCCACCCGATGAGAAAACACGCCAAAGAGTTTTTCGGGCAGTCGTTGCTTACCGATGCCGTAGTGATAGTAAAGGCCAGCCTGCGCACCCCAGCAAATGTGGAAGGTAGAATGCACATGGGTCTTGCTCCACTCCATGATTTTACAAAGTTCTTGCCAGTAGTCCACATCTTCAAAATCCATCAGTTCCACCGGCGCGCCGGTGATCACCATGCCGTCAAACTTCCGGTCTTTCAGTTCATCGAAACTCTTGTAAAAAGACAGCAGATGCTCCTGAGACACATTCTTGGACTTGTGGGAACTGGTGTGCATCAATTCCAGATTGACTTGCAAAGGGGTATTGCCCAAAAGACGGCTGAGTTGTGTTTCGGTTTCGATCTTTGTGGGCATCAAATTCAATAGTACGATCTCGAGAGGGCGAATATCCTGGGTAATTGCCCGGTTTTGGGGCATGACAAAGATATTCTCCTGCTGCAGCGTTCCGGCTGCCGGAAGATCATTGGGGATACGAATGGGCAAAGAAATCACTCCTAAGAGATTTTGGAAGTATTTTACCCCACATCTTCCATTTTGTCAATTCTTGTCCCCGGATAATAATGGGCAAGGATCTCCTGCCAGGTAGCACCGTTCAGAGCCATTGCCTGAGCCCCTGTTTGGCTCAAGCCAACCCGATGCCCTTTTCCCAACACGGTAAACCACAACCCGTCCGATTCTACCTGAATCGTAAACGCGGTGGAATTCAATTTTAACAAACTGCGCAGTTCAATGCCTGTGTATTGGATGCCTGCAAGCATCATGGTCTCAACCCCACCACCTGGGGTATAGGTTGTCCACCCAAGCCAGCTGCTGGGTGAACCGGGCAGACTTCGGTCCAGAAGACGCTCAAGATCGCTATGGGTGTAAAATGTTCGATTGGAGTAATCCTCAAGGTCCTCTTCACCCGGGCTTTCCACCACCTGCAGATACGGCAGATCCACGCCCCATACCGCCACGGCATCCTCCGTTCGCCCTCCGGAACTGTGAAAATAGGTGGCTTCGATCAGTTTCTCCCCGTAGGTCACCACCATCCCAGCGGTATGTGTGACCGCATTTTGGGCCGCAGATACATCCTGTTCATACCCAAGCCCATCCAGAAATTCCGATATCCCCACATAGGCCTGGCAACAAGCGTAGTCTGTACACACAGCCCCCTTGGGATGCCTTGCATCTTCTTTGCGTTTGAATGCATACGTCCTTGCCGCCACTGCCTGAGCACATAGGGCATCGTGGTCATATGTAGTTGGCATTTCCGCAAGGATCACCCCGGTCAAATACTCGTCCAGTGCCATCCACTGAACCGTTTCGCCGTCAAGTACCCAAATCCCTTGTACGCTAGTCTCCCCTTGATAAGCGGACGCGCCCGCTTCCGGTGTTTCTGTTTCCATTTTCGGAACAAGCAGCCGTATGATGATTCCGGGAATCACCAATCCCAGGAAAATTGCCATCGCCACATGAAAGTATTTTTCCTTCATAAATATCCCCCCTGTTGCTATTTTACCAAAATGAAATGTTGTTTTTTGGCGCAACAGAATGAAAAAATTTCCATTTATTCGGCAGTTCTTGACAGGCTTTGCCACAGCGGTTATAATTTATAAGAGAAAACCTCGAAACGGAGCAACTTATGAAGCGAGTAATGAAACGATTTCTGCCAATCCTTTTGAGTTTGGTTGTTATATGCAGTATTTTTTGGTATCTGTTTGTCTATGACCGGGGCTTTATGCAGGATATCCTCTTGGGCAGCGCCCGGTATTTTGAACAACAGGGCAATCACAGCGTTGCTACATGGCTCTACAATCAAGCATACCTCCATTCCGGCAACGATGACGATGTGATCATCGAATTGTCTGAACGTTTTAAGAAGATCGGCAATTATACCCAAGCTGAGGTGGTTCTTTCCAGTGCCATCGCTGAAAATGCATCGGTGGATCTCTATGTCGCCCTCTCCCGGACTTATGTGGAGCAGGACAAACTGATGGACGCTGTAAAGATGCTGGAAAACATCACAAACCCGGAAATTAAAGCCGAACTGGATGCTCTGCGTCCTGCTGTGCCCGTTGCTGCCCCTGCTCCTGGCTACTATACCCAGTATTTAAGTGTAACCATTGAGGCGTCCGGGAGCGATCGGCTGTTTGTGGCAACGGATGGTGACTTTCCTTCCATCCAAAATCGCTACAGCACCGGCATTACCCTGGTCGGCGGTGAGAACAAGATCAACGTAGTCGCTGTTGATGAAAACGGATTGGTCAGCAAACCTTGCTATTTCAGCTATATTGTTGGCGGTGTGATCGAAGAGGTCACCATTTCCGATCCTATACTGGATAAGCTGTTCCGGGAAATGCTGAATATCAGTCAGGACCAAAAACTGTTTTCCGACGACCTGTGGTCCATCACTTCTCTGACTGTTCCAAAGGATGTGCAGGATCTGCGTGATCTGAGTCGACTTTCCTTTTTGGAAACACTGGTAATGGAAGATCTCAAGATCAGCGGCTTGCAGACGCTCTCGTCGCTGACCCAATTAAAAGATCTGACGATTCGGGGTTGCCCTCTCTCTGCCACAGATCTGAGCATTATTGGCAGTTTACCTAATCTGGAAAATCTTACCCTCAATGATTGCAGTCTGAGCAATATTTCCGGACTTTCCAATGCCACCCGGCTTGTTACGTTGGATCTGAGTAATAATGCTATTAAGGACCTGTCCACACTATCCTTTTTGAAAAAACTTTCCACGCTGAATGTCAGCCGTAATGCGCTGACCAATCTCAGCGCCCTCAGCGCCATGGAAGGGCTGACAGTTTTGGATGTTTCCTACAATTCTCTGACTTCCATTGCACCATTGGCCACCTGTACAAAATTAAGCGCTCTTACGGCAACGAATAATCAACTTACCGGCATTCCTGTCTTCAACGATCCCACTGTTCTGACTTCGTTGATCGTGTCCAGCAATAACCTGGCAAATCTGGATTCCTTGGCCAGTTATACCTCACTGACTACACTGGATCTGTCTCACAATCAGATCACCGATGCCAGACACCTTGCCGGACTGAATAAGTTGACCTCCGTCAATCTCTCCCACAACAGCATCACCACACTTCCCGAATGGAGTAAAGATTGTGCCCTTGTGGAGTTGGACGCTTCTTATAATAAGATCACGTCTGTAACACCTTTGAGAGGTCTGATGCAGCTTAACTATGTCACCCTGAACTATAATAAACTTACCAATATCAATCCTCTTGCAGACTGCCGTATGCTGGTACGCGTTAGTATCTACGGCAACTCTGTCAAAGACGTTTCCAAACTCACCGCAATGAGCGTGATTGTAGATTATTCTACAACATAAGCAAAACCCCGCCGTTTGGCGGGGTTTTTTCATAATTAATTATATTCCAGTATCAGTTGCAGTGCTGCGTCGATGGCTTGCGCCCGGACAGACACCCGGTCACCTTCAAAAACAAAGTGCCGGGAAATGCAAATGCTTTTATCCGCATAGCCAATATAAACTGTACCCACCGGGTTTTCAAATTCATCCCCGGAAGGGCCGGCAAGTCCTGTAACAGATACGGCAATATCCGTATTTAAAGCACTTCTTGCTCCCTGCGCCATTGCTTCCGCAACCGGTGCAGAAACTGCGCCGAATTGATCAAGCATCTCCTGGGGAACATTCAGCAAATTTTGCTTGACTTCGTTGCAGTAGCTGATGATGCCGCCCTTGTAGACATTGGACGCACCGGGAACTGCTGTCAGTGCATTCCCGATGCCGCCACCTGTACAACTCTCCGCCGTTGCAAGGGTCTTGCGCTGCAATCTGGCAATTACATCAAATACGGGGTTCGTCATGGTATTTTACCTGAATCCGTTCGACGGTTTCCACAGCCTTTTCGATCATGGCCTGACGATCCAATTTAGCCTCGGCATGCAACAGCTGTCCAATGGTGGGCTTGGTCTTGGGATGCTTGGGGGTAAAGACGGTGCAGCAGTCCTCATAAGGCAGAATGGAGGTTTCCATGGTGCCGATCTTCCGGGCAATGGTCACGATCTCTTCTTTATCCATACCCACCAAAGGCATGAATATGGGAATATCCACCACTGCGCCGGTGACAGTCATGGCTTCCATGGTCTGACTGGCCACCTGACCCAGATTCTCACCGGTGATCAGCGCACTGCAACCGTCATTCTTCGCCAGTTTCTGGGCGATCTCCATCATAAACCGGCGCATGATGAGGGTGAAATACTCTTCCGGGCAATTGTCACGGATGGCTTCCTGGATCGCGGTAAAGGAAACGATGTTCACCGTCATCCGTCCGGAATACCGGGTCACCAAACGGGCCAGTTCCAGCACCTTATCCTTGGCAAGCTGAGAGGTATAAGGATAGGAGAAGAAGTGAACACACTCAATCTCCACGCCGCGCTTTGCAATCATGTAAGCCGCAACAGGAGAGTCGATACCGCCGCTGAGCAAACACATTGCCCGTCCACCCACACCGGTGGGCAAACCGCCTGCGCCGGGCTCGGCAGGGCCATGGACATAGGCCGCCAGGTCACGGACTTCCACATACACTGTATATTCCGGATTGTGAACATCCACTTCCACAGTAGGATGGGCCTCTGCCAGTCTGCCGCCGATTTCCTGGGAAATAGCGATGGAAGTCATGGGGAACTGTTTGTCGGAGCGCTTGGACTCCACCTTGAAGCTTTTAGCGCAATCCAAATCCTCCCCCAAATATTCCTCAATGGCATTGAAGATGGCGTCCAGATTTTTTTCACAGGGACGGCAGCGACACAGGCTGACCACGCCGAAAATGGAGTGGCAAGCATCCCATGCCCCGTCCACATCTGCCATATCATCCTCGGGAACAACATAGACCGTAGACTGCATGATGTACACATCAAAATTACCGTAAGGTTTCATCCTGCGGCGGACATTCTGCCGCAGTTTGTTCTCAAACTGACGCTTGTTTGCGCCTTTCAGGACGATTTCGCCCAGCTTCATCAAAAAAATCTCGTTCATTCCAATATCCTCACATTATCGATTTCCCAAATTCACAGCCCGGTACTGGATGGCTTCCGCGATATGTTGTGGCTGAATTTCCTCGCTTCCATCCAAATCCGCAACCGTACGTGCAACTTTCAAAATTCTGTCGTAACTCCGGGCGGTCAGACCCATGGCATCAAATGCCTGCTTCATGAGGGTCTCCCCTGCCTCGTCCAAGGTACAGTATGCGCGCATCTCGTCCGGGCCCATCCGGGCATTGCACATGGTAGTCTTGTCCCCAAAGCGTTCATGCTGACGCTGACGGGCGGCATCCACGCGCTTTTTGATCTCCGAAGAGGGCTCTGCTTCTGCGCGGGTACGCAGATCTTCAAAATGTACCGAGGGAACTTCCACCACAATATCGATGCGATCAAGAAGCGGCCCGGAAATCCGTCCGCGATAGTTCTGCACCGCCATTTCCGAGCAGGTGCATCGATTGGATGCATCCCCATACCAACCGCATTTGCAGGGATTCATGGCGCATACCAACATAAATTCCGCAGGATAGGACACCGCGCCTGCCACCCGGGAAATGGTCACTTGGCCGTCTTCCAAAGGCTGACGCATCATGTCCAAAGTATCTTTGCGGAATTCCGGTAATTCATCCAAAAACAGCACGCCCTTGTGGGCCATGGATATTTCCCCCGGCTTGGGATTTGAGCCGCCGCCGGCAAGTCCGGCATTGGAGATTGTGTGATGGGGCGAGCGGAAAGGCCGACGGGACACCAAAGGCTCTTTTGCCGTCAGCATACCCATGACGGAATAGATTTGACTGACTTCCAACGCTTCATCCCAGGTCATATCCGGCAAAATAGAAGGAAGTCTCTTGGAAAGCATACTTTTTCCCGAACCGGGAGGGCCGATCAACAAAACATTGTGAGAGCCTGCGGCCGCCACTTCCAAGGCACGTTTCACATTCTCCTGTCCCAACACGTCCTTAAAATCCAGTCCGCCAACTGTGCCCTGAGTGGGCTTCCACAGGGGTTCAGGTTGTAGCATCGTTTCCCCATTCAGGCCAGCGGCCAGTTCCCGTAAATTGCGGATACCATAAACTTCCGGGCCACGGGCCAATGTGGCTTCGGCGGCATTCTCAGCCGGCACGAACAGCGCCTTAACACCCTCACGTTTGGCAGCCAACGCCATGGGAAGTACGCCGGAAATAGGTCGCAGTTGCCCATCCAGGCTCACCTCTCCCAAAAATGCACTTGTGGAACGGGGCTTGCGAATACCGCCTGCGGCGCAAAGAATACTCAAAAGAATGGGCAGGTCGTAGTGCGTGCCCGCTTTTTTCAGATTGGCCGGAGCAAGGTTCACAGTAATGCGGCTGGCCGGGAAAGTCATGCCGGAATTCTTCGCCGCGGCGCGGACGCGCTCCCGGGCCTCTTTCACAGCGGCATCGGGAAGACCCACAATATCAAAACCGGGCAAGCCGTTGGAAATATAACATTCCGCTGTAACGCCGGTGCCACGAATGCCGGTGATGCCTAAAGTGCGGATACTGCAGATCATAGCATGATCCCCTTTTCTCTTTTTACAGTATTGTAACGCATCTTGCAGAAAAAGACAAGTAAAATTCACTTCATAAAATGTCTGTTCTTTGTCGTCCCAGCCTTGTCGAAATTTTCATTTCATGGTATAGTTAACATAGTAAGTTATCAACTACACCAAATCGATGCAATCCGTCAAGATTATCCCGATACATACAATTTTTTGCGCAGTCTTCAAGATGAAATATCCGATATGGGTGATTATTGAAAGGAAAGATGAAATGGAAACAAAAACAAGCAAACGCATATACACCGTCGTCTTTGTCATCTTATCCATAGCCGCATGGGTTTTCTTTGCATGGAGCGTTGCTCGTTCTTATGCAAAGCCAACGAAAGACGATATTTTCGGACATAGTATGGATTGGATATTCCATGCCTTTTTTGCGATAGAATTACTCGCAGGACAGCTGGGGCTATATTACAGCGCAACCCATCTGTTGTTTGAATCTGACGACGGAATGGAGCCAGGCTTTGGGAAGGTAATCATACTGATTGGCTCAGTTTTGCTTTTACTATTTTGGCTTTTGAATGTGCTCCAATACTAATAACCGCGACATTTCCTGCAAATGCACTTATGGCCAAAAAGGTAAGAAATAATTTCATGCGATTCCGCGTCCGGATTTCCGGGCACGGAATTTTTTGTCAATTTTTCCGCGAAAGTCCGCTTAATTTGACTTTACAAATCGACATGAAAGTGCTATGATATACGCGACAAAATTTGAATACGCATAGGAGGTACTTCATTTTGGCAAGAAAATTCAAAACAATGGACGGCAATACTGCTGCTGCCCACGTTAGCTACGCCTTTACAGAAGTAGCTGGCATCTACCCCATTACCCCGTCCAGCCCCATGGCTGACAACGTAGACCAGTGGTCCGCTGCTGGTCGCAAAAACATCTTCGGCGACACCGTTAAGGTCGTGGAGATGCAGTCTGAGGCCGGTGCTGCCGGTACTGTGCACGGCTCTCTGGCCGCCGGTGCCCTGACCACCACCTACACAGCATCCCAGGGTCTGCTGCTGATGATCCCCAACATGTACAAGATCGCCGGCGAGCTGCTGCCCTCCGTGTTCCATGTGTCCGCCCGTACTGTGGCTGCTCAGGCTCTGAACATCTTCGGTGACCACTCCGACGTTTACGCCTGCCGTCAGACCGGCTTTGCTATGCTGGCTGAGACTAATGTTCAGGAAGTTATGGACCTGGGTGCTGTTGCACACCTGGCTTCCATTGAAGGCCGTGTTCCTTTCATCAACTTCTTCGACGGTTTCCGTACTTCCCACGAGATCCAGAAGATCGCCATCTGGGATTACGAGGATCTGAAGGAAATGTGCAACATGGAGGCTGTGGAAGAATTCCGCAAGCACTCTCTTAATCCCGAGCGTCCCGCAATGCGCGGCTCTCACGAGAACGACGATATCTTCTTCCAGCACCGTGAGGCCTGCAACAAGTACTACAATGCTCTGCCCGCAGTGGTGGAGAAGTACATGGCTAAGGTCAACGAAAAGCTGGGCACCAACTATCAGCTGTTCAACTACTACGGTGCCGAGGATGCTGACCGCATCATCATCTGCATGGGCTCTTTCTGCGACGTTGCTGAGGAAGTCATCGACTACCTGAACGCCAACGGTGAGAAGGTCGGTCTGGTAAAGGTCCGTCTGTTCCGTCCCTGGAGCAGCAAGCACCTGCTGGATGCGATCCCTGCTTCTGTTAAGAAGATCGCTGTTCTGGACCGTACCAAGGAGCCTGGCTCCCAGGGTGAGCCTCTGTACCAGGATGTTGTCATGGCTCTGGCTAAGGCCGGCAAGGCAGACATCACTGTCGTTGGCGGCCGTTACGGTCTGGGTTCCAAGGATACCCACCCCGCTTCCGTCTTTGCTGTGTTCGAAGAACTGGCTAAGGACGCACCCAAGAACGAGTTCACTCTGGGTATCGTGGACGATGTGACCAACCTGTCCCTCCCTGAGAAGGTTTCCCCCAACACCGCAGCAGCTGGCACCATCGAATGCAAGTTCTGGGGTCTGGGCGGCGACGGCACTGTTGGCGCTAACAAGAACTCCATCAAGATCATCGGCGACCACACCGGCAAGTACGTACAGGCTTACTTCCAGTACGACTCCAAGAAGACCGGCGGTGTTACCGTTTCCCACCTGCGTTTCGGTGACAATGCCATCAAGTCCCCCTACTACATCAACAAGGCTGACTTCGTGGCTTGCCACAACCCCTCCTACATCACCAAGGGCTTTAAGATCGTTCAGGATGTCAAGCCCGGCGGTGTGTTCCTGATCAACTGCCAGTGGTCTCTGGAGGAGCTGGAGCATCACCTGGATGCCGCTTCCAAGCGCTATATTGCCGAAAACAACATTCAGTTGTACACCATCAATGCTATCGACCTGGCTATCAAGGTTGGCATGGGCAAGCGCACCAACACCATTCTGCAGTCCGCATTCTTCTCCCTGGCTAAGGTCATGCCCGCTGAGGATGCTGTCAAGTACATGAAGGATGCTGCTGAGAAGTCCTATGCTAAGAAGGGTATGGACGTGGTTGAGAAGAACTGGAACGCCATCGACGCAGGCGCTACCGCTTACGTGAAGATCGATGTTCCCGCTGCTTGGGCCAACGCTGAGGATGTTAAGGTCGAGTTGGATCTGGAAGGTCCTGCTGATACCGTCAAGGTCGTCAAGACCATTCTGAATCCTGTTGGCAAGATGGACGGCTATTCCCTTCCCGTTTCCGCATTTGACGGTCTGGCTGACGGCCAGTTCCCCCTGGGTGCTGCTGCTTATGAGAAGCGCGGTGTTGCCGTTACTGTGCCCGAGTGGGATGCTACCAAGTGTATCCAGTGTAACAACTGTGCATACGTATGCCCCCACGCTACCATCCGTCCCTACGCTCTGACTGAGGCTGAGGTTGCTGCTGCTCCTGCTGCTGCAAAGATCGTACCCGTCAAGGCTGGCAAGGGTAAGGGTGTCTACTCCTATACCATGGCCGTTTCTCCCCTGGACTGCATGGGCTGCGGTGTCTGTGTCGGCGTATGTCCCACCAATGCCATCACCATGGTTCCCCAGGAAACTCAGCTGGATCAGCAGGAAGTCTTCAACTACATGGTTTCCAAGGTTGCTGCCAAGGAAGATATGCAGGACAACACTGTTAAGGGCTCCCAGTTCAAGAAGCCTCTGCTGGAGTTCTCCGGCTCCTGCGCAGGTTGTGCTGAGACCTCTTATGCACGTCTGGTGACTCAGTTGTTCGGCGATCGGATGTACATCTCCAACGCCACCGGCTGTTCCTCCATTTGGGGCGGCCCTGCTGCTACTTCTCCCTACTGTGTCAACGAGAACGGCCACGGCCCCGCTTGGGCCAACTCCCTGTTCGAGGACAACGCAGAGCACGGCCTGGGTATGTACACCGCACAGGCTGTGATCCGTGAGTCCCTGGCCAACAAGGTCCGTTCCGTCATGGAGACCACCGTATGCGACGAACGCAAGGCTGCTTGCCAGGCATGGCTGGATACCTTCAACGACGGCGAGGCCAACAAGGCTGCTACCAAGGCTCTGATCGCCAACCTGGAAGCTAAGGTTTGCTGCGACACCGTTAAGGATATCCTGAGCAAGAAGGAATACCTGTCCAAGAAGTCCGTTTGGATCTTCGGCGGCGACGGCTGGGCATACGACATCGGCTTCGGCGGTGTTGACCATGTTCTGGCTTCCAACAAGGACGTCAACATCTTCGTCTTCGACACCGAGGTTTACTCCAACACCGGCGGTCAGGCTTCCAAGGCTTCCAACATCGGTCAGGTTGCGCAGTTCGCAGCTTCCGGTAAGGAAACCAAGAAGAAGTCCCTGGCTGAGATCGCCATGAGCTACGGCTATGTTTACGTTGCTCAGATCGCTATGGGTGCTAACCAAGCTCAGACCATCAAGGCTATCTGCGAGGCTGAAGCTTACAACGGTCCTTCTCTGATCATCGGCTACGCTCCCTGTGAGATGCACTCCATCAAGGGCGGCATGATGAACTGCCAGGCTGAGATGAAGAAGGCTGTTGACTGCGGTTACTGGAATCTGTTCCGCTTCGACCCCTCCAAGGAGACCGGTAAGTTCACTCTGGACAGCAAGGCTCCCAAGGATGGCTATCAGGAATTCCTGATGAACGAAGCCCGTTACAGCCGTCTGACCCGTGAGTTCCCCGAGCGTGCAACCGAACTGTTCGCTAAAAACGAGGCTGCTGCTAAGGAGCGTTACGAGCACCTGCTGAAACTGGTTGAGATGTATAAAGACTAAGTCTTAACAACTGTCCGCCCCTGGCTGCCCAGGGGCGGATTTTAAAACACGCTGTCATTCCGAGCCAGTGAGCACACTGGCGTGGGAATCCCCATCTTAAGAGGAGATTGCCACACCAGTGACCTCTGTCACTGGTTCGCAATGACATATTATATGAGGAAATACTATGTACTGTACAATCATTGACAGCCGTGGCGATTATGCCTTTGTAAAATATGATGACACCGGCGTGGTGTCCGAAGTAGCCATTGCGCTGCTTCCCTTTGGCGTGGATGTGGGTGATCGGCTGATATTCCAAAATTTCTCATACGAAATTGTTTAAAATATCAAAATAGCACTTGCAATCCTAATTGGATGGTGCTATAATGGGTAAAAATCCACCGTGGGAGGCCATTTGTACATGGTTATCGCAAGCTTTGCTGCACAGTTTTATTTTAACTATTACTTTTTTGTCGACAGAAAGTAATAGCGTTTTGTGCTGCAAGGATTTTTTCAAAGATAAAATCGTATTTACCAGGCGCCGCACGAATCGCAGTTCGTGCGGTGTCTTTTGTTGTTAGGAGATGTTTTATTATGATCGCAGTTCTCAAACATGGCACAACCGAGGCGCAAACTCAGCATCTGATTGAATGGCTGAAAAATATGAATCTTGATGTGCATATCTCTCAAGGCAAGGAGGTCACCATTCTCGGTCTGATCGGTGACACCAGCCGGGTGGATATGGAGCTTTTGGGTTCACTGGACATCGTGGAAAGCGTGAAACGGGTATCCGAGCCTTTCAAACAAGTCAATCGCAAATTCCATCCCCTGGATACGGTTGTTTGTGTTGGTGATGCGAAAGTGGGCGGTGGCAATTTTGCTATGATCGCCGGCCCTTGCAGTGTGGAATCCGAGGAACAGATCATTGACGTTGCCATTGCTGTCAAGGCAGGCGGTGCAAACATTTTGCGTGGCGGCGCATTCAAACCCCGCACCTCACCCTACGCTTTCCAGGGGATGAAGGGCGCAGGCATTGAATTGCTTGTAAAAGCAAAGGCCGCAACCGGGCTTCCCATTATTACGGAGATCATGAACATCAGTACGCTGGATCTGTTTAATGATGTGGACATCATCCAGGTTGGCGCGCGAAATATGCAGAATTTTGATCTGCTGAAAGAACTGGGCAAGACCAATAAGCCCATTTTGCTGAAGCGAGGACTGGCAAACACCTTGCAGGAATTGCTCATGAGTGCGGAATACATCATGAGCGAGGGCAACGAAAATGTCATTCTATGCGAACGTGGCATCCGCACATTTGAAACTTATACAAGAAACACCCTGGATCTGTCCGCTGTTTCCGTTTTGCAGGAGCTGAGCCATCTGCCAGTCATTGTTGACCCCAGTCATGCAACCGGCAAAGCCAAACTTGTACCCCCTATGGCCTTTGCTGCTGCAGCCGCCGGTGCAGACGGACTCATGATTGAAGTCCACAACAATCCAGCTTGCGCATTGTGCGACGGTGCACAGTCCCTTACCCCTGTCCAGTTTGAGCATCTGAACAAACGTGTTCAGCAAATTCGTGAGGTCATAAAATGAATATCGGTATTTTAGGACTTGGGCTCATTGGAGGCTCCATGGCAAGAGCATATTCGAAAGCCGGCCATGCGGTTTTTGCTTTTGACAATGATGAAAACATCTTGACTTTTGCAGAACTTGCCGGTGCAGTTCACGGAAAATTGCATGAAGAAACGATCCGCACGTGCGATCTGATCCTGCTTGCCATTTATCCCGGCGGATGCATCCAATGGGTGGAAGAAAACGCCCACATCATTGCAAAAAGTGCCCTGGTAATGGATCTGTGCGGTGTGAAAGAAGACATTTGCAACCGGTGCTTTGCCCTTGCTGCGGAATACGGGTTTACTTTTGTAGGCGGTCACCCAATGGCCGGTTCGCACCATTCCGGTTTCAAGGCCAGTCGCTCCAACCTGTTCCAGGGGGCACCTATGGTGCTTGTTCCCCCCAGATTTGACGAAATGCAGTTGCTGCAAAGGGTAAAAGACGCCCTTGCACCTTGTAATTTCGGGTCTTTTTCCGTATGCACCGCTCAGGAGCATGATCGGCTCATTGCCTTTACCTCACAAATGCCCCACGTGCTGAGCAATGCGTACATCAAATCCCCCACTGCTCTGTCCCATAAGGGTTTTTCTGCAGGCAGTTATAAAGATCTGACCCGTGTTGCCTGGCTGAATCCCCAAATGTGGGCGGAACTTTGCATGGAAAACCGGGAAAATATGCTGTTTGAACTGGATACCTATATTTCCAGTCTGCAATCGTATCGGACTGCTCTTGAAAATCAAGACACCGGCGCTTTGATCGCCCTGCTGGACGAGGGAAAGCGTCGCAAGGAGGAAGTAGACGGATGAATGTCGTCAAAGTTAATACCTCAACTGCATATGAAGTAAAAATCGGCTCCGGATTGCTTTCTGCCCTAGGGACAGAAGTGTCGGCTGTTACCAAAGCCGGTATTGTGGCCATCGTAAGCGATTCCAATGTATGGCCTCTCTACGGGAAAACCGTGCAGAAAAGTTTGGTAAACTCCGGTCTTTCTGTAATTTCCTATGTATTTCCTGCAGGAGAAAGCAGTAAAAACGGCAGCACTTATTTATCTCTTTTGAATTTCCTTGCAGAAAATCATATGACCCGGAGTGATTGTCTCATTGCCCTTGGTGGCGGCGTTGTGGGAGATCTGACAGGTTTTGCGGCCGCAACCTATCTCCGGGGTATCCCCTACATTCAAGTTCCCACAACCCTATTGGCGGCTGTGGATTCCTCTGTTGGTGGCAAGACAGCCATCGACCTGGAATGGGGGAAGAATCTTGCAGGTGCTTTCTATCAGCCCAGATTGGTGCTGTGTGACACAGATACTCTGAACAGTCTACCGGTCGAGATCTTCCGGGATGGCTGTGCGGAAGTCATCAAGTACGGAATTTTGTACGACCCCAACCTGTTTGCACATCTGCAGGAACATGGTCTTGCCTTTGATCGGGAAACTGTTATCACCCGTTGTGTGGAATGGAAACGGGATATCGTTGGCGAGGATGAATTCGACACAGGAAACCGTATGAAACTAAATCTTGGTCACACCATTGGTCACGCCGTAGAATCCAATAGCAATTATACCATCTCTCACGGCAATGCTGTTGCCATTGGCATGGGCATTGTCGCCCGTTCTGCAGGCAAATTCGGAATTTGCTCTTATCAAACTACAAAAAATGTAGAACTTACTCTAAAGCAATTCAGTTTGCCCTCCAAAACAGGGTATACTGCTCAGCAATTATTTGACTCTGCACTGTCGGACAAAAAACGCAGCGGTGGTACGGTCAATCTTATCGTGCCGGAAGAAATCGGACGCTGCTGTATCCGCCCCACTCCCGTCAATGAACTGAAAGCCTTTATTGAAGCAGGTCTTTAATATGGATATTACCATCTACCCCCAAAAACTTTGTGGCACGATAGCCGCCATCCCATCCAAATCCCAGGCACACCGACTTTTGATCTGCGCCGCATTCGCTGACAAGCCTACTACACTCATTTGCCCGGAAACCAACCGGGATATGGATGCAACAGCCGACTGTCTGCGTGCTTTAGGAGCTCAAATTGAATATGATAACCTGGGTTATCACGTAACCCCCTCCAAAGAGTTACCTGCAAAGGCGATACTACCCTGCTGTGAAAGCGGCTCCACTTTGCGTTTTCTGATGCCTGTGGTGGGTGCATTGGGTGTAGATACAACACTTACCATGGAGGGAAGACTTCCTCAGCGTCCCCTATCCCCCCTATGGGAAGAAATGGAACGCATGGGCTGTTCCTTATCCCGTCCCACAGAAAACACGATCCGCTGCGAAGGAAAACTCCAATGCGGTGTGTACCGCATTGACGGTGGGGTTTCCAGTCAGTTTATCACCGGATTGATGTTAGCCCTTTCCCTGTTGGAGGGAGAAAGCACATTGCACATCACAGGAACGCTGCAATCGGCCCCTTATGTGGAACTGACGCGTGATACCATGGCGCTCTTTGGCGTCACAGGTAGCACCTTTGGCGGAAAGAAATTTATTTCTCCGGGGCAATTGACCGTGGAGGGTGACTGGAGCAACGGTGCATTCTTTCTGGCAGCAAAAGCATTAGGGAGTAATTTGTCTGTTACCAACTTGAAGGAAGATTCCCGTCAAGGAGACCTGGCGGTTGCTCATTGGCTTTCTGAATTAGAAAACATCTGCCCTACTATTTCGGCAGCAGATATCCCCGATTTGGTTCCGATTCTGTCAGTGGTTGCTGCCGACAATCACGGCGCAGTCTTTACAGATATTCAGCGTCTGCGACTGAAAGAATCCGACCGTGTGGCCTCCGTCATTGCCATGCTGGAGGCACTGGGAGGCTCCGCTACGGCTACGGAAGACACCTTGACTGTTTACCCTGGCACACTTTCCGGCGGAACTGTAGACAGTTGCAATGACCATCGCATCGCCATGTCTGCAGCCATTGCTGCCACAGTCTGTACCAGCCCGGTGATCATCTTGGGTGCGGATGCCGTACAGAAGTCCTACCCCCAATTTTGGGCGGAATACCGCCGGTTAGGAGGAGATTATGAGTAGTACCTACGGTAAAAATTTGAAATTAACCATTTTCGGCCAGTCCCACGGTCCTGCTATTGGCATGACTTTGGACGGCATTCCAGCAGGCCTTTGTGTAGATTTTGAGGAACTGCAATCCTTTTTGAATCGCAGAGCGCCGGGTCACAATGACTGGTCAACACCCCGAAAAGAGGAAGATGAACCGGAATTTCTTGCCGGCATCGTGGATGGCTACACCTGCGGTGCTCCCATCGCTGCGATGATCCGCAATACCAATACCCGTTCCGGTGACTATGACAATCTGAAAGATTGCCCCCGGCCCGGTCATGCGGATTATACAGCACAGATCAAGTACGGCGGATTTCAGGATGTTGCCGGCGGAGGTCATTTTTCCGGCAGACTGACCGCCCCCCTATGCATCGCCGGCGGTATGTGCAAGCAATGGCTGGAAGATATGGGTATTTGCATTGGCGCGCACATCATTCAGATTGGCCCGGAAAAGGCAGAACGCTTTCATCCGCTTACTCCGCAACTGGATCAGGTTGGACAGATTTTCCCCACACTCACTGCAGAAACTTCAGAATGTTTCCAGTCTGTCATCAGCGAATCCCGTTCTCAAGGCGATAGTGTTGGTGGCAGAATCGAATGTGCCATTGTCGGCCTGCCGGCCGGCATTGGAGAGCCGATGTTTGGCGGAGTGGAGGGGCGTATCGCACAGATTCTATACGGTATTCCAGCCGTCAAGAATGTCGGTTTTGGTATGAGTGAATCCTTTGCTGAAATGCATGGCAGCGAAAGCAACGATGCCTTTACCTTTGAAAGCGGTCAAATCAGAACCGTTACCAATCACTGTGGCGGCATTTTAGGCGGCATTACCAACGGCATGCCAGTGATTTTTGATGTCACCATTAAGCCCACACCATCTATTGCAAAGGCTCAAAAAACAGTCAATTTGAAGACAGGCGAAGTCACGACCATTGCGGTCAAGGGCCGGCATGATCCCTGTATCGTGCCTCGGGCTGTACCCGTAGTCGAGGCCGCTGCAGCCATTGCAATCTTTGATATGATTTTGGGCAACACCCAGTCAATGAAAAGAGGATAATTATGGATTTGAAAGAACTGAGAAGTCAAATCGACGAGATCGATGATCAATTGGTTGAATTATTCGGAAAACGCATGGAAGTCGCCGCCGCAATCGGTGACTACAAAAAGGCAAATAACCTGCCGGTATTCGTTCCTGCCCGGGAACGGGAGAAACTGAAGGATGTAGCGGAAAAGGCCGGCCCGGAGATGGCAAACTACACCCGTGTACTGTATTCCATGCTGTTTGAACTAAGCAGAAGTTATCAGAGCAAGCGCAATGATGTGCTTTCTCCCCTGTACCACCAGATCTACAACGCAATCGAAAATACACCGAAACTATTCCCCACTGCACCCATGGTCGCCTGCCAGGGTGTGGAGGGCGCATACGCCCAAATCGCTTGCGAAAAGATCTTCCAAAATCCTTTCATTATGTATTTCAAGAATTTTGACAGCGTGTTTACTGCCATTGATCAGGGTCTGTGCCAATATGGCATTCTCCCCATCGAGAATTCCACCGCAGGGTCTGTAAAAAAGGTCTACGATCTGATGATCCGACACAAATTTTCCATTGTTCGTACTTTCCGTCTGAAAATTGACCACAATCTGCTGGCAAATACCGGTGCAGATCTTTCTGGCATAAAAGAAATTTATTCTCACGAGCAGGCAATCAATCAGTGCAGTGCATTCCTGGCAAAAATACCCGGTGTCAAGATCATTCCCGTTGAAAATACTGCCGTTGCCGCTGAAATGGTGGCCTCCTCCGGACGCAAGGATGTGGCGGCCATCTCCAGCCGAAGTTGCATAGAACTGTACGGACTTGTCAGCCTGGCAACATCCATCCAGGACGAGGGCAACAATCGCACCCGGTTTATCTGCATCAGTAAAAATCTGGAAGTTTATCCCGGATCTGACAAAACCAGTATTATGATGATCTTGAATCACCGGCCCGGCGCACTTTATCGGGTGCTTGCACGGTTTTACGCCCTGGGCATCAATGTGACGAAACTGGAATCCCGTCCAATCCCCGACCGGGATTTTGAGTTCATGTTCTACTTTGATTTGGAAACTTCCATCTATTCCGAGGAATTTGTACAACTTATCTGCGAATTGGATGAACTCAGCGAAGAATTTACGTATCTCGGCAGTTACAGTGAGGTCGTGTGATGAAGTGCGGACTGTTGGGTGCCAAATTGGAGCACAGTTATTCTCCGCAGATCCATACTCACCTGGGCGATTACACCTATGAATTGCTCGAGAAAAATACAGAAAACCTTGAAGAATTCATTAAGAAATCCAATTTTTCAGGTTTTAATGTTACCATACCGTATAAAAGCACCGTAATTCCCTATTGCGACGAGTTGACACCCGTTGCCGCGCGATTGGGTGCGGTAAATACCATCGTTCGGCAGACAAACGGGAAGATCATCGGCCATAATACCGACTATTTCGGGTTTGATACCATGCTCCGCAGAAGTGGTTTGCGTGTATCCGGACAAAAGGTACTGGTTTTAGGTACGGGCGGTGCATCCAAAACCGCCGTTGCGGTTTTGCAGGATCACGGTGCACAGGTGGTAACCATTTCCCGGTCCGGTGAGAACAATTACACAAATCTGCATCTTCATACAGATGCTTCTGTAATCGTCAATACCACACCTGTGGGAATGTACCCGAACACCGGCGTTTCTCCGGTTTGTTTGGGTATTTTCCCCAACCTTGAGGGTGTATTGGACGTGATCTATAATCCTGCCCGCACCCAGTTGCTAATGGATGCAGAGAAACGTGGCATTGTAGCAATGAACGGTCTTTTGATGCTGGTTGCACAGGCCAAAGAATCCGCTGAGTGGTTTACCGGTAAAAAGATCCATGATGGCAAGATTGACGAAATCTATAGACTGCTGCAGAAACAGATGGAAAATGTCATTCTGATCGGTATGCCCGGGTCGGGTAAATCCACCGTTGGGCACATGATTGCGGAGCGTCTTGGCAAAGAATTTATCGATGCGGATGCATTGATCGGTGAAAAAGCAGGATGCACCATCCCGGAAATTTTTTCTGCGCAAGGCGAAGTAGGTTTTCGGGCTATAGAAACAGAAGTTCTTGAGAAAATCGGCAAATTATCCGGGAAAGTCATTGCAACCGGTGGCGGTTGTGTTACGAGACAGGAGAACTACCCCCTACTCCATCAAAATGGCACATTATTTTGGCTGGAACGGGAGATTTCGGTGCTTCCGACAGATGGCCGTCCGCTATCCCAGGCAACGGCATTGGAAGAAATGTACCGCATTCGCAAACCGCTTTACACTTTTTTTGCCGATCATTGCATTGGCAACAATGACAAACCTTCAGATGCAGTGGAAAAGATTCTGAGAATTTGGGAGGAATACAAATGAAACTGCTTGTAATCAACGGCCCGAATATCAATATGCTGGGCATTCGCGAACCGGGTATTTACGGCAAGAATACCTATGCCGATCTGCTTGCACTATTGGAACGGACTTCACAGGATACCGGCATGCAGATCGATCATTTCCAATCCAATCACGAAGGCGCGATCGTGGACACCATCCAAGCGGCCTACAGTGTATACGATGGCATCGTCATCAATCCTGCTGCTTACACCCACACCTCTGTGGCGATTCTGGATGCGCTGAAGGCGGTTTCCATTCCGGCGGTGGAAGTGCACATTTCCGATGTGGATTCCCGGGAGGCTTTCCGGCAGATCTCCTACCCCGGTCTATATTGTGAAAAAGCCATCAAGGGCCAGGGCATCGACGGATACCGTCAAGCGATTCTATATTTACAAGAAAAATACGGATAAGAAAAAGGCTGTCTTTCGACAGCCTTTTCGTTACTTTTTATCCTTAAAAACCAGGAATTTACTACCGATGTAGTTCAAAACAATCACCAAAACAGCAGTAATGAGTTTCCATACATTTCCATTCCATTTAAGCCAGTCCACTGTCACAAGCAGAATTGCCGTTTCCAGCACACCAGAACCGATACGGCAACCGACAAATTTCGTCAGTTCCGGCCAAACCACTTTCCATGACCAGTCGCGGCTCTTGAACACAAAGGGCT
Organism: Faecousia sp.; assembly: GCA_045653245.1. Taxonomy (GTDB): domain Bacteria; phylum Bacillota; class Clostridia; order Oscillospirales; family Oscillospiraceae; genus Faecousia. The sequence continues at coordinate 57,058 of JAZOLS010000029.1, forward strand.
TGTTGGTCACAAATGCAAAGGCAACTGCCACGATCCACGCCAGCACATTGCTAAGCCCGGCGCTCCAATGAAGCAGATTGTAGCACGGCAAATAGATGAGATAATTGAGGGCTGTTGTCAGCACGCCGAAAAAGAGATAAATCACTACATCCCAGTATTTTTCAAGCCCTTTTCTCATACCAGTTTCTCATCCAGATACTTTTCCAATGCGGCGATCTTCAGGCAAACGCAGAACACTTCCATAGCAGCTTCCAGTTCCTCAATAGGAGGATAACTGGGCGCAAGACGGATCATGGAATCTTCCGGGTCAATGCCGTAGGGATGGGTCGCACCGGCGGCGGTAAGGGTCACACCCAACTGCTTGCACAGTTCCCAAGTGCGCTTGGCCGTGCCGGGCATAGCAGCCACGCACACAAAGTAGCCACCCAAGGGATGGTGCCAATGGGCAATGCCCTTGTTGGTCAGTTCCGCACGGAGCATTTTCAGAACCATACGGAATTTGGGGCGCAGGATCTCTGCATGTTGTTTTGCAAGTTCCAGGGTGTTGGCTTTATCCTTCAGAAACAATACATGGCGCAGTTGATTGATCTTGTCGTAAGAGATATTCTGTACACCTGCCAGTTTGCTCCAATAGGCAATGTTTTCTTCCGAAGATGCAATCACAGAAATGCCTGCACCGGGGAAAGTCAATTTAGAGGTAGACGCGAATTCATAGACCATATTGGGCCGACCTGCCTGTGCGCACAGGGAGATAATATCCTGGAAAGGCGCGAAGTCACCTTCAAACTCGTGGATGCAGTAGGCATTGTCCCACATGATCACGAAGTCCGGAGCCGCAGGCTTCAAATTTGCGAAACGCCGAACCGTAAAATCAGAGTAAATATAGCCCTGAGGATTGGAATACTTAGGAACGCACCAAATACCCTTAACAGAAGGATCCCGGATCAGTTCCTCGATCATGTCCATATCCGGGCCGTCCGGAGTCATGGGAACAGAAATCATCTCAAAACCGAAGGTTTCTGTGATGCGGAAATGTCTGTCATAACCGGGCACCGGGCACAGAAATTTCAATTTCTCTTCCTTGCACCAAGGCCGGGGAGAATCCACTAAGCCATGGGTATAGGCACGGGCGATCAGATCGTGCATCAGACTCAGGCTGGCATTACCGCCCACAAAAGTCTGTGAGGGCTTACAACCCAAAACATCCGCCCAGTATTTCCGCGCACACTGCAAACCGGACAGATCACCGTAATTCCGGCAATCATTGCCGTCGATAATACACGCTTGCTTATTATCCAACACAGTCAACAGACCGTTGACCAGATCCAACTGCGTCTCGCTGGGCTTACCGCGGGACATATCCAACTTCAGATTTTTCTTTTGCAAATCGGCAAATCGTACAAGCATTTTTTGCGCTTCATTTTGCAACTCTTCCCGATTTCTGCAAGCATAAGCACTCATTTCCATCATTCCTTCCCAAGAAAATCCATATTTGCTTGGCCTATTATATGTTATCCGCGCAAAAAATGCAATATGTAACCGCGAAAATTTCAAAATCTTTTTTATAAATTGGAATTGTATACACATTTTCCCAAGCACTGAAAGACAATCTAGCAACAATACACAAATAATCCTTGCTTTTTTCGGGAATATGCCCTAAAATTAAGGCATCATTTTGTTTGAAAGGATGCGTTCATATGAGTCATATCATCAATGTACCCGAAATATTCGGCAACGATGTATTTAATGAGGCCACCATGCGTGAACGTTTGGAGCCCGAGACCTATAACGCATGGAAACAGTGCATTTGCACCGGTTCTCCCCTGCCCCTGGAAGTTGCCAATAAGATCGCAGAGGCGATGAAGACCTGGGCAACGGAAAAGGGTGCCACGCATTATACACACTGGTTCCAGCCCATGACCGGCATCACCGCCGAAAAGCACGATTCTTTTATTGCGCCCACTGGTGATGGCAGAGTGATTATGGAATTTTCCGGCAGCGAATTGGTTCGTGGCGAACCCGATGCCAGTTCCTTCCCCTCCGGCGGCCTGCGTGCAACGTTTGAGGCCCGTGGTTACACCGCATGGGACCCCACCGCTTTTGCATTTGTCAAAGACGGCAGTCTGTACATCCCCACCTGTTTCTTCTCCTATACAGGAGAAGCATTGGATAAAAAGACACCTTTGCTCCGTTCTCTGGACGAGATCTCCAGGGAGGCTGTCCGCATTCTGCGTCTGTTCGGTGATACCGAGACTCAGCGTGTAAAGGTCTCTGTAGGTCCGGAACAAGAGTATTTTCTCATTCCCAAGTCCCTATATGCTCAGCGGCTTGACCTGCGTCTGACCGGCCGTACCCTCTTTGGTGCACCGGCCCCCAAGGGTCAAGAACTTGATGATCACTATTTCGGCACCATCCGCACCCGGGTTTCCAGTTTTATGAAAGACCTGGATGAACAGTTGTGGCGTCTAGGCATTTTGTCCAAAACCAAACACAACGAAGGTGCCCCCTGCCAACACGAACTGGCACCCATTTATTCTGATGCCGGTAACGCCTGTGACTCCAACCAGTTGGTTATGGAGATCATGAAAAAATGTGCCGCCAAGCACGACCTGGTCTGCCTGCTTCACGAAAAGCCTTTTGCAGGCGTGGCCGGTTCCGGTAAGCACAACAACTGGTCTCTTTGCACAGATTCCGGCAAGAACCTCTTCAAGCCCGGCAGAACGCCGCGGCAGAATGCCCAGTTCTTAGTATTTCTTGCTGCTTTTATCAAAGGTGTGGATGAATATCAGGACTTCCTGCGGTCCACCGTTGCCTATGCGGGCAACGACCATCGTCTGGGCATGACGGAAGCCCCCCCGGCGATCATTTCCATCTTCCTGGGCGATGAATTGACCAACGTGGTCAATTCCATCATCAACGGCACCAATTATACAGATCCCAAGAAGAGTCTGATGCGCATCGGTGTGGATGTTCTGCCCTCTATCCCCAAGGACACCACTGACCGCAACCGCACCTCTCCCCTGGCATTCACGGGTAACAAGTTTGAGTTCCGTATGCTGGGCTCCTCCCAGTCCATCGCCGGCCCTAATATTGCGCTGAATACCATCATGGCAGAAGAACTGGGCAAATTCGCAGATATTTTGGAAAATGCCGAAAACTTTGATACCGCACTACAAAAACTGGTTTGCGATACCTTCACTGCCCATCAGCGGATCATCTTCAACGGCAACGGCTACTCCGAAGAATGGAAAGCAGAAGCGATGCGTCGGGGTCTAAGCAATCACAGTAATACCGCCCAGTCACTTCCTACTTATGTTTCCCAAAAGAACATAGATCTTGTTACCAAGCGTGGAATTTTTACAGAAAACGAATTCCGTGCCCGGTATGAGATCCATATGCAGTCCTACACCAAGGTCACTGCCATCGAGGGCCGCACCTGTGTGGATATGGCCCTGCATCAGATCCTGCCGGCAGCGTTGCGCTACACCCGTGATCTAACCAAGTCCATTCTCGACAAAAAAGCCATCGGCGTATCCTGCAAAGCAGAGCAATCCCTTGTGGAACGGCTGAGCACCGCCTGCGACAGCCTGTACGAAAAGGCACGGGATCTATCTGCAAAATTGGCAGTAATCCCCACGCAGACCGAAGCCGCGGCGGACTATATGAGCAATACCATTCTGCCTGCCATGGCAAGCCTGCGGACAGATGCAGACACTTTGGAGCAACTGACGGATAAGTCCTACTGGCCTTATCCCACCTACTCCGATCTGCTGTTCTACTGATATAAAAATCCGGGTCAAACGACCCGGATTTCTTATTTTCCCGTTGAACCGAAGCCGCCTGTGCCGCGGCTGGTGTCCGTAAGTTCTTCCATCTCTTCATAAGCAGGTGTCAGCACCGGCGTGATCACAAGTTGTGCAATACGCTCACCGGGGGCAACCGTCTGATCCACTTTACCGTGGTTATGCAGGACAACAGAGATTTCACCCCGATAGTCGCTGTCGATCACACCAACCTTGTTGGCTGGAGCAAGGCCGCGCTTTGCTCCCAAACTGCTCCGGGCATACACAAGTCCTGCACAGCCTTTGGGAACTTCCATGGCGATGCCTGTGGGGATAAACACAGTCTCCCCTGCACCGATGGTCACGGGTGCATCCAGACAGGCATACAGATCCGCACCTGCCGCTTCCGCAGAACCGTAGGTGGGCAAAATAGCATTCGGTCTGACTCTTTTTACTGCAATGGAACTCATATGTGCATCCCCTTATCTTCCCAAAGTATCACATTTCCTGCCCGTAACGATGCAGGAACATCGATCAATCGCTGATTTTCTGATCCGCGAAACCGCAGATTCAAATTCTTCTTTTCTTCCATAAACGGCCCATCCACCAGAACATCCAGGTAACTGAGATACTCTTTAGTGATTTGCCAATCACCAAGCGTGCCGGATATGATCTTCTCAAACTGATAACCGGAAAAAGCCCAAATGTTTTTATTTGGCATTTCCGCTTTAATCCTGTAAAGCAGCTGTACAATCGCCTCTTGGTTTTGCGGCTCAAAGGGCTCACCGCCCAAAAGGGTCAAGCCTTTGATATAATCCGGGCGAAGCATATCCAAAATGGATTGGATGGTTTCCTCTGTAAAGGGTGTGCCGTATTCAAAATCCCAGGCCACCTCATTGAAACAGCCTTTGCAACGGTGGGTACAGCCGGATACGAACAAACTTACACGCACACCGGGCCCGTTGGCAATATCGCAATTTTTGATGGTCGCGTAATGCACAGCCTCACCCTCTTCCAAAAAGTGATGTCATTATATCACAGAAACCGACATTACGCAACGGCTACTGCCAGATATTCTTCGATTTCGTGGGCAGCAACCGCGCCATCTGCCGTTGCCGTAACGATTTGCCGAACAGCCTTGGTGCGAACATCCCCAACAGCATACACACCGGGAAGATTCGTTGCGGTAGACTCCCCTGCTACGATGTAGCCGGCTTCATCCAGCTGCAACTGCCCTTCAAATAGTGTCGTTGCCGGGGTCCTGCCAATACTGATGAACACTGCGTCACAGGAGATATTTTCGCTTTCCCCCGTAACGTTGTTACGGACTATAACGCCCTCTACACGATCGCCGTGCACCAGGGAGGTCACTTCACTGTTCCAGCGAAATTCCAGGTTTTCAGCCTGTTGGAGTGGCTCATGATAGATTTTGGATGCCCGGAGGGTATCTCTACGGTGAACTAGGATCACCTTTTTGGCAACCCGGGACAACACCAGCGCATCCGCTACTGCAGAATTGCCTCCACCAACCAAAACCACTGTCTTGCCCCGATAGAACATCCCATCGCAGGCAGCGCAGTAATGCACACCCCGTCCGGTCAGCTCCTGTTCCATGGGAAACCCCAGTTTCCGGGGATTTGCGCCGGTGGCGACGATGACGGTGCGTCCGAAAAATATGCCCTGATCCGTATGCAATTCTTTAATTTCCTTATTCAATTTTACGGATTGCACATCCGCATACACGGTTTCTGCACCGAAGCGCTCCGCGCCCTTTTGCATCCGAATGCCAAGGTCAAAGCCATCCACACCCTCATCAAAGCCGGGATAATTATCCACCTGATGAGTCAAAGCCATCTGACCGCCTGCGGCCAATCGCTCCAAAACCGCCACCTGCAAACCTGCGCGGGCTGCGTACATTGCCGCTGTGTAACCAGCCGGGCCTCCGCCCAGCACCAAAACATCATATACCTTTTCCATATCCTTACCTCCTGTTTTTTCTTCAGTATACCCGAAAAATAAGGAGTTTACTGTGATATTGTCACCTTCTTGTGTCATTGCGAACCAGTGCGAACACTGGTGTGGCAATCCCCATCGTACCAGGAGATTGCCACGTCGCTTCGCTCCTCGCAATGACATTATAATAACGAAACAGCCCACTGCCGCAGCAGTGGGCTTTACGGTATTTACGGAAGCATCGCAAGGATCTGTGCCTTGGATTTTGCGCCGGTGGACTGGGTTACCACCTTGCCATCTTTCAGCACCACCAGGGTCGGAATGCTGTAAACCTGGAATTTCGTTGCAAGTTCCGTCTGGGCATCCACATCCACCTTTCCGACGACGATGTGCTCATTTTCCTCAGCGATCTCATCGATGATCGGGCCTACCATCCGGCAAGGTCCGCACCAAGAGGCGAAGAAGTCCAGCAGAACGACCTTTTCGCTTTTCGTAACTTCCTTTTCGAAATTTTCCTTCGTGATATTCAGAACTGACATCTTTTTGTCCTCCTTGTTTTGTGTTGTGTCCTTATCTTACCCCAAAAAATGGAGGACTTCTGTGACAATATCACATTTATCCGATTTTCTGAACTTTGAAATAATCCGGGCCGAGGACATACAGACACTTATCAATAACTACACCACGGAAATCATCCAACTCACTGATTGAATACCCACTTGTCGTTTCGGCATATGCCAGCAGGTTCAGCTGATAACCGTCGAATTGCAGCAGAATATAGCCATTGCCTGTTGGAATGCCGAATAGGTTATTCTCCCGGTCGATATAATAGGCCTTGTAGTCAATGGCAAATCTGTCCACCTTGATATACTCACAAACCGATGCTACTCCGTTTTCTGTTTCTTCGTAAATTTCTACTTTCAGATTCCGTTTGTCATTATAGCCAATGCCCATGAGGAATCCGTCTTTCAGTTGAATCAGCGAACTGGAATAGCCATCGATGATGCCGGTATCCTTTACAATGATATTGTTAATATCGGTCATGTCAAAGAAGAACACCGGATCAGTCAGTGTCACTACAACTGCAGTACAGACATAGGCATAATCTCCGTCAAAGCGGACAGATTCCACGGTTTCTCCCTCCGGAGCAAACTGTTCTACCTGTGCCACCTGCTCCCATGTACCAACTTTGAAACAGGTCAGGTTTGCATTGCGCTCTTCCACTTTAACGGTGGTGTATCCGGTTTCGTGGGTAAGCATTTGCCTGCGAGTGGTAGCGGTTACCACTCGGAACACGTCATTATGCTCATCCATGCTGTACTGATTTTTAACAGTACCTTCCACGCCGAAAGTACCTGCCAGTGCCAGACCGTTTTCGCCATATCCCATACAAGAAATCTCAGTCATAGCCTTAATAACGGTATTGGTATCGTCGACCTTTACCTCATTTGTATAACTGCGGGTGGCATAGATGCGCTCTTGAGATACATAGAGTTCTGTGGAATAGGACATGAATGCACCGCTGTCTAAAATTGTCATATCCTTGCCATCCAGCAAAGTCACAACGGTATATGTTCTATCAGACAGCTTCCCGGGAACAACAATATTTTCAGCAGGAACTGTTTGTATATCCTCGGGCACACCGTACTGAGGCAGGAATGTGGATTCGTCCTCAAAATCGACATTGTTATCCATGCGGTACTGCGCCATCAAAAGCATCTGATCCCCAACCATCCGGGTAGACAGCAGGCTGCCGGTAACATACAGACAATTTGCTTCTTTTATGTTAGCAGGGTCCGTCACATCCAGAGAAATGACTTGGACAAATGCGGACTTCTTGTCCTTTGCAAACACATCACCAAAACCGGAAATCACCAGATTGATCCGGGTAGCATCTGCGGACAAATACATTTCTGTGCTGTAATAGTATACACTCTGATCCGTATTCAAGCACCAGGTATTCAGCAGCTGGGTATCCAGCCCTGCAATAGGGTAAACCTCAAGTGTATTGTTCTTCAGATAAAAGATATGAGTCTGACTGCGTTTGATAATGTCCGCTTCCAAGACACCTGCCACTTGATGGTCTGTGATCTCAACAGAGCCGTTAGTATTCTCATCCAAATCTACATCCGGCGTTACACCAGGTGCCATGGACTCAACATTTTGCGGTGGCATCATTTCCGCTTTGTCACTGCCAACTAACATATCCTCCTCCATAATCCACCAATAATCTTCCTCATCGCGATTGGGGAAATCTCGGTTGATTGCTTCAATGACTTTGATATATTCACTGTCGGCGTACATGCTGATATCGTTTTTGTCCGTAAAATACGGAAGTACCAGTCCCACAATAACGCAAATGCAAAGCGCACCGGCTGTTGCCATCAGAGACTTGCGCTGGATTTGTTTTTTCTTGAGCTTACCCTGGACGGCCTGCATCCTTTCTTCATATGTCTTCATAAGTGATTCCCACCTTTTCAAGCAAAGATTTCAGAGATTGCTTCGCCCGGGCAAGCAGATTATACACCTGTTTTTTCGACCGGGACATGATGGCGCAAACTTCCTCGGGAGAAAAGCCGTCAAAATAGGTAAGCGTCAACACCTGGCGGTACTGCAACGGCAGTTCCTGCAAGCAGGCAAACACCGCCCGGTCGCGCTCCTTTTTGATAGCGTCCCCCTCCAGATCCCCTGCCGAGAGCACACCCTCCACATCCTCCAGTGGAACAGTCTTCCGATGGAAGCGCAGATAATTCAGGCACCGATGGCGAACGGCCTTGCAAAGATATGCTTTGAAATGGGCCTCATCATTAAACCTTCTGTCCCTGATCAGCACATCTGCCAGCGCATCTTCCATCAGTTCCTCAGCTACCGATGCACTCCCCACAAAACTGCATGCAAAGCGCACCAAAGGGTCTGAATATGTACGGATAATCGTTTCCAGAGAAACAGCTTCCGTTTCTCCGAAACCAATTTTTATACCGAATTGGGCCATCACGATCACCTCTTCACCCTTATAACAACCGAAGGGCAGAAATTACTCACTAAAATTTTCAAAAAATTCATGAGATTGGATTCATTTTAAGTATAATATAGACACAAAATAATTTCAACCATTCTTAAATGTCCCAGCGGACGTGCAATGCACGCCCCTACATATTGCCTTAAATGGTAGGGGCGACCATTGGTCGTCCGAAATATTCCGCTGACTTGCATTTTCGTTAGAATTGGGTATAATAAATTCAGAAATTAGAAAGGAATTTTTTATGTTCGGATATTATTACGGTTTTGATCTGACATACCTCGTGCTGGTGCTTCCCTGCGTCATTTTGGCCATGATCGCCAGTGCCAGAGTAAACTCTACCTTTAAGCGCTATTCCCAGGAACATTCGTACCGCCGTATCACCGGTGCACAAGCTGCCCAGCGGGTGCTGAGTGCAAATGGTGTGACAGGCGTGCGTATTGAGCGCGTACGCGGCAATCTGACTGACCACTTTGACCCCAAAACAAATGTCATTCGT
>JAZOLS010000030.1:0-20649 GCA_045653245.1 Faecousia sp.
CAGGAAATGCTGGAAGCAGGCGAGACCTTTGACGAAGTGCTGGCAATCGGCCCTGTGCCTATGATGAAATTCGTCTGCAAGACCACCGAGCCTTTCGGTGTACATACCTCCGTGTCCCTGAACCCCATCATGGTGGACGGCACCGGCATGTGCGGCGGCTGCCGCGTCACAGTCGGCGGCGAGACCAAGTTTGCCTGCGTGGACGGCCCGGAATTTGACGGTCACAAGGTGGACTTCGCGGAACTCATGAGCCGCAACAGCCTGTATCGCACCCGGGAAGCAGAAGTTACCGAAACCCATACCTGCCGCATGGAAGCCATGGGCAAGGCACTCATTAAGTAAGGAGGAAACTGCAATGGCAAACATGACTTTGATCAAGACCCCCATGCCCGAGCAGGATCCCAAGGTCCGCGCCCGGAACTTTAAGGAAGTCACCCTGGGTTACACCGCTGAAATGGCCATCGCCGAAGCCGGCCGTTGTCTGAAGTGCAAGAATCCCAAGTGTGTGGAGGGCTGCCCCGTTAATGTGCGTATCCCCGAATTCATCGCCAAAGTGGAAGAGGGCGACTTCAAGGCCGCTTATGAGATCATCACTTCCACCAACGCCCTGCCTGCCCTGTCCGGCCGTGTGTGCCCCCAGGAGACTCAGTGTGAAGCCCGTTGCGTCCGTGGCATCAAGGGTGAGCCTGTTGCCATTGGCAGGTTAGAGCGTTTCGTGGCTGACTGGTACCGTGAAAACGTCAACGCCATGCCCGAGAAAGTAGCATCCAACGGCATCCAGGTTGCTGTGGTAGGTTCCGGCCCTGCCGGCATGACCGCCGCTTCCGACCTGGCCAAGATGGGCTACGACGTGACCATGTTCGAGGCTTTACATACCGCCGGCGGCGTACTGGTGTACGGCATCCCCGAATTCCGTCTGCCCAAGGCAATCGTTGCCAACGAGATCACCAAACTGGAAGCCCAGGGCGTTAAGGTTATGACCAACATGGTCATCGGCCGGGTTTTGACCATCGATGAACTGTTCGACATGGGCTTTAAGGCTGTGTTCGTAGGTTCCGGCGCAGGTCTGCCCATGTTTATGAACATCCCCGGCGAGAGCCTTAAGGGTGTCATGTCCGCCAACGAGTACCTGACCCGTACCAACCTGATGAAGGCTTACGACGAAAATTACGACACCCCCATCATCAAGTCCAAGAATGTGGCTGTTGTGGGTGGCGGTAATGTGGCAATGGATGCCGCCCGTTGTGCTATGCGTTTGGGCGCTGAGAATGTGTATGTCGTTTACCGTCGTGGCGAGGCGGAAATGCCCGCCCGTTTGGAAGAACAGCACCACGCCAAGGAAGAGGGCATCGAGTTCAAGACTCTGTGCAACCCCACGGAGATCATCGGTGATGCCGATGGCCGTGTCTGCGGCATGAAGTGCATCCGTATGGAACTGGGCGAACCGGACGCTTCCGGCCGCCCCCGTCCCATCGAGATCGAGGGTAGTGAGTTCATCCTGGATGTGGATACGGTGATCATGAGCTTGGGCACCAGCCCCAACCCCTTGATTCGTTCCACCACCCCCGGCCTGGACACCAACCGCAAGGGATGCTTGATCGTGGACGAGAACGAAATGACCACCCGTGAGGGCGTGTTCGCCGGCGGCGATGCCGTTACCGGCGCTGCTACCGTCATCCTGGCTATGGGTGCCGGCAAAAAGGGTGCTGCTGCCATCGATGCATTCTTGAAGAAATAACCAAATATAGAGAAAGACCTGTTGCTTGTAAGCAACAGGTCTTTTTTTACGTCATCTCATTTTCGCCGGGGGTCAGATTGCCCACGATCTCGTCCTGGAAATAGGTATCCAGCAAAGCCTTTGCGATCTGGCCCATGGTCCGGCCGTGGCCGGCCTTTTCACCGTAGACCACAATAGCGATCTCAGGATCGTCATAGGGTGCGTAGCAGACAAATGCGCCGTTGTCAGATCCGGAATCGGTTTCGGCAGTACCGGTCTTGGCCGCGACCTTAATGGGGTAGTTGCCCAAAACGCTCTTGGCCGTACCTGCAGTCACCACATCCCGCATACCCTGGGTATAGGCCTGGTAAGCCTCATTGGTAATCTCAAACCGGCTCACCACCACAGGCTCATTCACATATTCCAGTTTGGTATAGTCCGAAGACACCACCCGGTTCAGGAAAGTTGCCTTATACCGGGTGCCCCGGTTTGCCAAAGTGGAAGTGTAGACGCACAGTTGCATGGGGGTGAACTTATTGTCAGACTGGCCAATAGAAGCCATGATCCGGTCAGCAGGATACCAACCGCTTTCACCCTCCGCGGTGTGGAGGAGTTTTTTGGTTTCCGCATTGGCCCGATAGCCGGTATATTCAAACAGTTCCACGCCTGTTTTTTCACCCAGGCCGAACGCCTTGGCGGTGGCATCCACCACATCCCAGTTGACCCGTTCCGACAGTTCGTAGAAATAGTAGTTACAAGAAACCTGCAAGGCATATCTCGCCGTTACATTTCCATGGGTTCTGCCGTAATTGGTCCAGGTTAAACAATTGGCAGTGAAACCGGGATATTTACGAAAAACACCCTGGTCCTTGATTTCGGTATAGGTATGGATGGCGCCGGAGTTGATGCCTGCCACCACCATGTTCATCTTGAAGGTAGAACCGGGGGCATAGGTGGCCATCAGCGCCCGGTTGAACATGGGTGCCAGCGGATCTTTGGATAATTCGCTGTAATCTTCCCGGAATGTGGACAGATTGTAGGTGGGGTAACTGGCGCAGGCCAAAATCTGACCGGTTTTGACATTCATCACCACAACACTGCCGCCCTCGGCATCCGCACCGTCGGGAATCTCATCGTCGTCGGGATTCGGATCCGGTGTTTTCCGCAATTCGGTGATCAGCGCCTCCAACTGTTCTTCCGCAGTGGTCTGCAGATTCAAATCGATGGTCAGTTCTACATTTTTGCCGGCAATGGGCCGATATTCCTCATTGGTATCCGGGTCTGTCTGATAATACTGTTTGATCAGCGTACCGTCGGACGTGACCACATCCACCCGGTAGCCGTCCACGCCATGCAGGTATTCTTCAAAGGCTTCTTCCAGTCCGCTCTGCCCCACCAGGGCATCCATCGCATATCCTTCTTTTTCTTTGTATATCTCCTGCCATTGCTTGGCGGTAATGGCACCGATGTATCCCAAAATATGGGCACCATATTCGGTATTGTACACCCGAACCATGGATTCTTCCGTATTCAGTCCGGGAACGCCCAGTTCCAAAATCGCCGCCAGGGCTTCGTTGTTCACATCGTTCAAAAATACATAGTTGGGAAGATTGGTAATGCCTTGGCGAAGACGCAATTCGTAGCGCAGGCCGATGACTGCCCGGGCATCCGCATCCGACCAATCCTCCGGGATTTTGTAATACTCCCGCAGGGCGCGGATCAGCACCGGGGCGGTGATATCCGAATCCAATCCCCCTGCCACCACCGGCAGGTACGCCTGGAAATGACTCTGCCCTGCCGAGCCTACTTCGCTGAGGGTGTACTTAAATGGTGCATCCATGGTGATGGGAAAATGCTCGTTATAGGAAATATCCATTTCCCGGCACAACCGCACCAGTTTCAGCAGATGTTCATTGGCATTGCCGTTGCTCAAGGTGACGAAATGGTTGAAAACCATATCATATGTCGCCCGGTTGGTCACCAAAACATTGCCATTGCAGTCCAGGATGTCGCCCCGGGCGGCTTTGACCCGGGTGACTGTATAGAATTTTTTGACGTTGTCGGTATCGCCGCCGGTCTGCACGATCTGCAGGTCATACAGCCGCAGAGCGAAAAAACCGATGAGCAAAAAGAACAGCGTCATCAGAACGGTTACGCGTAACCGGGTTATTCTTTCCATGTTTCTCCTCCCATGTTGCTAATGGACAAAAAGACGGGATAAAGCAGGGGCATCACCGCTACAGACAGACCGCCGCAGAGCATAAATACTCCGAAACGGGCCGGGATGGTGCTGCCAAGAAAACAACCGATGGCAAAGATCAGCAGTTGATAGCCCATCATGCCCACTGCTGCGCACAGGAAAAATGCGCTGAAGCACCGCTGAAGATATCCTCTGCGGAAAATGCACAACAGCGTTCCCAAAACCGTAAGCAGAGCAATGCTGTACGTTCCCGGTGCAGTGCCTGAAAAAACATACAGAGCAGAAGCCGTCAGCGTGAACACCGCCGCCGTCTCCGGGTCAAAAAACATGGCGCACAGCAAAATGCCGCAGGGAACCAGGGCAAAGGTCGCCCCGGAAATGCTGATCTGTGACAGCACCACATCCTGCACCAGCGACAGCACCACCAAAACTGCACTGATCAGCCCCCATTTCAGCAGATTTCTCCGCTGCAGGGGGGTCAGGTACAGTTTTTTCAGCGTGCCGCCCTCTGTCTTATCGGGTTTGAATTCGTACTTGCGTTTGAAAAGCATAGTTTTACTCCGTAAAATTTTACTGTCATTCCGAGCCAGTGAGCGCACTGGCGTGGGAATCCCCATCATAAGGAGGAGATTGCCACACCAGCCTGCGGGCTGGTTCGCAATGACAACTCACTCCGCGTCGAAGTTTGTAAGAATGAATACCTGCTCCAGAGCATCCAGATCTGCCGCAGGCTTTAAAATCGCATACTTTGCCATGCCGTTGTCCGTCATGGCCCAGTCCACAATATTGCCCAGGATCAGATTCCGGGGATAGACCGTAGATCCGGCGGTAACCACCTGGTCGTTGTTGCGCACTACGGCGGCAGAGGAAAGATAATCCATCCGCAGCATACCCACCTGGCCGCTGGCGTAACTACCCCGGACGATACCGGAATAGCCGGACGAGGCAATGGTGGCACTGATGTCCAGGGAGGAATCCAGCACCGAGGTGATCACGCTGTAATTACTGCCCACCTCGGTAACCACGCCCACAACCGCACCGCTTTCGGTAATGGCGCACATGCCATTCTTAATTCCGGAACGGGATCCCCGGTTGACGGTGAAGGAGTAGGCCCAATCGGTGGAATCCCAGGCAATGATATAACTGTCCACCAGTTCGTAGTCTTCGTGCTCCTTGGTCAGCTCCAGAAGTTCTCGAAGCCGGTCGTTTTCCCGTTTGATGGACGCCGCGTCCCGGTTATCCTCCTGGATCTGGGACAGTTGCTCACGCAATGCGGCATTTTCCGCCGCCAACTGCTCGTATTTGAAAATATAGTCGTAGATATTCTCTGCCTGGTCGGTCAGGGCGCTGGCACCGACACGCAAGGGCGTCAGCACTGCCTGCACCACCAGATCTCCGATGGTCGTACCCAACAGATTGGATGCCACTGCTAAACCTGCCGTGAGCAACACCGCCACGATCAGCACGATCTTCACTTTTTTTGTGAATAAATACCGCATAATAACTCCTTCATTTCACATGCAACGAAATCGCAGGGGCCGGGAGGTGCCTTGGCTCCCCCTTTGGGGGAGCTGTCAGCCGAACAGGCTGACTGAGAGGGCAATTCTTACACCCTCTCCGTCAAAAATCAAAGATTTTTGCCACCTCTCCCATAGGGAGAGGCAAGGTGTCAGAACAACTCCGGGGCTAATTCAATTAACATCTGCCTCAGTTTGCAAACCGGCAAGCCCATTACGTTGTAATAATCCCCCACCATCTTTTCCGCAAACAGGGCCGCGCCGCCCTGAATGCCATACGCGCCTGCCTTATCCATGGGTTCTCCCGTGGCAACATAGGCGGCGATTTCTTTTTGTGACAGTTCCCGGAAATGGATATCCGTGACCTCGGTGCAGGAAAGGCACACATTGTCTTTCAACACTGTCATACCGGTCATCACTTGGTGGTCCCGGCCGGAGAGCAGGCTGAGCATTTGGGCCGCTTCTTCTTCGCATTTAGGCTTGCCCAGCACTTTATCTTCGCAGACCACGATGGTGTCGGCGGCTACCACGATGTCACCTTGCGCTCTGGCCACCGCCATTGCTTTTTCCCGGCTGAGCCGGGCCACCTCGTCATAGGGACGGGCGGTTTCATCCATGGTTTCGTCAATATCCGCCACCCGGATCACAAATGGCAGGCGAAAAAGACCCAGTAATTCCTTTCTCCGGGGAGACTGGGACGCAAGTATCAGTTCCATTATTCCAAACCTCGTAAATAGAGTCCTCTTGTGCAGGCGCCGGGATCAAAGGGCGTGGGATTCAAGTAATTTTCCAGTACATGATCCACTTCCCGGGGGCTTTCCGTGGTGAAATACATCCGCACGCCCCACAGGCCCAGCCGGTTCAGGTCCTTTTGCCGATCCAGCCAACTGAGTTTTTTGCCGTTGAGCAGGATACTCCGGCAGTTATTTCCATCTTTGATAATGGGAAATTCCGCCCCGGTCTTATCCACCAGTTTGCCCATGGACAGATTGCAGGAGCAATTTCCGGTGCGACCCCGGGTCAGGCAATTTTCCGTTACCATCAAAGGCAGTCGTCCATAGACCAGTATCTCACAGGGTACGGCTTTGGATACATCCCGGATCTGGGGCATGGTCATTTCAAAACTGAGGGTCGCGCTTTTCAGTTCCAGTTCCCGCATGAGGTTCACGGACTGGGAATTGTAAAGATTCAAGCCGTAGTCACCGCGAATGCGCATGCCCAGTTCCCGTACCGGCAGGAGCAAACCCAAATTGCCCACCAGCACATCCCGAACACCCATATCCCGAACCGTGCGCAGATCCTGCTTAATGTTCTCCAATTCATGGTCGGTGACAATTCGGGGCAGGACTGCCGTTACCCGCACCTTGCGGTTCAGTTCGTGGCAGTAGATGGGATCCTGGGCCAAAATGTGCAAAGGCACATACAAAGCCGCTGGCTTCATTTTTATGAGTTTCTCGGTAATCTGCTCCTTAGTGGTCACCTGCACCACCGGGGCAGGTGCTTCCCGATAGCCGGGATAAGTAACCGCCTTTTGGGGTCTGTGCAATGCAGGAGTATCCCGCCGGGCACGTAAAGCCGTCAGCCGGTTGAGCACATCTCTTCGCATGGCGTTGATGGTGGCAGCAGACAAAGTCAGCCCAGGATCAATGACAGCAGAAAAATCCGCACAACGATAGGGCGTTCCGCCGGTCTTGCACAACCGTTCCCGGAGTGATTCCTCCGTCAGCGCAAAGGTACGGGCAATTTCCGCCGCAGGACCTTCCACACGGCAAGTGCGGCTCTGAGAGTCCGTAACCGTCAAAGAAGTTTCTTCCTTGGTCACCACCGCATGGAAAACCACGGGCACTCTGGGGTTTTCCTTAGCCTCATATGTCGTCCGGGCGGCGGACAACCACTTGGCATCGTCATACTTATCTTCCCGGACACCGAACATGGCTTGCCCGGTCTGACCGGTGTAATATCCGTCGGTAAAGCCCTGGCGATTGAATGCCGCAGAAAGGGAATCCAGCATTTGCTGGGTAATGGGCTGACCGTCCAGTACCTGGCGGTAGACCCCTGTCACGGCGGCCACATACTCCGGCCGCTTCATCCGGCCCTCCAACTTAATGGATGCGACCCCCATGTTCTGCAATTCTTTCAGATAGGGAAGCAGGCAGTTGTCTTTCAAACTCAACGGATGCTTGTTCTCCCACCGGCCATAGCCGTAACTTTGCCGGCAGGGCTGGGCGCAGCGTCCCCGGTTTCCGGAACGGCCACCGATGGCGGCGGAAAGATAGCATTGTCCGGAATAGCACATGCACAGCGCGCCATGTGCGAATACTTCAATCTCAATGGGGGAATTTTGAGTAATGTAATGGATGTCATCCCGGCTCAGCTCCCGGCTCAGCACCACCCGGGAAAGTCCCATAGCGGCGCAGAACAGAACACCGGGCAGAGAATGGATGCTCATTTGGGTAGAGCCGTGGATGGGAATGTGGGGGGCGATCTGCCGACACAGTTGCACCACGGCCAGATCCTGCACGATAAAGGCATCCACACCGCTTACTGCCGCATTTCGGATCAGCGCGCAGACTTCCCCCATCTCCCGGTCGGACACCAGCGTGTTCAGGGTCAGATGCACCGCAACACCCCGGATATGGCAGTATTTTACCGCTTCCGTGAGGGTCTGGGCTGTGAAATTTTTCGCACCCTGACGGGCATTGAAGATGCCGCTTCCCAAGTAGACTGCGTCCGCACCGTTCTGAACGGCGGCGTACAGGGATTCCATGGAGCCGGCAGGCGCCAAAAGTTCCAACATAAGCAATTTCTCTCCATAAGGTATACTTGTAAACATTATACCATACGGAATCCGGAAGTTCTAGTACATACTTTGAATTTTTCATAAATAATCCTGCCAGGTTTGGGAAAGAATAGGGAGGAAAAGATTTTTGTATATATGCTGCAGCCCCTTGCCTCTCCCTATGGGAGAGGTGGCTGAGCAACGCGAAGCCGGAGAGGGCTTTAAGGACTGCCCTCTCAGTCAAAAATCAAAGATTTTTGCCAGTTCTCCCGAAGGGAGAGCCAAGTATATTTTCATCACAACAAAGGTGGTATCACCATGAAAGCATTTTCCTGTGAAACCAAGATCATCACGGGCACCGGGGTAGTCTCGGCCCTTGCTGAGCAGAAATTTCAGCGTCTGATGGTTGTCTCCGACCCGTTTTTCGCCAAAAACGGCTGGGCGAAACGTCTGGGGTCTTCCGCAAAGACCTATGAGATCTTCGACAAAGTCGCCCCCGACCCTTCCATTTCTTTGGTGGCGGAGGGCACAGCCCGGGTGCAGGCCTTTCAACCCGACGGTATGGTTGCCCTCGGGGGCGGAAGCGCCATGGACTGCGCCAAGGCCATGGCCTATTTCAGCGGCCTTCACATTCCCCTCATTGCCGTACCCACCACTTCCGGCTCCGGGTCGGAAGTGACGGATTTCGCCATTTTGACCCACGACGGGGTAAAACACCCCTTGGTAGATAAAAAATTGCGCCCCAAAATGGCCATTTTGGAAGCAGATCTGCTATCCGAAATGCCGGCATCCTTAATTGCCGACAGCGGATTTGATGTGCTTGCCCATGCATTGGAGGCGTGGGTTGGCAAAAATGCCAACCCTCTCACCGATGCCCTGGCCCAAGATGCTTTCCGCACGGTCATGGAACTTCTGCTTCCCTCTTTTCAAGGAGATCAAAGCGTGCGTCTGCAGGTGCACAGCGCATCTACCATGGCAGGCCTTGCTTTCACACAGGCAGGCTTGGGTTTGTGCCACGCCCTGTCCCACAGTTTGGGCGGACAGTTCCACCTCCCCCACGGGCGTTTGAACGCCATTTTACTACCCGCGGTAGTTGCCTGCAACGGGGAGGTTGCAGGAGCAAAGTATGCCGACCTGGCCCGAAAGATCGGCCTTGGGGGTACAAACGATGCCATGGCGGTACGGAATTTAAAAAATGCACTGACCCGTCTGCGCACAGCCCTGAAACTCCCCTGCACTTTGGCCCAGGCAGGCATCGACCCGGCAGAAATCCGGTCAAAAGCCGACGGGATCATCCAGGCGGCATTGGCAGACCCCTGTTGCGCCACCAATCCCCTGCCGGTAACGGAAAAAACGGTGCGCACGGTACTCCGGGAGGTCACGGGCCGTGGCTGATACTCTTTTGAGTGTGGGCCTGGATGTGGGCACGACTTCCACCCAATTGATCGTATCGCAACTCACGATTTCCAATCGGGCATCGGCATTCGCTGTGCCGGAAATGGAGATCGCTGACCGGAAAATTCTCTACCGCAGTCCGGTGCATTTTACGCCCCTATTGGAGGGAAATTTGGTAGATGGCAACAAAATTCGCGCCATTGTGGAGAATGAGTATAAAAACGCCGGGATCTCCCGGGATCAGGTGGATACCGGCGCGGTAATCATCACCGGGGAAACCTCCCGACGGGAGAATGCCAAGGCGGTGCTGGATGCCCTTTCCGAACACACCGGGGATTTTGTGGTGGCTACCGCTGGCCCGGCTTTGGAAAGTGTCCTTGCCGCCCAAGGCGCTGGGGCAGTGGCCTGGTCTGCGGAAACCGGAAAATCCGTTTTCCATATGGACATCGGCGGCGGCACGGCCAATTTGGCGCTGATTGAAGATGGCAAAATCACCTGCACCGACTGTCTGAATGTGGGCGGACGACTCATCAAAGTGGAAAACGGACGCATTTGCTACATCTCCCCGGTTTTGGAGGGGCTGTGCCAATTTTCTGTAGGAGATGCGGTCACGCCGGAGGACTTAGAACCGGTAGCAGAAATGCTTGTGCATGCCCTGGAAATGTCCGCAGGGCTTCGCCAGCCCACGGAATTGCTCCGCCGCCTTCGCACCGCAGAATTGGGAGAGCATCGAAGTTGCAATGTCCAAAATGCGGTTATTTCCTTTTCCGGGGGCGTGGCGGACTGCATTGAAACTGAGCATTCTGCGTTTGCTTTCGGGGATATGGGGCCCATCCTGGGCCAGGCCATCCGCAAAAGCAGGCTCTGCCAAGGACCTTACCGACTTGGGGCGGAAACCATTCGTGCCACCGTCATCGGGGCTGGATGCCACAGCGCGCAACTTTCCGGCAGTACGGTCTTCTGTCAAAACATGACCCTTCCCATCAAAAACCGCCCGGTAGTGGCCGTGTTGGAGCAGGATCTCTCGGCAGATGGCATTCGGCAGAAACTAGCCGGTCAAGACACCTTGTCGGTATTGGCTTTGCCAGAACTGGATATCCCGGATTACAAACACATCAAATCCCTGGCATCCGTCATCGCAGAGGCAATGCCCACGCCCATCATCGTTGCCGTGGAACAGGATATGGCCAAAGCCCTGGGACAAGCCATTGCCCTGTGCTGTCCTGAGGGAGAGAGCATCCTGTGTGTCGACCGGGTTCGACTGAAAAACGGGGATTACCTGGATGTGGGCAACCCCATCGGCCCGGCCCTGCCGGTGGTGGTGAAGACGCTGATTTTGGAAAAATGAAACAATATGTCATTGCGAACCAGTCCGCAGACTGGTGTGGCAATCCCCATCACGTTTCCGAATATCTTGGAGATTGCCACGTCGGGCTATTGCCCTCCTCGCAATGACGTATATAAGGAGTTGATTCTTTTGGACGAAAAGGCATTACAGGCCATTGCCGATGCGGTTTTTTCTCAGTTATTCATAGAATTGGAGGCCTCGGGACGGCATGTCCATGTGACGGAAGCCCAGGCCAAGACCCTCTTCGGCCACAGTTTGACCCCGAAACGCCCCCTGTCCCAACCGGGGCAGTATTTGGCCAACGAACGGGTCACCATCCTCGGCCCGGAAGGGGAATTTCAGAATGTGGCCGTTCTCGGCCCGGAACGAAAAGAGGGTCAGGTAGAAATTTCCCTCACCGACGGACGGACTTTGGGTATCGAACCGCCCATCCGACTGTCCGGAGATGTAAAAAATACACCTCCTATTTCCCTGTTAGGCCCGAAAGGCCGGGTAGACCTGCCCCGGGGGCTGATCGCCGCCCGGCGGCACATCCATCTGACCCCGGCAGACGGAGAAAGGTTCCATGTCACCGATGGGCAGGTGGTAAAACTGCAGACGTTCACTTGCCGCCCCTGCATTTTTGACGATGTGGTAGTGCGTATCCACAAGGATTTTGCTAGAGCGGTGCATCTGGATTACGACGAAGCCAACGCCTGTGGCTTCAGACCTGGGGATTTTGGGAGGATCTTGCCATGAACCGAGCCTATTTGGTGGGTAAAGCGCCACCACTGCCCCTGGGATATGAATATGGGGATACCGCACCCTATGACGCGGTGGTAATCGGTTCGCTGACACTTCCTCAGTTACTGCGTTTCCGGGAGGAAACGGTGCTTTCTGCTTTAGCGGAGGGCATTCCAGTATTTCTCTACACCCCCGGCTTGCCCCAAGCACCCAAAAACCGCTCCCTGGCGGCAAGTTTAGCGGCATCCCAGCGAGAACTGAAAAACTGGGGCGTCATCTTCACCGATGGCGGCCAGAAACGGCTGATCACAGCCGAAGAAGCCAGAGTCATGCGACGCACCGGGCGCAGACCCGGCCCGGGTGCAGTACTGACGCCCCTGGCAAAGGAAATTTTGGAGGGAACAGAATGAAGATCGGTGTAGTCTCCGGCTCGGTATGGGCCACAAGAAAGGCCGCCTGCCTGCAGGGGCAAACATTTTTGGTGATCAAGGTAGGCGACGAACAGATGGTTGCCGCAGATCAGGTGGGCGCAGGCAAGGGTGACCATGTCCTGTTGATCACCGGGACGGTGGCATCCCGTTACTGCATGGATGCTCCGGTGGACGCGGCGGTGGTGGCCATTTTAGACCCGGAGGGAAAGTATGAGCGCCCATGAGATTTTGATTGCCATTATGGCCGTTTTTTCCGTTTTGGGCGCTTTAGACCGAATTTTCGGCAACAAATTGGGCCTGGGACAGGAATTTGAAAACGGAATTCTTGCCATGGGCTCTTTGGCCATGGCCATGATCGGCATTATTTGTCTTGCCCCAGTGCTGGCAAATCTTTTAAAGCCCGTTGTTGTCCCTGTTTATAACTTTTTGGGGGCGGACGGAGCTATGTTTGCCGGCACGATCCTCGCCTGCGACATGGGTGGCGGTGCGCTGGCCAAGGAGCTGACCACTGACGCCCAGGCCGCTATGCTGGGCGGTGTCATCACCGGCTCCATGCTGGGTGCAACGGTGGTCTTTACCATCCCAGTGGCCATGGGCATTTTGCAGGAGGAAGACAAGCCCCACCTTGCCAAAGGCATCCTCTGTGGCGTGGTGACCATCCCCATCGGCGTGCTGGTGGGCGGTTTGGTGGCAGGTTTCGACCTACTCATGGTACTGCGCAATCTGATTCCCATTGTCCTCATCGCCCTGTTGATTGCGTTAGGTCTGTGGAAATTTGAAAAGGCCATGATCAAGGGCTTTGGCCTTTTCGGAAAAGGCATCATCGCGCTGATTACTGCAGGATTGGTTGCCGCCATCGTGGAAACGCTGACGGGTTTTGAGATCATCCCCGGGCTTGCGCCCATATCCGAGGGCTTTGAGACTGTGGGCGCAATCGCCATCGTGCTGGCAGGCGCATTTCCCCTGGTGTACGCCATCACCAAACTGCTGAAAAAGCCCCTTTTAAAATTGGGGAAGGTGTTAGGTGTCAACGACACCGCCGCGGCAGGACTGATCGCCAGTCTAGCCAACTCCATTGCCACCTTTGAGATGATGAAAAACATGGACCGCCGGGGTAAGGTGGTCAATGTGGCCTTTGCGGTAAGCGCCGCATTCGTATTCGGTGACCACATGGGCTTTACCGCAGGCTTCGCCCCGGAAATGCTCCCGGCGGTGATTATCGGAAAACTCGCCGGCGGCATTACCGCCGTGGTCGTTGCACTGCTGTTAACAAGAAAATCTGTGGATTAAAGTATAAATACCCTCCCCAGGGGGAGGGTGGATTCAAAATTGCTTTCTAGGCAATTTTGAACACGGGTGAGGAACGGCGGCAGAACTGATGCAGGAATAAGTCTATACATTCCTGAAACCTGTTGATTACCGCCCGCATTCCTCATCCGCCTCGCATTCGCTCGGCGCCTCCCCCCCCCGGGGGAAGGCTTTAAGAAAGGAGAAATTATGATTCTCAAAACGATTTTATCCGGGAAAACCTACGCTTTCCGGAATATCAAAGAAGTTCTTGCCAAGGCCAACGAGGAGAAGACCGGCGACAAGCTGGCCGGCCTTGCCGCCGAGACCGCCCAGGAGCGCATTGCCGCCAAAGTGGTGCTGTCTGCGCTGACTTTGGGAGACTTGCGGGAACACCCGGCAGTTCCCTATGAAGAAGACGAAGTCACCCGAATCATTCAGGATGATGTGAACGAGTCTGTCTACAACCGCATCCGAAACTGGACGGTGGCGGAATTCCGGGAATGGATTTTGTCGGAAACCACCACCGGGGCGGACATTCGTAAGGTAAGCCGGGGTCTGACCTCGGAAATGGTGGCGGCGGTTGCCAAACTCATGAGCAATCTTGACCTCATTTATGCCGCCAACAAAATCACCGTCACCGCCCACTGCAACACCACCATCGGTCTGCCCGGAACGCTGTCCTGCCGGTTGCAACCTAACCACACCACCGACGACCCGGAAGGCATCACCGCATCGGTGCTGGAGGGTCTGAGTTTTGGTGCAGGGGATGCGGTGATCGGTCTGAATCCCGTGACTGACTCCCCGGAGCAGGTGGGAAAAATTCTCCGCAGATTCCAGGAAATCAAAGAGCATTGGAACATTCCCACCCAAATCTGCGTTTTGGCCCATGTGACCGCACAGATGAAAGCCGTCCGGGCCGGTGCGCCCTGCGATCTGATCTTCCAGTCCATCGCAGGCTCGGAAAAAGGCAACGCCGCCTTTGGTTTCAACGCGGCAACCATTTCAGAAGCAAGAGATTTGCTTTTACGTGATGGCACAGCAGAGGGTCCCAATGTGATGTATTTCGAAACCGGCCAGGGCTCGGAACTTTCCAGTAACGCTCACCACGGCACGGACCAGGTGACCATGGAAGCCCGGTGCTACGGCTTTGCCAAGCGATTCCAGCCCTTTTTGGTCAATACCGTGGTCGGCTTCATTGGCCCGGAGTATCTGTACGATGCCCGGCAGGTGACCCGGGCTGGCTTGGAAGACCATTTTATGGGCAAACTCACCGGTATTTCCATGGGCTGTGACTGCTGTTATACCAACCACATGAAAGCCGATCAGAACGATATCGAAAATTTGGCAAGCCTGCTGACCATGGCCGGGTGCAACTATTTTATGGGCATCCCCCACGCCGACGATATCATGTTGAACTATCAGACCACCGGTTTCCGGGAAACCGCTACTTTGCGCGAATTAACCGGCAAAACCGCCATCCCGGAATTCCAGTGCTGGCTGGAAAAGATGGGTTTCGTGGAGAACGGAAAACTCACCAAAAAGGCCGGCGACGGCTCGACCTTGCTATTTTAACCTGTCATTGCGAACCAGTGCGCACACTGGTGTGGCAATCTCCATCAAGTTTCCGGGACACCGGGGGATTGCCACGGTCGCTTTGCTCCCTCGCAATGACGCAACTAAAGGAGGAATCCTATGAACAAAGAAGAATTATCCGCCATGATCGCAGAGATCCTGGCCGGGATGGGTAAAGAACCCATGGTCAAGGGCAGTGACTACAAACCCACAACACCCGGCCCACAACCGGAGGATAACCACTTCCAGGATGGCGATTTCGTCCCGGATGTGACGAAACTGAACCTGCGAGAGCTCTATCTTGTAGATGATCCGGCAGACGGGGAAAAGTTCCGCAAAATGAAAATGAAGACCCCTGCCCGGCTGGGTTCGGGCCGAGCCGGCCCTCGGTATAAGACCTTGACCATGCTCCGATTCCGAGCCGACCATGCGGCGGCCCAAGATGCCGTGTGGTCGGAGCTGGAGGCGGATTTTGCCAAGGAGCACGACATGCTCCCCACCAAAACCAAGTGCAACGACAAAGAAGAATACCTCACCCGTCCTGACCTGGGTAGGTGTTTTGACGAACACAACGCCAAGGCCATCAAAGGTGTTATTGACACACCGCCCCGGGTGCAGATCGTGGTGGGTGACGGCCTGTCCTCTGCTGCCATTGCCGCCAATGCCATGGACTGCCTGGCAGCCATCAAAGATGGCTTGAAAGCCCGGGGTATTCCAACCGGCAAAGATATTTTTGTCAAATACTGCCGGGTGGGTGCAGGAGATGCCGTGGGCGACATCACAGGCTGTGAACTGGTGTGCGTCCTGGTGGGCGAACGCCCGGGTCTGGTAACGGACAAGAGTATGTCGGCCTATATCACCTACAAACCCCATGCCGGAGTCTCGGAATCCAGCCGGACGGTGGTTTCCAACATCCACGCCCAAGGCACACCTGCAGTGGAAGCCGGTGCGTATATTGCCGAACTCATTGACACCATATTGAAGAAAAAAGTTTCCGGCGTGGGCCTGCATCTGGAGGCGGCACAATGATTCCCGTAAACATTTTGGCGCTGCGGTATATTCCCGGCGCTGACCCCGGTCTCGCCCAGGCCCTGGGCGCGCCCAAAGGGCGCACCAGTTTGGGCCTGCTCACCACCGACTGCGACGATGCCACCTATATCGCCCTGGACGCGGCCACCAAGGCCGCGGATGTGGAGGTAGCCTATGCCCGAAGCTTCTACGCAGGGGCTGCCAACGCATCCACCCCCAACGCCGGGGAAGTCATCGGCATTTTGGCAGGAAAAAGCCCCGGTGCTATGAAAAGCGGCATGGATGCGGCCATCGCTACCCTGGGGCGCATTGGTTTTGATGAAACAAACGGCGTGCCGTATTTGGCCCACACCGTCAGTTCCGTAGGGTCATTTCTTGCCAAAGAGGCGGAAGTTCCCCTGGGAAGCGCCATCGCCTATCTCATTGCGCCCCCGTTGGAGGGAATGTACGCCATGGATGCAGCATTAAAAGCCGCAGACGTAAAGTTATGTAAACTATATGCGCCTCCCAGCGAAACCAATTTTGGCGGCGGCCTGCTCTCGGGCACACAAAGCGCCTGCCAGGCCGCCTGCGACGCCTTTGCCGCCGCCGTCAAGGATGTGGCAGAAAGATCCATTATATAGCGGACAACCAATGGTCGCCCCTACGCTCTAACGCATCCCCATGTAGGGGCGTGCATTGCACGTCCGCTGCGCCGCAGGCGCAAAGCCTTCCCCTCAAGGGGAATGCATAAAAAGGAGTTGATATTTTGGAAATCGATAAGGACTTAGCCGCTCGGCAGGAAGCCCGGCTTCTGTGCCGCCAGGCGGAAGCAGCACAAAAACTCCTGGCTGAATTTCCCCAGGAAAAACTGGATGCCATCGTAGAAAACATCGCCAAAAAGTTCTCCGCCGCCGCGGACGAACTGGCATGGATGGCAGTGGAAGAAACAGGCTTTGGTAACGCAGCGGACAAGATCACCAAAAACCGCTTCGCGTCGGAAAAAGTCGCTACCGCCATTCGTGGCATGAAAACCGTGGGCATCTTACAGGAAATTCCGGAAAAAAGGCTGTGGGAGATCGGCGTTCCCGTTGGTGTCATCGCCGCCATCGTGCCCAGCACCAATCCCACATCCACCATTTGCTACAAGGCCATGATCGCCATCAAAAGCGGCAACACCCTGGTGTTCTCTCCCCACCCCAAGGCCATCGACTGTTCCCTGCGCGCCGCCCGGATTGTGGCCGCCGCCGCAGAAGAGGCCGGTGCGCCGAGAGGGACGGTCAGTTGTCTGAGTTTGGCATCCATGGCAGGATGTCAGGAACTGATGGCTGCCCCGGAAGTGCGACTGATTTTGGCCACCGGCGGCCCTGCCATGGTGCGCGCCGCCTATTCTTCCGGCAAGCCGGCCATCGGCGTGGGCGCAGGCAACGGCCCGGCCTATATTCACCACAGCGCGGATGTGAAGCACGCCCTTTCCTGCATCTGTCGCTCCAAAACCTTTGACTACGGCACAGTCTGTGCTTCGGAACAATCCATCATCGTGGAAAAGAGCATGGAACAGGCGGTACGGCAAGAGGGCGCAAAGCAGGGCTTCTATTTTATGTCAACCGAGGAGGCCGGAAAACTGGCAAAATTGCTGTTTCGTCCCACCGGGGCGCTGAACCCGGAGATCGTGGGCAAAAATGCGGCATTTTTAGCCGAAAAAGCAGGTTTTTCCGTTCCCTCCGGCACGAAAGTTTTGGTGGCCCGGGAGCAGGAGGCCGGCCCGACCCGGCCCTATTCCATGGAAAAACTCTGCCCGGTTTTGGCATTTTTCGTCATGGACAGCGAGGATGCCGTTTTGCAAAAAGCCATTGAAGTACTGAAGCACGAGGGAGCAGGCCACACCTTTGCCATCCACGCCCAGGATCGGGCTGTGGTGGAGAAATTTGCCCTGCAGATCCCGGTATCCCGATTCCTGGTGAACACACCGGCGGCACTGGGCGGCATCGGTGCATCCACTGCCCTTTTCCCAGCTTTGACATTGGGCTGCGGCGCGGTGGGCGGCAGTGCATCCTCCAACAACATCTCCCCCCTGGATCTCATCAACATTCGCCGGGTGGCCTGGGATATGGAGGAAATACCCTGCGCTTCCGGCGTGGATGACGATTTGGTAGCCATACTAACAGAAAAACTCTTGCAAAGGTTGCAAAACAAATAAAAAGCACGTCATTGCGAGCTAGCGGTGCGTCGCGCAGCGAATCAAATAAAATGATTGCCGGTGGCAATCACACCTTGATTCTGCGCACACTGGCGTGGCAATCCCGTGAGTTTTCCGGAAACCTATGGGAATTGCCACGGTCGCTGCGCTCCCTCGCAATGACATAAAAATTGAAAGGAAGTAACAAATTATGGACACAAATTCTTTGGGTATGATCGAAACAAAGGGCCTGGTAGGCGCAATTGAAGCAGCAGATGCCATGGTCAAATCCGCCAACGTGCAGTTGGTGGGTAAGGAGCAGGTTGGGGGCGGTCTGGTGACTGTGATGGTTCGTGGTGACGTGGGCGCAGTCAAAGCCGCCACCGATGCCGGTGCAGCCGCCGCAGAAAAGGTGGGCGAGCTGGGTTCCGTTCATGTGATTGCCCGTCCCCACACCGAGGTGGATGCCATTCTGCCCAGCAAGCGCTCTGCCCCTAACGCCAAGCAGTAATGCTCTTTACGGAAGAAAACGTCCGGGACAATTTGCGCAACCGGGAGGGAAAGCGGGTCTTTTACCTGGGTAAAAACGACCGGCTTACCTCCGGGGCCCGGGATTTTTTGACCCGGGAGCGGATTCCCATTTTGCCGGCAGAGGAGGCCAAACCCCAACAGTACAAACTGTTGGGCGGCGGCTTTGTCGAGGAAAAGCCGGAGCATATGACTCACCTGCACGGGAACGTTTTGGTGCACAAGCTCCATCCCCGGATCGCGTTCCGGGGTGCAATCGACACCCTGGAAGCAGAACTGATATTATGC
The DNA here is from genome assembly GCA_045653245.1 of Faecousia sp. Lineage (GTDB taxonomy): Bacteria > Bacillota > Clostridia > Oscillospirales > Oscillospiraceae > Faecousia. The sequence goes on from JAZOLS010000030.1 coordinate 18,976, forward strand.
GCTCTGGATGCCGATGAAAAAACCGCCAAAGACCTGGGCGAAATTCTCGCTTTCACCCGGATGCTTCTGCGGTGTGATGTGCTGAACGAGCCTGTTCCAACAGGAAAACTCTGCGGCTTAACGGCGGAGGAACTGCGCAGTCACAGCCATCGGCCCCAGGATTTTTACGGCCAGCCCCATTTCATGCCCGGCGCATCGGATGGGCATATCATAGCTCGGCTGAACCGATGCCGTTGCGCAGCCCGGGAGGCAGAACTCCGGGCCGTGGCCGCCTTTTCCGATGCTGACGGGAATCCCACCCGGATGGATATTTTGCAGGCCATGAACCGGCTGAGCAGTATGCTCTATATTTTGATGATCCGGTGCAAAAGCAAACGGCAGGAGTAACTCCTGCCGTTTTTCTTTAAATGTGTCTTTGAAAGGAAGTTATTAATATCTCGATGCGCTAATTCCTTCATCGGAATTGAAGGAAATTCTAAATAAGCCTTCCACCTGTGTTAAGGTAAACTCCCCATATTGCATATACGCTGTACCCCTATACTCCTTCTTTGCAAAATATATGTAGTAGGAGAGTTTGATCCAGCCATCTATTGTATTGATTGCATCAACAGTAATATCATAGTATAAGGTTCCTCCCAAAGCGAGTTCTTCTGTACCTTTCCATCTCGTGTTCTTTAAACTATTTGACAATGTATAATTGTAGTTTCTTCTACTCTCTGATTTTTTGGTCCATGTATCTTTTGAACGATCGTATTGATATATAGGTCTGTACATAATCTGTCTGCATATATTTTGTATTTTTGCGATACTTAATTGTAACTGTATCTTGATGTAAAGATGTATCAACATCATGAGTACAACTTGTTACCGTATACTCTCTGGTTGTGCCTTGTGGATAGATTTCTGCCTCGAGTTGTTTTTGGGGCACTCCACCTTTCTCGCCAGAAGGATTCGTTCCGCCTGAACAGGCCGCCAAGCCAAGCATCATAGTCAATACTATCATAATGGAAATTGCTTTTTTCATATATGTACACCTCTCTAAAAAAGATTAACCGATATTGGTTAATATGATTATATATCATATTCGGTTAATATGTCAAGTAGAAAGATCGGGTGAATTTTGATGATTTCCTATGAAAAATTGTGGAACACCATGAAACAAAAAGGCGTCACACAATATTCTCTTATTAAAACCCACCATATCAGCCCGGGGCAGATTACCCGTCTGAAAAGAAACGAAAGTGTAAGCACACATACAATTGAGATTTTCTGCAAAATTCTTGATTGCAATGTAGAAGATATTATGCAGTATATTCCAGATGAATAACAACCGGGCAGAGTGTAGTGCACATTCTGTCCGAGTATTATTTCATACAGCATTTCACAGTCCTGCCGGACTGCGCTCTGCTGTCCGGGAACTCTCCCACGGCCTAAAAAGTGTCCACCGGACACTTTTCTTAACGGCCTTTCGAGTCCCATCACCCACAAATACCCATAGAAAAGAAAAAAGCCGTCCCGTTGGGACGACTTTTCCTTTTCTGGGGTGGGTGATGGGACTCGAACCCACAACGCCTGGAACCACAATCCAGTGCTCTGCCAATTGAACTACACCCACCATATTCTGTTTATTGCCGTAAAAGTGGCACGCCAGGAGGGATTCGGTTGCTTTTCCGC
>JAZOLS010000031.1:0-20050 GCA_045653245.1 Faecousia sp.
ATCCTGGGCTACGGTACCGTCCACGATGTGGCGGACTGGACCATGCGCTTTGGCAATACCGGCAAGAAGGTCACCGAGCTGCAGGAAAAGCTGGTCTATCTCGGCTGGCTGAGCGCGGACAATGTGACCGGCCACTACGGCATCAACACCCAGGATGCCATTACCCGTTACCAGACCGCCTATGATTTGAAGGGGCTGGGGATCGCCAACATCGAAACCCAGACCCTCATCAACCGCCTGGTGGACGAAAAGCGCTACCAGGAACCCGACGCCTGGAGCGTGCCGGAAGAGGACGAGGACTTCTTCGAGTAATCCAACCAAAGGAGGACGCCCATGGACCCGATTTATGTATGCGGTCACCGCAATCCCGACACGGACTCCATCGTATCTGCCATGGCCTACGCCCAGCTGCGCAACGCCCTGGGCGACCGGGAATATCAGGCCGCCTGCCTGGGTCATGTATCTGACGAGACTCAGATCGTGCTGGACCGTTTCGGTTTTAAAGCCCCCCAGCGCATTACCAGTATGCACACCCAGGTCCAGGACCTGGATTTCGACAAGCCCCCCGTCTTTTCCACCGCCGTTACCATGGGCCGCGCCTGGGAAGAGTTGAGCAAGCACAACGGTCTCAACGCCATTCCTATCGCCAATGAGGACGGCACTCTGTACGGCATGCTGTCCCGTACCGATGTGGCAGACTACAATATGAATCTGGTTTCCGGCGGCCGGCTCAGCGAAGTTCCCCTGTTTAATGTTTTGTCCGTACTGGAAGGCAAAGTCATCAACGAAGCCGGTGAACGGATCGATCAGATCTCCGGCGATGTGACCATCGCTCTGCCCAACAGCCGGGAAAATCTCATTTTCCACGACCCGGAAACGGTAGTCTTCTGCGGCGATCAGCCGGATATGATCCGCCGGGCTTTGGAAATGAACGTAAATTGTCTGGTTCTGTGTCAGGCAGAGCTTTCTGAAGAACTGCGCAACCTGCCCACGCAGACCTGCATCATCTCCACTCCCTTTGATGCCTACCGGGCGGTGCATCTGATCTTCCAGTCCACCCCCATCGGCCGCATTTGCCAAGACCAAACTTTGATCTGTTTCCATTTGGAGGACCAGGTGGACTATGTCCGGGAAGTCATGCTGAAACACCGTTTCTCCAGTTACCCTGTGCTGGACGAAAACGAAAAAGTTGTGGGCGTGCTCAGCCGTTACCACTTGCTCCGCCCCCGTCGTAAGCGCGTGGTGCTGGTGGACCACAACGAAGCCGCCCAGTCCGTTCCCGGCCTGGAGGAGGCGGAAATTTTGGAGATCATCGACCACCACCGTCTGGCGGATATTCAGACCGCCAACCCCATTTATGTGCGCAATGAGCCTGTGGGCTCTACCAATACCATCATCGCCAGCATGTTCCAGGACCGGGGTTTGATGCCCTCGGCCAACATGGCAGGCATGATGGCCGCCGCCATCATTTCCGATACGGTCATGTTCAAATCCCCCACCTGTACGGAAAAAGACCGCCGTACTGCGGAGCGCATGGCGCGGATCGCCAACGTATCTCTGGATGAACTGGGCCGGGAGATCTTCTCCGCATCCCTGGATTCCAAGACGGTGCAGGATCTTCTCATATCCGACTACAAGGAATTCCACATTGCCGGCCACGATCTGGCGGTTTCTCAGATCACCTGTGTGGACAGCCCAAAAATGCTGGAACGCAAGGAAGAATTCCTGGAAGAAATGCGCGCTCTGGCGGCGAAAAAGGGCTTCTCCATGATCATCCTTATGCTTACCGATGTTCTGTTGGAAGGCACGCAGATCATCTACCTGGGCGACGACGAGATCATCCAACAAGCCTTCAATATGACCCCTCGGGATAACACACTGTTCCTGCCTCATGTGATGAGCCGGAAAAAGCAGGTCATTCCGGCATTGTCCGCTCTGTGGGGCTAAGAACATTCACGTTAATCCACAATCCCCTTGCCTCTCCCTTTGGGAGAGGTGGTCGAAATCTCTGATTTCGGCCGGAGAGGGCATATACAAATTTCCCCTCTCAGTCACGCCTTGCGGCGTGCCAGCTCCCCCTATGGGGGAGCCAAGATTCCCCGCTACAAAAACCAAAAGGAGAAAACCATGGCCTTTGAGACCCTGCTGGGCAACGACCGGCTGAAAGACAATTTACCAAGCAGTCTAAAAAAGGGCCGCATCTCCCATTTCTACCTCATCTCCGGCCCGGCAGGTTCGGGCAAGCATACGTTGGCCCGGCTTCTATCCGCCGCCATTTTGTGCCAAGATGCCCATGCGCCCTGCGGAAAATGCAACGTCTGCCGAAAGGTGATGGAGAACAACCACCCCGATGTGATCACCGTGGACGACCCGGAGCATAAGGCTGTGTCCGTGAAATTGGTGCGCCAGGCCCGGGAAGATATGTATATTCTCCCCAACGAAAGCGATTATAAAATTTATATTTTCCCCCAGGAATTGGGCATCGAGGGGCAAAATGCCCTGCTGAAAATTCTGGAAGAACCGCCCAAGTACGGCGTATTCATCCTGCTGAGTACCAATGCGGAGCAATTGCTTCCCACTGTGCGCTCCCGGTGCACAGAACTGGCCCTTTCCGCCCTGCCGGAATCCCTTTTGACCCAGGTGCTAGCCAAAGAATTTCCGGATGCATCCCCGGAAACCCTCACCGCTGCCGCTGTACGCAGCGGCGGATACTTAGGCCAGGCACGAACACTTTTGGAGCAAGGCGCGGCACTGCCTGCCCAAACGGAGCAGTTTTTGACCGCTTTTTCCGAAAAAAATGCTTTGGAACTGTCGAAACTTCTGGCATCCCTGGAAAAAAACAAACGGGATCAGTTGATCCCTCTGCTGGAAAGTTGGGTCTGCCTTTTGGAAGAGGCGTTGGCTTGCCGCAGCGGTATGCGCGCCCTGCATCCCATGACCAAGATATTGGCTGCCCAGCGCAGTTCCCAGGAACTGATGCAGGCCATTACCCATCTGCAAAAAACCATTGCCTATGCCCAAAGCAATGTTTCCCCCGCCGCCATCTGCGGCTATTTGACCTGGCAATTAAAATGAATGCTCTGTCATTGCGAGCCAGCGTGCACGCTGGCGTGGCAATCTCCATAGGCTTCCGGAATGTCCGGGGGATCGCCACGTCGCTTTGCTCCTCGCGATGACATAAGAAGAATAATAAGGAGTAACCCATGGAAGACAATAAAAATACTGCCGTGGAGGTTGTGGATATTCAGTTCCGACCCGGGCAGAAGATCTATTATTTTGATCCCAACGGTCTGACCTTCAAAACAGGCGATCATGTGATCATCGACACCGCACGGGGCCCGGAATTCGGGACCGTAGCCGGAGGTAACCATACCATTCCTGACAAGGATGTGGTGTCCCCCCTTCGCCCGGTCCTGCGCAAGGCCACCGTCCAGGATGAACACATCGTGGAAGCCAACCTGGCTACAGAAAAAAAGGCCTATGAAGTCTGCCAAACGAAAATTGCCGAATACGGCCTGGATATGCAACTGGTCAGCGCCGAGTGTGCTTTTGACGGTGGCAAGCTCCTGTTCTTCTTCACCGCGGACGAGCGTGTGGACTTCCGGGAACTGGTGAAAGATTTGGCCTCCACCTTCCACAAACGCATTGAACTGCGTCAGATCGGTGTTCGTGACAAGGCCAAAATGGTTGGTGGATTCGGCATCTGTGGCCGGCCTTTCTGCTGTACCACCTTTCTGGATGATTTCCAACCGGTGTCCATCAAAATGGCCAAGACACAAAATTTGAGCCTGAATCCCACAAAAATTTCCGGCACTTGCGGCCGTTTGATGTGCTGTTTGAAATACGAGCAGGACGCCTATGAAGATCTGCTTCGCTCCGCACCTAAGGCGGATTCCTTTGTGGATACTCCCGAGGGGCGTGGCACCATCATTGAGGTAGATCTGCTTCGCCAACGGGTAAAGGTACGGCTGGAAAAAGAGCCGGATACCATCGTCAATTATCCCAACGCGGAAATCGCGGTTCTGCGCAGCGGCAAGGCTAAGAAACACGACCCCCCCATCCCCGAGGACTTGGCTCCCATCTCCGGTGGCGGCAAGCGTATCCGCCGGGAGGAAAGTGAAAGACGGGCATTCCTGGATCCCATCAAGTTCTTTGAGGAGACCGAGGAAGTGAGCGCCCCTGTGGAAGAAACCGTGGCCGTGGAAACCGAGGGTGAGGACAAACCCAAGCGCAACCGCCGCAACCGCCACCGCAACAAGCATCGCGGTGAAAACAAGGAAAATGCACCCCAGGCAGAAGAAGTCAAGGCAGTAGCTCCTTCCCCCAAGGCGGATGCTCCCCAGGGTGAGGGTCAGCAAAAGAAAAATCACCATCGCCGCAACCGCCACCGCCATCATAAGCCTAAGCAGAATAACGCCGAATAATTTTACTGTCATTGCGAACCAGCGGTGCGTCGCGCAGCGAATCAAATAAAATGATTGCCTGTGGCAATCACACCTTGATTCTGCGTACAGGGTAGTGGCAATCTCCACCAACATTCCGGAAACCTATGGGGATTGCCACGGCCCTTTGGGCCTCGCAATGACATTCCGTTTTTAGAGAATATAAAAGGCTCGCTATGCATTGCATAGCGAGCCTTCGTATTTACAGAGAAAAACTGTCGGGCAAGAGTTCTGCCAAAGTCCGTTCTTCATACCCCTCGGGGGTGATCATATAGACCTTGAAATCTTCCTTACAAAATTCCCGCATCACCTGCCGGCACACGCCGCAGGGAGGAAACAGTCCGGTGATTTTACCATCCTTACCACCGCAAATGGCAATGGCGGAAAATTCCCGTTTGCCATCGTAGATAGCCTTGAAAAAGGCAGTGCGCTCGGCGCAGTTGGTGGGGCTGTAGGAGGAATTTTCAATATTACAGCCCTGATACACCGTACCGTCGGCGCACAGTAGTGCCGCGCCCACTTTATAGCTGGAATAGGGGGCATAGGCATGGGTCATGGCCTCTTTGGCCAGTTCGCAGAGTTTTTCAGGGCTCATAGGATCTCCTCCATGAAACTCTTGCCCGAAGTGTCCAGATTTATATCCAGCATCTGGGCCACCGTGGCGGCGATATCCGCAAAACTATCCCGGGTACCCAGGTTCACATTCTTCACCTGCTTGCCCAGAACCAACAGAGGGACATACTCTCGGGTGTGGTCGGTGGTGGCATCGTAGCCGGGATCACAGCCGTGGTCAGCGGTGATCATCACCACATCCTCGTCACCCAATTTCTCCAGCAAAGTGGGCAAAAATGCGTCAAATTCGTTGAGCGCTTCCGCGTAACCGTCAATGTTCCGACGGTGACCGAATACCATGTCGAAATCCACCAAGTTCACAAAGCACAGGCCCTCAAAGTCCTTGTCGGCATAGTTCAGCGTATGCTCCATGCCGTTGGCATTGGACTGGTTGTACACATGCTCGGTAGTGCCACGGCCTGCAAAAATATCGTAGATCTTGCCCACGCCGATGGATGCCTTACCGGACTTTTTCAACACATCCAGCAACGTATCCTTGGGCGGCTCCAAAGAGAAATCGTGGCGATTGGCAGTACGCTTAAAATTGCCGGGCGTGCCTACAAAAGGACGGGCAATGACCCGGCCAACACCATGCTTGCCCTGGAGAATGTTCCGGGCGATCCGGCAGTATTCGTAGAGTTTTTCCGGGGGAACGATGTCCTCGTGGGCGGCAATTTGGAATACAGAGTCCGCAGAGGTGTAGACGATCAGATCCCCGGTTTTCATATGCTCCTCGCCGAATTTCTCAATGACTTCTGTGCCGGACCAGGGGGCATTTGCCAGTACGCCACAGCCGGTCTGTGCCTTAAAAGGCGCAAGCACTTCTTCGGGAAATCCGTCGGGATAAGTGGGCAGCGGATGCTCGGATACCAGCCCGCCGATCTCCCAATGACCAATGGTGGTGTCCTTGCCCATGGATGCTTCCCGGAGTCTGGCATACGCGCCCGTGGGATTTTCTACCTTGGGAAGGCACTCCACGCCGTCGATATTGCCAAGGCCGGCGGTGATCATGTTGGGGATATTCAGTTTTTTGGAAGTGGCACAGGACGCCAAGGTGTTGACACCCACATCGCCAAAGGATTCACTATCCGGCATCGCGCCGATGCCAAAGGAATCCAAAACAATTAAAAAGACTCTTTTCATAGGGTTACCTCTTAAGCCTTCTCCTCGAGGAGAAGGTGGCAAAAATCTTTGATTTTTGACGGATGTGGTGGTGTCGCGCAGCGACAAAAGCTTTCTTGCACGGCCACTGCGTGGCCTACACCTCATCAGTCATTTGCTCGTTCCTCGCAAATGCCAGCTTCCCCTCAAGGGGAAGCCTTTTACTCGCAATGACAGGTTGTGTTACTTATTCTCCATGGCAACGGCGGTGTCCAGCGCCACCTTCATCATGGTGGTGAAAGCGTTCTGACGCTCGTCAGAGGAAGTGACCTCGCCGGTGATGATGTGGTCGGAAATGGTGCAGATGCACAGGGCGCGCTTGCCGTAACGGGCGGCATTCATATACAAAGCGGCGGCTTCCATCTCCAAAGCCATCACGCCCATCTTCTTCTGATTGTACAGGGTGTCCAGGCCGGCAGGAACTTCTGCGTGATCGCCGTAGAAAACATCGGAAGAATTCACATTGCCCACGTGGTAAGTTGCGCCTGCATTCTTGGCGGCTTCCACAGCGGCGCTCAGCAATTCAAAGTCCGCGATGGGTGCAAATGTGCCGGGGAAGTGGAACTGATGGGCAAAGTTGGAGTCGGTGCATGCGCCCTGAGCGATGACCAGGTCATACAACTTGATGTGCTCCTGTATAGAACCGGCAGAACCCACGCGGATGATGTTCTCCACGCCGTAACCGTTGTACAGTTCATGAGAGTAGATGCCGATAGCCGGCATGCCCATGCCGGAAGCCATAACGGAGACTTTTACACCCTTGTAAGTGCCGGTGTAGCCGTGGACGCCACGGACATTGTTCACCAAAACAGGGTTTTCCAGGAAATTCTCGGCGATAAACTTACTGCGCAGGGGATCGCCGGGCATGAGAACGGTCTTGCCGAAATCGCCGGGTGCGGCGGAAATATGAGGGGTCGGTGTAGTTAACATAATACTGTTCTCCTTTGTTATAACTTTCTTGCCTCCCCCTTTGGGGGAGGTGGACGGGATCAAGGATCCCGGACGGAGAAGGCAAAACCAGAAAATACTTTCAACTGCCCTCTCAGTCACGCCTTGCGGCGTGCCAGCTCTCCCAGAGGGAGAGCCAAGTGGGGTATTTCTTAGTAACTGCCGTCGTTGGCAAGACCCTTTGCGATCTTGACGATCCGGCTGGTGCCCAGGCGCGAAGCACCCAGTTCGATGAACTTCTCTGCATCCTCGATGCTGGAAATGCCCCCTGCGGCCTTGATCTTCACATGGGGGGCAACATATTTTGCAAACAGCGCAACGTCTGCAAAGGTAGCGCCGGCTTTGGAGAAACCGGTGGAAGTCTTGATATAGTCTGCCCCGGAATCGGACACGCACTTGCACAGGGCGACTTTTTCTTCGTCAGTCAGCAGGCAGGTCTCGATGATGACCTTCAAAAGCTTGCCGTTGCAGGCCTTTTTGATAGCGGCGATTTCTTCGGTGATCTCCGTCCACTTGCCTTCCTTGGCCCAGCCGATGTTGATAACCATATCCACCTCGTCCGCACCGTTGGCGACGGCATCGGATGCCATGAAGCACTTGGAAGCGGTAGTGGCATAGCCGTTGGGGAAGCCGATAACGGTGCAAATGGCCAATTTCTCGCCCACATATTCCTTAGCCTGCTTGACAAAGGATGCAGGGATGCAGACAGATGCGCATGAATACTTCATGCCATCATCACAAATCGCCTTGATTTCTTCCCAGGTAGCGGTCTGTGCCAGAAGCGTATGGTCGCACTTTGCCAAAATTTCTTTGATGTCCATGGTAAATTCTCCTTTTCTTCGTCATTGTGGGAGAACAAAGCCTTCTCCTTGAGGAGAAGGTGGCACGCCGACCGGCGTGACGGATGTGGTGGCGTCGCGTAGCGACAATTTGAATTTGCACGGCCACTGTGTGGCCTACACCTCATCAGTCAAAAATCAAAGATTTTTGCCAGCTTCCCCTCAAGGGGAAGCCTTTTGCGCTCCTTCAAAATGACATAATTTTTATTTCTGTCCGTGGAGTTTGATCTTCTTTTTATCCCGAATGCCGTGTATGTAGCATCTATGGCACATGGCGATGTAGCTGTCGTTGCCGCCCAACACCACCTGCGCGCCCTCGGTAACAATATGACCTTCGTCGTCAATACGGGCATTGATGGTGGCCTTTGCACCACAATCGCACATGGTCTTGATTTCCTCGATCACATCCGCCAGTTCCATCAACCGCAGAGATCCGGGGAACAGTTTGGTCTGGAAGTCCGTACGCAGGCCAAAGCACATGACCGGAATATCGTAGTCATTGACGATGGCGCGAAGTTGATCGATCTGTTCCGGAAGCATAAACTGGCATTCATCCACGATAACGGCATCGCAGTTTCCCGCCCGGTTCTCCTTGAAACGCTGATATACATCCGTATCCGGGGGCATAACCTCCACCTTGGCTTCCAAACCGATACGGCTACGCAGTATATCCGCGCCATCACGGGTGTCTGCGCTGGGCTTGATGAGCCAAACGGACATATCGTTTTCTTCGTAGTTATACTTGGTGATCAGTGCCTGGGCGGTTTTGCTGGAGCCCATGGCACCGTATTTGAAATATAGTTTTGCCATTCTTTCTCTCTCCTTCCCTGCCGGGACATTGTATTATAACAAAAAAACGTCCACTTTGCAAGGTGTTTTTGTGGCAATTTGTCCAAAAATTACACTTCCAGCAAGCCCTTTTGTGCCAACTCGATATAATGCTCCGCGCTATGTGCATTATCCGCAATCTGCTCTGGGGTCACAGATTTGACCACTTTGGCAGGACTTCCCAAAAGCACAGATCCATCCGGAGCATCCGTCTTTCCCGTAACCAGCGCACCTGCACCGATGATGCAGTTGTTTCCGATCACCGCACCATTCAGAACAATCGCCCCCATGCCAACCATGGTGTTATCCCCAATGGTGCACCCGTGGACGATTGCTCCGTGACCGACCGTACAATTTTTGCCCAGGGTGGTCTTCTCGTGGAGAATGCACCGATCCTGAATATTCGTGCCATCCCCCACGGTAATCGTGCCGCTGTCACCGCGCAAAACTGCGCCGTACCAAATATTTACCTGATCACCGAGAACCACATCCCCGGTAACCACCGCATCCGGGGCAATATAGACACATTTCTTCATAATTCTCTCCTTGTGTTTTTCTTTCATTATAATGAAAATCCGGGGCAGTTGCAAGCATTTTATCCCATCGCAGCGGTTACCAAAATACCCAAATTATCCCTGTAGATTTCGTCGAATTGGGAGATGGGTAACGGATTTTCTCCCTCACCTACTTCAATGGTATACCCAGGCCGGCGGAAATACTTGATAAACCAATCCTTGTAGCCTGCAAATGCCGACAAAAAAGGCGTTTCTTCCAAAGAATATCCGCTGATTTCGGCAAAACGTTCCCCCAATTCCCGGGCACCGGGTATATCGTAATCCTGGAATTGCCAGTAAATTACCTTTCCCTGGGTGTGATAGGCCAGCACCAAGGCCGGGTCAATGGCTTCGGTGTAACCAGCCAGTGCCCGGGTCTCAAACTGATCCAAGGGCGCGCGGCCCACAAAATCCCGGGGAGCAGGACGGGTAAAGCCTTGTGCAAACTTATTTTCCCGGGCCTGTAGCCACCCGGCCGGGTAATTGAGATTCAGATCCACGCCCAAAAGATTCGCTTTCCATCCGTTGGGAAAGGGAATCGCCGGAAAATCCGTCGCAATCGCCTGGGCCATGACGTATTGGGGATCTCCCTGAGTGATCTCCCCTGTGACCAGGGCCACTCCGTCCGGGTCTACCATGGGCACTGTGTAGATGGTAGCGGTGTTGCGCAGTTCCGCTGCATCCACATCGCCGATCCGGCCCCCGGATTCGATTGCTTCCGCAAAATCCTCCACAAACTTCAGAATGACCGGCGTTGTGATCCACTCATTGGCATGGTGGGATGCGGAATACAGCACTTTTCTCGGTCCATTGCCAATGACCAGGGTGCGGATGGGCCGCCCAAAGGCCGTGCGCGCCAACAATTCGCTCCGGCAAAACCGATAACGGGATGTGATATTTTCGATGGTCCGCACGCACAGCGACGGGGTCATGGGTACAGTTGTGTTTACAATTGGCATACGATCACCTCATGGATATATATGCACAGCCCCACCGCTTGTTTCCGGAGCCGGATTGTGGTATAATTAAAAATACCAATTCTGTTGTAGGGGCGTTCTTTGAACGCCCGCGGGCGACCACAGGTCGCCCCTACTTTCCTAACAAGAGTAAGGTTTCTCGAAAGGAGCAAATTATGCCCATTCAATTGACTACCCAGCAGGGAGAAAAACTCCTGCGATCCCAAGAAACACCCTGGACTGTTTATCCCCGTCCACAACTACGCCGGAATAGTTATGTAAACCTAAACGGCACATGGGAACTATCCGCTGAGGGGAAAACTTACGAAATTTGCGTGCCTTTCTGCCCGGAAAGTCTACTTTCCGGGGTACAAAAGCATTTTTCTGAGGGTACGCTCTTGCAATACCGCCGTACATTCCCCCTCCCGGAGAACTTCAACAAAGGCCGGGTGCTTCTGCACATCGGTGCAGCAGACCAAATAGCAGAAATTTATGTAAACCAAGTCCATTTGGCCACCCATATTGGCGGATACGACAGTTTTACCGTGGACATCACCTCTGCCCTGCAGGATGAAAACGAACTGGTCGTCGTCTGCACCGATGACCTGCGCGATCAATCCCAGCCCTACGGCAAACAGGTGATCCCCCAAAAACGGGGAGGCATGTGGTACACCCCGGTGTCCGGCATTTGGCAGAGCGTTTGGCTGGAAAGCGTACCGGAATCTTACATTGAAAACCTACGCATCGATAATCGGGGCTATTCTGTGGAAATTTCCATTTCTCCCGCTTTGGACGGCAAGGTGATCGTACCCGATCTCGGAGAGTACCCCTTGAAGAACGGACGGGTGACCATCACCCCCGAAAATCCCCATCTGTGGAGTCCGGAAGATCCATATTTGTACGATTTCTCCATCGAAACCGCTGAAGATCAGGTAGAATCCTACTTTGCCGTCCGTTCCCTGGAAATCAAGGAGAACCGCCTGTGCCTCAACGGAAAGCCCTATTTCTTCCACGGCCTGCTGGATCAGGGTTACTGGCCCGACGGCCTGCTGACACCCGCCGCTCCGGAATGTTACGCAGAAGACATTTTGGCCATGAAAAAACTGGGCTTCAACATGCTTCGCAAGCACATCAAAGTCGAGCCGGAGGAATTTTACTACCAATGCGACCGACTGGGTATGATCGTGTTTCAGGACATGGTGAACAATGGGGATTATTCTTTCTTACGGGATACCGCCCTGCCCACCATCGGTCTGCAAAAATTGCCGGACAAACATCTCCACCGGGACAAAAAGACCCGGCAGGAATTTCTTCGGCAGATGGAATTGACCGTCCGGCAATTGCAAAATCACCCCAGTATCTGCTACTGGACGATTTTCAATGAGGGCTGGGGGCAGTTTGACAGCGACAACGTCTACGAGATCTTCCGTAAATTGGATGACACCCGGTTTATTGACAGCACCTCCGGTTGGTTCCGTCAGAAAAAGACCGATGTGGACAGCCGTCACGTGTACTTCAAGCCCATCAGACTGAACACCGGGGACAAACCCCTTGTCCTGTCGGAATTTGGCGGTTACTCCTATAAGCCCCAGGGGCATGTGTTCAACACTGAAAGCACCTACGGCTACGGCAAATACGACGACCCCGAAAAATACGCCGCCGCAGTTGCGGATCTCTACGAAAACCAGGTGATCCCTGCCAAGAAAAAGGGCCTGTGTGCCGCCGTGTATACCCAGGTTTCCGACATTGAAGACGAAACCAACGGCATTTTGAGTTACGACCGTAAGGTGTGCAAGCTCTCCCCGGAAATCATGCGCCCCATCGCGGAAAAGTTGTGTAAGTAGGGGCGAGCATTGCGCGGCCGCTTATGCGATGGTGTGACGCGGTAACGGTCGGCCAATGGCCGCCCCTACATTGATCTTTGCATAATTTAAGGACATGTTGCAAAAGAACCGCAACATGTCCTGTTTTTATCCTACACCAACCCGGCTCTTGATCCGTTCCAGGGCGGTTTTCATGGCGTTGTAGGTTTCCTCAGAAACCCGGTCCAGATACCGGTTTTCATAACCGGATATGGCTTCTTTGATCCGCAGGAGCCGCAAAGCCCCCTCATCACCCTTTTCCAGGAAAATGGGCACATAGTCAAAACCTGTGACCTTTGTCTGCCCCGTTGCACCGTCCTGGGTGATCTCCAGATCCAGCAACACCGAATAATTGGTGCCGGAAACCTCGCCGTCCCCATAGAAATCTCCCAAAGACCAGGCAACAAATTTGCCCGTCAGGGGATCATGCTCCATTTTCTGCACATAGTGAGGATGGGTGCCGATGATCGCATCCACGCCCTCATCCTGCAAGAGCGTACAGATCTTCTTTTGGGTCTTGCTGATCTGATCATTATATTCGCTTCCCCAGTGTACCAGGGCAATCATCACGTCCGGCTCATGGGCGGCGGCATTGCGCACCACCTGGGTGATGCCGTCGGTATTGACCTTTTGATAGGTGCTGTTGTAATCGTCATACAGAAGATTTACGCAATTTTCACTGCCGGCAGGCAGACCCATACCGTCCATACCCTTGGTGAAAGCCATGACGGCCACCTTAATGCCCTTGACATCCCAAATCATATATCCGCCGGACCGGTTAAACTCCGCATTGCTGGCATACGTGCCCAGAGGGGTCATGCCGGCGCTTTGGATTCCCTGAATGGTAGCATTCAACCCGCGAAGTCCGTCATAAATAGAGTAAGAATTGGCGGTCTGCAGAATATCCACACCGGCATTTTTCAGTGCAGTCAAAAGTTCTTTCGGAGGGGTTTTGGACTCCGTTCCGTATGTGCTGCCGCCAAGGACACCCTCAAAATTCAGCACCGTCACATCTCCGGAAGCCAGCACCGGCAAGACATCCTTGAAAACCGGCGCATATTCATAGCCGCCGGCAGAATTTCCGGCCGCCACGCTTTTGTCCGTGATGTTGATATCGCCGCCGGCGATCAGATGGATCACTTTGTCCGGGGACGGAGGCGTTGCCTGCGCGTCATCGTCCTGTTCTTCCCTCTGCCACAGGCCGGGAAAAGCGATCAGTATCACAACGGCACACAGCACAGCCACGCCAAGCGCGATTGCAACGATCTTTTTCGCCGACCGCTTCCGACGGTATTGGGCCGGTACGGCTTTTCGTCCGCGCCGTCTTATCTTTTTCTCTCGCTCTTCCATGGCCGCAATCTCCCTCGTTTTTTCTGCCACTTATTATATACCATAATTTCTGTTTGCACAAGGAGAAAAAACTATCCTTTTGGAATGGTAATGGTCAGCACGATCTCGTTTTCCGTTTCTCTGCGCTCGGAAATGGCACTGATCCCGGAAGACTGGATCCTGCGCAATGACTGGTTCAGATTGTTGAGAAACGCCCCCACATTCACACCCCGGTTTCGCTCCAACTGCCCGGTGCGCAAGTCCTCTATGTACTGTTCTGTCCGGGCGACGCTCATGCCTAATCGGGCGATCACCGCAATGGCCCGCATTTTTTCGCCCTCGTCATTTAATTTCAGCAGAGCCCTGGCATGACGTTCGGTCAGTCCACTTTGCCGCAGAGCCTCCAAAACCTGAGGGCTGTGGCGCAGAATCCGCAGTTTGTTGGCGATGGCACTTTGGCTCTTCCCCAAATGCCGGGCGGCCTGCTCCTGGCTCATGTTGCACAGATCCATCAGCCGGGAAATACCCATGGCCTCCTCCACAAAATCCAGGTCCTGCCGTTGCAGATTTTCCACCATAGCGGCCAAAGTGGACTCCTGCTCGTCCATATTCATCACGATGCAGGGAATCTCCGTCAGTCCTGCCATCTGTGCCGCCCGAAGCCGCCGCTCCCCGGCAATGAGTTCGTAGCCGTTGCCGCTTCTCCGAACGGACAGAGGCTGTAAAATACCGTGTTGACGGATGGAATCGGCCAATTCTGTCAAGGCTTCTTCTTTAAACACCTGCCGGGGCTGGGCAGGATTGGGCCGGATGGCCCGGGCAGGAAGGAACACCACCCTTCCGGTCTCCATATAGGTCTTGAGTTTTACACATTGCATGGCCGTTCCTCCTTTGTAAAATGTAGTCCCATTGTACGGCCCGGGAAATGGGAAACTCCACGAAAGGGGGCAGGGAAAGAAATAATTTTTCATCTGCCGTTGCAAGGGAGAAAATGCTGTGGTACAATGATATAAAACCTTCCCCCGAGGGGAAGGTGTCGCCGCCACAAGGCGGTGACGGATGAGGAATACGGGCGAAAACCTGTAAGTTTCGGGAATGTATAGACCCATGTCTATGTTGGTTCTGCCGCCATTCCTCACCCGTCTTGAAATTCGTCCTTGTTGGCCGAATTTCAATCCACCTTCCCCCCGGGGGAGGGTTTAACAGGCCGTCGAGAATGCCGGTCCCTACAACATTTGTCACAAAGGGAGAAAATACTATGAACTGCTTATTCTGTAAAATCATCGCCGGGGAGATCCCCTCCACCAAGGTTTACGAGGATGAAACTGTCCTGGCATTCCGGGACATCAACCCCCAAGCCCCCACCCACATTTTGGTGATCCCCAAAGCGCATATCCCCTCCGTGGACGGCATCACCGCCGAAAACAGCGCAGTTGTAGCCCACATTTTTGAGGTCATCCCCACCATTGCCGCCGCCGAAAAACTGACAAATGGCTACCGGGTGGTCAGCAACTGCGGTCAAGACGCCGGACAGACCGTGCATCACCTGCACTTTCACATCCTGGGCGGTCAGGAATTAAGCCTGCAAATGGCTTGACATTTCTCCATTTTTCGCTATAATATTCTCGAACCGCAAAACAAATCAATCTTCGGGGTGCCGGCAGCAGTCGGCTGAGATTGGACTTATGCGTCCTGACCCGTGAACCTGATACGGCTAATACCGTCGGTGGGAAAGATGCACATATGAGGTACGAAGTATCGCATTGCACCTGGACGGGTTTGCAATGCGGTATTTTTTATTTCGGAGGTCATAACTATGACAAACAAAACACGGCGCTTAACGGAAAGCGCAATGCTCCTGGCAGTTGCCATTGTCCTGGAACTTCTCAGCAAAATGTTCATCCCGGAAATGCCTTTTGGCGGTCAGATCACACTGGTCAGTATGCTCCCGGTGGTACTGATTTCCTATCGGCACGGAGTAAAATGGGGACTGGTGTCCGCTTTTACTTATGCACTGCTGGAAATGGCCATCGGCACAAAAACTGTGGCAGCGGCATTCCAACCGGACTATTTCGGCGACGGCGTGCTGATCGTCAATGCGCTCATTATGTGCTTTCTCGATTATGTGGTAGCCTTTACTGTATTGGGTCTGGGCGGTCTGTTCCGGAACAAGCTCCAAAATTCTGGCGTGGCACTGATGACCGGTTCTTTGGTCGCTCTGGGCGCCCGGTATGTGGCACATATCGCCTCCGGCTACATCCTGTTTGCAGGCTATGCCGAGTGGTTCTTCACCCAAGAGGGCTTCCCGGAATGGGGCGCAACCCTCGTGGAATCTTTGACTCCCGGAATACTGGGATTTTTGTATTCCGTTGTGTATAACGGCATGTATATGATCCCGGAAATGATCCTTACTGCCGTGGTTGCACTACTGCTGGCTCGTGTACCAAAAATCGTTACGAAAATAAGTTGATTTCTCCCCTCCGGGCACTCCGGAGGGGATTTTTACAATTTTTTCATTTATCTTTCAATGTTTATTTACGCAATTGGGATTTTGGGTGGTACAATGGGAGCAGATTCCAAAAAACGGAGGAAATCCCTATGAATAAATCAACAAGTCTTGCCATCGGCATGGCCATCTGCCTTCTTTTAACTGCCTGCACTCCCGCAATGCAGAGTCCTGAAACGACCGTTCCCCCTTATGTTCAGAAAATATGGTGACGAAAGAAGTATCGTCGGAAGCTACCGAAATTCATCTTTCCGATGACGGTATTACTGTAAACGACAAGGCCGTTTCCACCGACGCAACTGCCCCGGTATATACCGCCAACGACATTGTGTTCTACCTGGAAGGTCAGGATTTTACCTACGGTGAGGGAACGAACGAGGATGAACATTCCCAGGAAGAAGCCGACAAGCATACGGTGGTGCATATCACCCAGCCGGGTCAGTACATTCTCTCCGGAAAACTGTCTGCAGGTCAAATCGCTGTGGATCTTGGCAAAGACGCAAAGGACGATCCCAACGCTGTGGTAACTTTGGTGCTGGACAACGTGGACATCACCTGTACCGTCGCCCCCGGAATCATTTTCTACAATGTTTATGAATGCGGCACTGCTGATGAAAAATCTGCTGTTATGGAAGTGGACACTTCTGCAGCGGGTGCCAATATTATTATTGCCGACGGAAGTTCAAATACCGTCCAGGGTTCTTATGTTGCCCGAATCTACAAGTCTGTGGAACTGAATGAGGGCAAAACCGAAGTGGTTGACAGCAAGAAACTCCACAAGTATGACGGCGCATTCTACTCTAAAATGTCCATGAACATCTACGGTGAGGCCGAAAGCACCGGCGTGCTGAACATTTTTGCCGAAAACGAAGGATTGGATTCAGAACTACATCTGAAACTTTTCAGTGGCAACATCCACATCCAATCCGGCAACGACGGCATCAATACGAACGAAGATAACGTGTCCGTGACCCATATTTTAGGCGGCACGCTGGACATCCTGGTCACGGGACAGACCGGCGAGGGCGACGGTATCGATTCCAACGGCTGGCTGGTAATTGACGGCGGTGTTGTGACCGCCTCTGCTTGTGCGACCAGTGGAGATTCCGGTATCGATGCGGACAAGGGTGTTTATATCCGGGGCGGACAGGTAGTTGCCACCGGTAATATGCCGGATCATATGCAGGGCGAGCAGACCCATCTGGTGATGACCTTTGGACAAAAACAGGAGGGCGGTACTGCATATACGCTGAAAAATTCCCTTGGCAATATTGTACTGACCTGCACTCCCGCCAATGATTTTCAGTATCTGATTCTGTCCTCTCCTGTGATTACCGCCGGAAATTATACCCTTTGGCAAGGTGATACACAACTTTCCGCAATCAAGGGCGGCGGGATGATGGGCCGTCCCAACGATGGACAGGGCGGTGAAATGCCCGATACGCCGGAAGGCGAAATGTCTTCCATGCCCGAGGGCGGATTCCCCGGCATGCCTGAAGGTGGCGACCCCCAAGGGACACCCCCCTCCATGCCGGAAGGTGGCAGACCGGAAGGCGGTCAGAGGCCCGGTGGCATGGGCGGTCCTAATATGGGCATGGTAGGAAACGGAGAATCGTCCAAAACCCTCATCGTCACCGCAGGCGTAAACTATTTTCAAATTATGAATCCTTGATCTGTTTCCCCTCCGATGCCGTCGGAGGGGAATTTTTCTTTATCCCTGGGTGGGGGATTGGAAAATTTAAGGATTTCACAATAAAACACAGATTGACAATTGCTCTTTTCAAGAGTACAATAACCTTGATACACTATGCGCCCGGTGCGCTTACTGCGTATCGGCGAAAAAATAATTAGGAGGAAACTAGATTGAAGGATTGGGCATCTTTAACCACCGTTGAGGAAATGGAAGAAGCCACCAACGCCTTGCTGGAAAACGGCAAGAAAGTTGGCGCAGACACCTGGCAGCAGCGTGTCAAGAACCAGACTCCCCACTGTGGCTTCGGCGAAGCAGGCACCTGCTGCCGAATCTGCTCCATGGGTCCCTGCCGCATTACTCCCAAGGCACCCCGGGGCATCTGTGGCTGCGATGTACACGGCATCGTCGCCCGTAATTACCTGCGGTTCACTGTGGGCGGTACTGCTGCGCACTCTGACCACGGCCGTGAAATTATGCACACCCTGCACCAGACCAAGGAAGGTGGCAACTATCAGGTCAAGGACCCCGAGAAGTTGATCCGCATCGCCAAGGAATGGGGCGTTGAGACCGAGGGCAAGGACATTTATGACCTGGCTCACGAAATGGCTGAAATCGGCCTGCTGGAGTACGGCTTCCCCTTCGGCGAGCAGAAGTTCGCACAGCGCGCTCCCGAGCACACCAAGGAACTGTGGAGAGCGGCTGAGATCATGCCCCGGGCTATTGACCGGGAAATCGCAACTGCCATGCACATGACCCACATGGGCTGCTCTTCCCTGCCTGAAGCTCTGATCCGTCAGTCCCTGCGGGCCGGCCTGTCCGACGGCTGGGGCGGTTCTATGATGGGCACTGAATTCTCCGACGTTATGTTCGGCACTCCCAAGCCCGTGGATACCGAGGCAAACATCGGTGTTATGGAAAAGGAAAACGTGAACATTGTTGTTCACGGTCACGATCCCTCCCTGTCTGAAATGATCGTTTACTACGCAAACGATCCCGAGATGATCGCTTACGCCAAGAGCTTGGGTGCCAAGGGCATCACTGTCTCCGGTGTCTGCTGTACATCCAACGAAGTTACCATGCGTCACGGCATTCCCATGGCCGGTAACTTCCTGAACCAGGAAAACGTTGTACTTACCGGTGCTTGTGAAGCCATCGTGGTGGACGTGCAGTGTATCTTCCCTGCACTGGGCCCCCTCAGCAAGTGCTTCCACACCAAGTTCATTACCACTTCTCCCATCGCCCGGATGCCCGACTCCGAGTTCATCCAGTTCCACGCCGAAACTGCCGGCGAGAATGCAAAGGCGATCGTGAAGATGGCCATTGAAAACTTCCAGAACCGTACTCCTGAATTGGTCAACATCCCCTCTCAGAAGCAGAAAGCAAGAGTCGGTTACTCCGTCGAGGCCATCAAGAAGGTTCTGGACGGCGTTGCCAACTCCCAGGTGGACGAGTTCGGCACCACCAAACCTTTGATCGAGTGTGTCCACTCCGGCGTTCTGCGGGGTGCTGTGGCAATGGTCGGCTGTAACAACCCCAAGGTTCGTCCCGACTCCGCACACATCGGTCTGATGAAGAAACTGCTGGAAAACGACATCATTCTGATCGTCTCCGGCTGCTCCGCTCAGGCCGCCGCCAAGGCAGGTCTGATGGACCCCGAAAAGGCTAAGGAGTACTGCGGCGCAGGTCTGAAGCGTGTGTGCGAACTGGCTGGTATTCCTCCCGTACTGCACATGGGCTCCTGCGTTGACATTTCTCGTATGATGATCCTGGCATCTGACATTGCCAAGGACTGGGGCATCAACATTTCCCAGGTTCCCGTTGTGGGCTGCGCTCCCGAATGGATGTCCGAGAAGGCTGTTTCCATCGGTAACTACGTTGTGGCTACCGGTATCGAGACCATCCTGGGCGTGGATCCCTACTCCAAGGGTTCTACCGAGGTCACCGAGCTGCTGCAGGGCGAGAACGGTGTCAACAAGTGGGTTGAGGCTAAGTTCGTGGTTGATACCGACATCGAGTCCCTGGGCGACAAGATGATCGCTTGTATTGAAGCAAAGCGCGCCGCTCTGGGTATCTAAATTATGAAAGTAGCGATTACCGGTAAGGGCGGTGTGGGAAAAACCACACTGTCCTCCACCCTGGCAAGGCTCTACGCCGATGAAGGCCGGACTGTTCTTGCTGCCGATGTGGATCCCGATGCCAATCTGGGCCTGGCCCTGGGACTTCCCCAGGAAGAGGTGGATGAGATCATCCCCATCTCCAAGATGCGTGACCTGGCAAAGGAACGCACCGGTGCCAGCGATGACAACAAGTTCTACAAGCT
>JAZOLS010000032.1:0-21398 GCA_045653245.1 Faecousia sp.
CAGAATGTCATACTTTGTCCGCACAGCTTCCGGAATGATCTCCGCCGGAGGATCGCAGATGGCCAGTGCCTGACGAACCGCTTTCAGCACCGCCGCGTTGGTCAAACCTGCGGTCAGAGGGTAGTTTGGCAGAATCCGCCGTGTGGTCACAGGCACAGAAACCAAAGCTTCAAAAACAGGATTGGTCATATTGTAGCCGATGAAGTCTCCCCTGACCGCACCGTAAAAAATATACTCCCTGCCGTAAGCAAGCTGTTCTGCCGCATATTTATTATTAAAGAAGGTCACATTCAGCCGTCCGGAAGCATCCGCCAATTGGACTCTCGTCAGATCCAAACCTTTTCGAATATGGCTGGTTCTTGGCGCATTCATGACCATAGCCCGAAAGCAGGCCGGCACATCCGGTTCCAGTTTTTCAATGGGCACCAGTTTTGTCCGGTCCTCATAGCCCCGGGGGAAATGGCAGATCAAATCCCGAAGTGTGAAGATATTCAGATTGGCAAACTGTTTTGCCTTTGCAGGACCGACACCCTTCAAAATGGTCACAGGGTCAGAAAGTCTTGCCAAAATCCCCACCTCCCGGGACAGTTTTCCTAATTATACTATTATATAAAAAAATCCGCTGCAAAGCAACGGGAAATTTGGCAGGGATGGTCCAGCGGTCAATTGGCCGCGGACATGAAAAAACTCCCTCCGAAAAAACGGGAGGGAGATATTTTCAGAGAAATTAGGCCAGCTTGTTCAGCTTCAGAGTCATGGAGCTCTTCTTGCGTGCAGCGTTGTTCTTGTGCAGCAGACCCTTGTTGACAGCCTGGTCAACAGCCTTGATGGCAACCTTGTAGGCGGCCTCTGCTTCGGCCTTGTCGCCGGAAACCAGAGCAGCGTCGAACTTCTTCAGGTTGGTTTTCAGCTCAGACTTGTTAGCCTTGTTCTTCTCGTAAGCGATCTTGGAAGAGATAACGTCTTTCTTAGAGGACTTGATATTGGGCATCGTGTTACACCTCCTTGTGCATAATATCATACAGTTTCACATTATAGCGTGTAATTTCAATAAAATCAATCCCTTTTTTGAAAAAAAGCGGATTTTTGCAAAAAGTTTCTGTTCTAGTATTTTGGCCTTGCCAACGCAATAAAAAGGGAAAGTTTCAATAAAAAAAATGTTTGTTGTGAAAAATAACAGTGCGAAAAAAGTGTGAAAAGGTCGAAAACGGTCGAAAATAATTATGTAAACAAGAGAAAAAACCGGGCTCACTTTTTATGAGAAAATAAGCCTGTGGAAAAGGTTGTGGAAAATGTGGAAAAGTCATGTACAGCAACGGTATTTTTATTTTTCATAAGGGGCAAGCGGATTCCTTTCCACAATTCTTTGAAAGAAAATTCCCCTTTTCCGGTTGCGGAATTTTGTGTTACGGAAACGGAAAATGTAAATTCATACCAGTAATATTTTGCTGAAAAAGTTGGATTTTTCAAAAGCCCTGTCCGAAAAAATCCAGCAGATGGGAATGGTGGCGATATTTTTTTGTAGGAACTTACAAACTTTTTTGGGTATCATCCTGCGCCAGGTGGAAATACTGGAAGCAAAGCCAAGAGGAGGATACACCATGCAGGGAAAAGTAGAGATCTGCGGCGTAAACACGGCAAAACTCAAGACCTTGCCCCCAGAGCAAATGGAGGAATTGTTGCAAAAGGCCAGCCAGGGAGATGAAAATGCCCGGCAGGCACTGATCGAGGGGAATCTGCGGCTGGTGCTTTCGGTGATCCAGAGGTTTGAAAAACGGGGCGAAAGCCCGGACGATCTGTTCCAGGTGGGTTGTATCGGCCTAATCAAGGCCATTTCCAATTTCGACCCCACAAAGCAGGTAAAGTTTTCCACATATGGGGTGCCCATGATTGCCGGAGAAGTTCGAAGATATCTGCGAGATAACAGCGCGATTCGGGTTTCCCGATCCATCCGGGATGTGGCGTACAAAGTTTTGCAGTGCAAAGAAGCCATGCTTCTGCGGTTGGGCAGGGAGCCTACCATGGAGGAGGTCTCCAAGGAGCTGGATCTGCCCATCGAGGATATCAGCGAGGCGCTGGATGCGGTCTGCGCCCCGGTAAGCCTGTATGAGCCGGTGTATGCGGACGGGGGCGATCCTCTTACCGTGATGGATCAGGTACGGGACACCAAGAATACCGAGGGTCACTGGATGGAGCATATTACGCTCCAGAATGCGTTTAATGCTTTGGGAAAACGGGAAAAGGAGATTCTGTCCCTGCGGTTTTATGACGGCAAGACCCAAATGGAGGTTGCCGACATGGTGGGCATTTCCCAGGCACAGGTGTCCCGATTGGAAAAGGGCGCAATTTCCGCCATGCGCAAGAGCGTGACGGTTTCTTAAGCCTTTCCTATTCTGTCATCGCGAGGGCCAACGGCCCGTGGCGATCCCCATAGGCGTCAGAAATCTCCACGGGATTGCCACGCCAGTGTGCGCACTGGCTCGCAATGACATATATTTCGTAGGGGCGGTATTATCCGCCCGCAAAATATCCCCGGAAGTGCACGCACTTCCGGGGATCAAATTACATATTCCCTTTAATTGCCGAGATCAGAATATCACCGGCCACCACCCGGTCTTCGGCGGCGAAGCCGTCAGAGAAATTGTCGGAATACAGCACCTGAGCATTGGGCGGAAATTCGTCATCTCCCTCCCAAACCAAAATTTGCATCCGATAGCCATCTAGGAAATCAAATTGGAAACCTGCATCGCCGTGATTCACGGCAAGCGCGCCCATTTTCTCGCAGGAGGTACGGAATGCGGCAATGCGCGTGCCGAAAGTGAATGCCGCACGGGTCAGCACCCGACCGGTATAGGGCTTGATGTACAGTTCTCCCCAGGGCATTTCCCGGAAAGTCAGCCAGGTACCCTTATCAGCCACAGCCTTGCCCTCCAGCAGGTAGCGCAGGAGGAAAGTCTGCGTGGGCAGAGGGGGCTCTTTACTACCATCCAGTGCCCGGATAGCATATTCCGGGTGAGAAATGGCATAGTCTCGGCCAAGTAGGTTTACATAAAATTCTTTTCCGTCCCATTTCACATGGGTACGCCCGGCGGCTTCCACCGGGTCCAATGCCCGGAACAGATTTTCGTAGTAGGAAAAAGGTACTTCTTCCTTGTGATTCTCAATTTGCATAATTTACTCCTGTTTGCTGTTGGGGAACAGACTTGCATCAGTGTGGGGGATGAAGCAGGCGGCCACGAAGGAATCCATGTAGCCGGGGTATGTGGACAGTTCCAGATAGGTCATGTTGGCGCCCACCTCGGTGCATTTGTCGATGGCCTGGACGCTGATGACCATGGCGTATGCGCCGGTGAGAGAAGAGTTGCCGATGTAGCTGAATTTCTCCAGCTCCACATCGGGAAGCATACCGATATTCACCGCATTTTTCATATTGATGCCGGAGCCGATACCGCCGGCCACATACACCCGGTCAATGCAATCCACAGTCATGTCAACAGACTGAAGTAGGGTATCGATGGCGGAGAAGATCGCGCCCTTGGCACGGATAAAGTTGTCGATGTCCACCTCATTGATGGACACTTCCCGGCCGGTCTCGGTCTCCTCGGGGAATGCCAGGATATAACGGCCCATACCGTGCTGATCCCGGCCAATACGCTTGCCCTCACGGACAAACAGGCCCTTGGCATTGATGATGCCACAGCGGTACAGTTCGGAAATGATGTCGATGATACCGCTTCCGCAGATGCCCACGCATTTTTGCCCGGCATCGCCTACGATGGTCAAAGTGGGCTCCATGGTTTCCTTATCCAGTACGCACTCTTCCACCGCACCGTCGGTGGCGCGCATACCGCAGGAAATGTCACCGCCCTCAAAGGCCGGGCCTGCGGAGCAGGCGCAGGACATGAGAAAATCCCGGTTGCCGAAGACGATCTCACCATTGGTACCCAAGTCAATGAACAGGCTCATTTCGTCCTTATCCCAAATTAGGCTTGCCAAAGTGCCGGCAGTAATGTCACCGCCCACGTAAGAGCCGATATTGGGAGCAATGACCACGCTCGCTAAAGGATTGGCAGGCAAATTCAGATCACCTGCAAGCAACCCCTCCCAACCGAAGAAACTGGGAATGTAGGGATCCATCCGCACAGGGTCAGCATCCACGCCTATAAGCAGGTGGTTCATGGTGGTGTTCGCGCCCACGGACAGACGGACAATGCTCTCAGGGCTGATCTTAGCGCTACGGCACAGGTTGCGGATGATGGGATTCAGGGTTTCTTCCACAATGGCCTTTTGCAGATTTTTCCGTCCACCGGGACGGCTCTGCTGAATAATGCGGTTGATCACATCTGCGCCGTAACGGATCTGTCCGTTGCCAGAAGAGCCTTTTGCCAGGATTTTGCTGGTTTCCATATCCGCCAGCACCATGGTGACGGTGGTAGTGCCGATATCGATGGCACAACCTACCAAAGCGGTGTCCTTGGGATCGCAGATCTCCATGCAGCGGAACGTGTTGCCGTCCAGTTTGCCTTTGATAGAAACCGTAAAATCAAATTTCCGCAGAGTTTCGGCCAACTTGACCATGACTGCATAGGGAACTTCTACTTTCTCTGCACCAAACGCATCCTGCACAGCCCAGGTCAGACGCTCAATGTCCGGCATGGTGTCGTCTTCAGACGGGGCGGACATGGAAAGAACAGCGCAGCGATATGTATTCTCAAAAACGATGCCGCTTTCCTGCAGCTGGCGCTGTGCGGTCTCAAAAATGGCAATCTCCTGGGGACTGCTCAGATCGGCAGTCTTCATCCGGGATTGGTAGGCAGAAGCGATATCCGGCACAAGCACTTTGCAGTCGCCGATGATTTTGCAGTTGCAGCTTAAGCGCCAGCCGGCATCAAATTCCTCCTGAGAAATATGCCGGGAGGGGATGGTATCTACAGTGCCCTCCAGCAGCTGCACCCGGCATTTACCGCAAGAGCCGTTGCCGGAGCAGGGGGCATCGATGGCCACATTGGCCCGGCGGGCCAGTTCCAAAAGGTTGTCACCGATGTTGGCTTCCATCTCTACACAGCCGGCACCCTCTAATTGAAAAATAACCTTTGCCATGGAAAAACCTCACTTTTTCGCATTTTCCTCATTATAACACAGAAAGTCAAATCTGCCAAGGCATAAAAAAGGTGCGCTGTCGTGTGACAGCGCACCCAAAAGGTTATCTTACTTGCACAGGTCCTTAGCGACTTCCACAATGTGGTCAGCAGACAGACCGAACTGTTTCAGCAGGGCAGCAGCAGGGCCGGAGTGGCCGAACTCGTCGTTGACACCGATGCGGCGTACGACGGTGGGGCACTTCTCAGCCAGCACAGCGCAAACAGCCTCACCCAGGCCACCAATGATGGAGTGCTCTTCGCAGGTGATGACCTTGCCGCACTTCTTGGCAGCTTCCAACACCAGTTCTTCGTCCAGGGGCTTGATGGTTGCCATGTTGATGACCATGGCGTTGATACCGGCCTCAGACAGGATCTCACCGGCCTGGATTGCTTCGTAAACCAGCAGGCCGTTTGCAATGATGGCAACATCGGTGCCGTCGCGCAGGACTTCGCCCTTGCCGATCTGGAAGTTGAAGCCTTCCTCATGGAACTGCGGGATAGCCAGACGGCCAAAACGCAGATATACAGGACCATCCATTTCGTAAGCGGCCTTAACGGCAGCCTCTGCTTCCACGCCGTCAGCGGGGCAGATAACGGTCATGCCAGGGATGGAACGCATCAGCGCAAAGTCTTCGCAGCACTGATGACTTGCGCCGTCCTCGCCGACAGAGATACCGCCGTGGGTAGCGCCGATCTTCACGTTCAGATGGGGATAGCCGATGGAGTTACGCACCTGTTCGAAAGCGCGGCCAGCGGCGAACATGGCGAAACTGGATGCGAAAGGCACCAGGCCGGTAGTGGACAGACCTGCAGCCATGCAGATCATGTTGCCTTCGGCAATGCCACAGTCAAAGAAACGATCGGGGAATGCTTTCTTGAAAACACCGGTCTTGGTGGCACCTGCCAGGTCAGCATCGAGAACTACCAGATCTTCGTGCTCTGCGCCCAGCTTTGCCAGGGCAGCACCATAGGCGTCACGGGTTGCTACTTTTTTCATTTCTGCCATCTTACTTGCCCTCCAATTCAGCCAGAATTGCCTTCAGTTCGGTCATGGCTACCTCGTACTCAGCATCGTTGGGAGCCTTGCCGTGCCAGCCGGCGTCATTTTCCATGTAGGACACGCCCTTGCCCTTGACGGTGGACATCAAAATGGCGGTGGGCTGACCCTTTACGGTCTTAGCCTCGTTCAGAGCGCTTTCGATGGCGTCGAAATCGTGGCCGTCAATGGCGATGGTATGGAAACCGAAAGATACCAACTTGTCGAAAATGGGGTAGGGGCTCATAACGTCGGCAATGTTGCCGTCGATCTGCAGTCCGTTGTTGTCTACGATGACTACCAGATTGTCCAGCTTGTAGTGAGCGGCAGCCATGCAGGCTTCCCATACCTGACCTTCCTGGATCTCGCCGTCACCCAACAGGGTGTAAACACGGAAATCCTTATTCTGATGCTTTGCACCGAGAGCCATACCAACAGCCACGGAAATGCCCTGGCCCAGAGAGCCGGTGGACATGTCCACACCGGGAACGGTGTTCATGTTGGGGTGGCCCTGGAGATAACTGTCAATGTGACGCAGGGTGGGCAGATCGTCCACGCTTAAGAAGCCGCGATGGGCCAGGGCCGCATACAGACCGGGGGCGGTGTGGCCCTTGGACAGGACGAAACGGTCCCGGTTCTCAGCTTTGGGGTTCTTGGGATCGATGTTCATCTCCTTGAAATACAGGTAGGTAAACATTTCTGTGGCAGACAGACTGCCGCCGGGGTGACCGGCTTTGGCCCCATGGGTAGATTCAATGATACCCATACGGACCTTTGCAGCAATTTGCTGCAATTGGTTCTTTTCACTTGCCGTCATGGATTTGCCTCCTAAAAAAGATTATGAATTATGCGCGAGCATGTGATTACGGATGGCTTCAAATGTCTCATCGCTGACAACGTGTTCGATCCGGCAGGCATCGTTGGATGCAGTCTCCCGGTCAACACCTAACCGGACGAGCATTTGGGTGAGAATGGTGTGGCGGTCCAGGATCTTTTCTGCGGTGGCGAGGCCCTTGTCCGTCAGGCGGATGTAGCCATCTTTTTCCACGGTGATAAAATCCTCTTGTTTAAGAAGACCCACAGCCCTGGAAACGCTGGGTTTGGAGTAGCCCATGTACTCGCTGATGTCCACAGAACGGACCAGAGCATTTTTCCGGGAAAGGATCAAAATGGTTTCCAAATACATTTCACCGGATTCCTGTAGTGCCATGGGACACCTCCTCAACAGTTCTGCATATAGCATACCATGAAAGGAAAAATTTTGCAAGCATTGCAGAATAAAAATAAAAAGCCGTTGAAAGAAACAGAAAATGTGATATACTATAAAAGAGGATGGGTTTTCCGTCCAATATACATGGGAGGTAATGAATATGTCCAACAAATACGCAGGCACCCAAACCGAAAAAAATCTGATGGCCGCCTTCTCCGGTGAGTCCGAGGCCAGAAACAAATATACCTATTTTGCATCCAAGGCCAAGAAAGAAGGCTTCGAGCAGATTGCAGCCCTGTTCCTGAAGACCGCTGACAACGAGAAAGAGCATGCCAAGCTGTGGTTCAAAGAGCTGAACGGCATTGGCGATACTGCTGAAAACCTGGGCGCTGCCGCTGCAGGTGAGAACTACGAGTGGACGGATATGTACGCCGGTTTTGCCGAGACTGCCGAGAAGGAAGGTTTCCCCGAACTGGCTGCCAAGTTCCGCATGGTTGCTGCCATCGAAAAGCATCATGAGGAGCGTTACCGCGCCCTGCTGAAGAATGTAGAGACTGCTGAAGTCTTCGCAAAGAGCGAAGTCAAGGTTTGGGAGTGCCGTAACTGCGGCCACCTGGTGGTTGGCACCAAGGCTCCCGAGCTGTGCCCCACCTGTGCACATCCTCAGAGCTACTTCGAGATCCACGCAGAAAACTATTGATAAACAAAGGCGGTGTCTGCACGCAGACACCGCCTTGTCTGTTGTGGGAATGCAAAAGATACGGCTTATTGTACTGATGAGAAATGCCGCACTGTTTTCAAAAAATAGTGCGGCATTTCACTTTCTGAATCTGCTTTTACTTTTGATTTGCAAGATATGCTTGCCTGCCGGATTCGTAGAGGTTGTTTCCTTCGCTGTCGATGATGACAAACAGAGGCATATCCTCTACGTAAAGTTTGCGCAGGGCTTCTGCGCCCAGATCCTCATAGGCGATCAACTCGCATTTCTTGATGCACTTGGCAAGCAGTGCACCTGCGCCGCCGATGGCACCGAAATAGACACCGGAATACTGCTTCATAGCATCCACCACCTCGGGCAGTCTTGCGCCCTTGCCGATCATGCCTCTTGCACCTACGGACATCATAGTGGGAGCATAGGCATCCATACGACCGGAAGTAGTAGGACCGGCAGAGCCGATAACCTGTCCCGGCTTGGCAGGGGTGGGGCCTACGTAATAGATGGTTGCATCCTTAGGATCGAAGGGAAGTTCCTCACCCCGGGCAAGGGCTTCACACATCCGCTTATGACCTGCGTCACGGGAGGTATAGATGGTGCCGGTCAGATAGACGATATCACCGGCCTTCAGACTTCTGGCAAGTTCCTCGGTCAAAGGCAATGTAATATGTTTTTCCATTTACAGCACCTCCGTCTTATGCCGGGTCACGTGGCAGTTGATATTGATGGCGCAGGGCATACCTGCAATATGGGTGGGCATGGTTTCAATATTCAGGCCGATGGCAGTGGTTTTTCCGCCGAAGCCCTGGGGGCCGATGCCCAAAGCGTTTACCTTTTCCAGCATCTCCTTTTCCAGGTCTGCATAATAAGGATCAGGGTTGCTGGAATCCAAGGGGCGCATCAGCGCTTTTTTGGCAAGGAGCGCTGCCTTGTCAAAAGTTCCGCCGATACCCACGCCAATGACCATGGGGGGGCAGGGATTGGGACCTGCATTCTCAACAGTTTCCAGAATAAAGTCCTTGATACCCTGTAGACCAGCAGAGGGTTTGAACATCCGGATGGCACTCATATTCTCGCTGCCGAAGCCCTTAGGGCCTACGGTGATTTTGATATTCTCACCGGGAACGATCTCTGTATAGAGCACAGCGGGGGTGTTGTCACCGGTATTGCCCCGGCGAACGGGATCGGCTACCACGCTCTTGCGCAGATAGCCCTTGCCATAACCCCGGCGAACGCCCTCATCCACAGCTTCGCGCAGATCGCCACCTATCAAATGGACATCCTGTCCGATTTCCAGGAACACACAGGCCATGCCGGTATCCTGGCAGATGGGCACGTTTTCACTATCTGCAATGCGGTAATTCTCGATGATCTTATCCAAAACACTTTGGGCAAAACTGCTGTCCTCGCAGGCCCGGCATGTCTCAATGGCGCATTTCACATCTGACGGAAGATGGGTATTCGCTTCAATACAAAGGCGTTCCACCACATCTGTGATATCAGATACATGAATTTCACGCATAATGTTTTCCTCCTTATTACAATGGGATCATTCCAATAAACTGGCAGGCCAGCACGACACATACCAAAGCAAAGGGATATGTGGCTGCGTAAGCAGAGGCGACATCGTCAGTACCTGCTACCCGAATCAGGCAACCAAGGGCGGGGGTGCTTGTCATGCCACCGCAGATGGAGCCCAGGGTGTTGAGAATATCCAGTTTCAGAACCTTACGGGCAAAGAAATAGCCCACAAGCATAGGTACAATTGTAATTACTGCACCTACAAGGAAAAGCTTGATGCCGCCGTTTTCTGCAAGGCATTGCAGGAAACCGGCACCGCCTTCTACGCCTGCACCCAACAGGAACAGTACAAGACCCAGTTCCCGAACAGCCTCCAAGACTGTCTTTTTTACTTTCAGGCTGACAGGGCCGACCTTACCGAAATGTCCTATGATCAATCCCATAATCAGAGGACCGCCGGAAGTTCCCAGAGAGAAATTGCCGATTTTTACCTTGGCAAGGAAAATACCCAGTACGACTGTGGCGGACAAAGCGCACAGTCCCATGCTGTCCAGTTCCAAAAGTTTCTTTTGTTCTGTCTGAATCCGGACGCTGGCAGCAGAGGTGAATTTTTCCCGTTCTGCGGCCATATCCACCTTCAGCAATTTGGGGATGATCTGCACAAAAAGCACCACGCCTACAACACCAAAGATATAGGCAATGCTGTATCCGGCAGATGCATTACCCGGAGTGGCTACGGCTTCCTTAGCCGCACCCAGACCCGGGGTGCTGGTCAGTGCACCGGAGAGCAAACCGGCACCCACGTCTGAGGGTATACCCAGGAAGAGTACACCGGCAACGCAGGTCAGTGCACCTGCCAAAATGATGATGACACCCAGCAAAATATAGGATTTGGCGTTGATCTTAAAATTCCGGAAGAAGTTAGGGCCGGCAATAAGACCTACTGCAGCAACGAACAGGATCAGACCGATGTCACCTACTACATCCGGAACGGTCACACCAAAGTGACCGAATACCAGAGCCACCAGCAGAACACCGGCAGAACCCAGATTCAGGCCGCATACGGTGATCCGTCCAATGGCGTAGCCGATCATAAGAATTATAAAAATGACGAATAAGTCACTGTTTACGATACTGTTCCAGTAGTTTTGCAACCATTCCATTACTACCGCCTCCGTTTATCTCTCGTGACGGGCATACTTAGGCAGTAGCAGCGGAGAGACACCCTCCTGCTCTATGCCAGCCGTTTTCAGTTCTTCCGCATAAGCAGTGATGTGATCCAGGTTCATCTGTCCCAACTCCACTTCCTTCGCTTTTTTGGCGGCAGCCTTACCGGCGTTACGGCCGAAAACGATGATATCCAGCAGGGAGTTGCCCATCAGACGGTTGCGGCCGTGAATACCGCCAACTGCCTCGCCGGCAACCAACAAATTAGGAATAGCCTTGGTATAACCCTCGCCACCGATCTCCAAACCGCCGTTCTGATAGTGGAGAGTGGGATATACCAGAATCGGAAGTTTTCTCATATCAATGCCGTAGTTTAAGTACATACGGAACATTGCAGGAATTCTTTTTTCAATAGTGCCCTCGCCGTGGAGCTGCTCGATCATAGGCGTATCCAGCCAAACACCGCTGCCCAGAGGGGTGTCAACACCCTTGCCGTTGGCGCATTCACGAATGATGGCAGATGCGGAAACATCTCTTGTTTCCAAAGGATGGGCATAAGCCTCGCCGTCCTTATTGACCAGCATAGCGCCGATGGAACGAACCTTCTCTGTAACCAGCGCGCCGAAGATCTGGCTGGGATAAGCAACACCCGTGGGGTGGTACTGAATGGTATCCTGATACAGCAGGGGAGCGCCTGCACGATAGCCCAGAATCAGGCCGTCTGCAGTAGCGCCGTAGTGGTTGGAGGTGGGGAAGTTCTGATAGTGAAGCCGGCCTGCACCGCCGGTGGCAATGATCACCGTCTTAGCCCGGGCTACCAGATAGTCGCCGGTTTCCATATTCAGAAGAACCGCACCGGCAACCTGACCCTTGTCGTCCTTGATCAGCTCCACAGCGGAGGTGAATTCTACCACAGGAATTTTACGGTTGAGGACCTCGTCACGAACAGTACGCATGATTTCTGCACCGGAGTAGTCCTTACAGGCATGCATACGCTTCCGGGAGGTGCCGCCACCGTGGGTGGTGACCATGCGGCCGTCCTCATCCTTGTCGAACATAACGCCCAATTCATTGAGCCAGCGAATGGCATCGGGGGCTTCCATAACCAGCCGCCGCAGCAACTCGGGGCGGGCGGCAAAGTGACCGCCGCCAAAAGCATCCAGATAGTGCTGCATGGGAGAATCGTTCTCCTTGTCCGCAGCCTGGATACCGCCTTCTGCCATCATGGTATTGGCATCGCCAATGCGGAGTTTTGTAACGACCATTACATTGGCACCGGCTTCGTGGGCTTCAATGGCTGCGGAAGCACCTGCACCGCCGCCGCCGATTACCAGCACGTCCACATCATAGTCGATTTTGGAAAGGTCAATGTTCTCGCCCAACAGGCGGCTGTTGGAGTGCAGCAGATCGGCAAGTTCCACGGGAGCCTTTTGCCCCTTGTTGGGTCCGATTTTGATCTCCTTAAAGCCCTCGGGACGATAGTCGGGATGGTAAGCCTTCAAAAGCTCAGACTTTTCCTCGGCGGTCATCCGGCGGGGCTCCATGCCCATTCTTTCTGCGCGCGTTGCTTCCACCTTCTTGATGGATTCCAGCATAGATTCTGTAAACATTTCGTCCCCTCCTTACTTTTCGATATCCCGGTGGTTGTAAAGCTCCTGCATTTCGGTGATGGGCTTCTGCATAATGGCTTCGATCAGCTCATCGTAAGCGCCGGAGTTGATTTCCTCCACTCTGTTATGCAGGTGCTCGGCTTTGGGAGCAATGTATTTGCCGGTCAGGCGTCTTGCCAGCAGGCCAACCATGGGATGGCTGATTCCGGCAGGGCAGCGGACGGAGCAACAGCCGCAGCCGACACAGTCAAAGGATTCTTCTGCGCACTTTTCCAGCTCACCGCGCTGCGCATAGGCAATGTACTGCATAACATTCAGGCTCTGGGTACAAGCCTTGGTACAGGCGTTGCAGCCGATGCAGGCGTAGATCTCGGGATACAACTCCATCATTACCCGCTGGTCGGCCTTCAGTTCCTCAATGGTATATGTACGCTTATCTGTGGGGAAGAAGGGGATGGAAGCCACATACATACCTTCCTGCACCTGGGTCTGACAGGCGAGGCAGGTTTTTAGTTCGTTCTCTCCCTTGATGCGGTAGATGGTGGCACAGGCACCGCAGAAGCCGTGGCGGCATCCGCAGCCCCGGGTCAGGGTGTAGCCGGCGTATTCCATAGCGGTCATAATGGTCAGATCGCCGGGAACAGAATATTTTTTGCCGTAAAAATAGACATTTACCATATTATTTTCCATTTTGGTATCGTCCTCCTTAGTATTCATTGGGAAGTGCGTCCACCTGGTCGAAGCGGAACACCGGGCCGTCCTTGCAGACATACTTGGTACCGATGTTGCAGCGGCCGCATTTGCCGACACCGCACTTCATCCGAAGTTCCAGCGTGGTATAGACCTGTTCCATGGCAAAGCCCATTTCCTTCAAGCCCTGCAGACAGAATTTGATCATAATGGGTGGGCCGCACAGGATTGCAGTACGGTTGGTATCAAAGGCCAGTTCCTGCAGATAAGAGGGAACAAAGCCTACATGGCCGTCCCAACCCTCCTGAGGGCGGTCAATGGTCAGATGGACATTGACACCGGGGATTTTGGACCAGACTTCTTCGATCTCCTTGCGCTGCACCAGATCGTCAGCGGAGCGGGAACCGTAAACAATGTCGATATCGCCATAATTTTCCCGGTTGTCCAGGCAATAATTGATCACGCTGCGCAGAGGGGCCAAAGCAATACCACCTGCAATGAACAGAAGATTTTTCCCTTTCAGCTCTGTTTCCACGGGGAAATTGTTACCGTAAGGACCTCTTACCAGGATCTCATCACCGGCTTTCAGGGAGTGCAGATGGTCAGTCAGCACACCGCAGCGCTTGATAGAGAACTCCTGATAGGCCTTGTTTGTAGGCGAAGAGGTAATGGAAAACATAGCCTCACCCACACCGGGAGCGCAGACCATGGCGCACTGACCGGGCATATGCTCAAAGAGTTTGCCGCCACCCAGGGCTTCCACCCGGAAAGTCTTTACGTCTGGGGTCTCTGTGCGGATATCGGTGATGATACCCACCTGAGGGATCAGGGTATCCCGCATAAAGCCGGGGTTACTCTTACATTCGTGCATAGGTTCTTGCATCATACACCCTCCTTTTCAAAGGCCTTGATGACCTTGACGATATCCAAATGGCTGGGGCACTTATCCACGCACCGACCGCAGCCCACGCAGGAGAACATCCCGTCATTGTTGGCAGGAAAATAGGCCAGTTTGTGCATAAAGCGCTGACGGAATCGCTGCATTTGGCTGTTACGGTTGTTGCCGTGGGCCATCATGGTAAAGTCGGAGTACATACAGCTGTCCCAGCAGCGGTAACGCTGCACACCGTTTCCGGTGTTGTAGTCCTTGATGTCATAGCACTGGCAGGTGGGGCACACGAAAGTGCAAGTGCCACAGGCCAGGCAAGGCTGATACAACGTTTCCCACAGAGGGGAATCAAAATTCTTGTCCGCGGCATCAGCGCCCCACTTGTCAAGGGACAGATGAGAATAAGGCAACTTCTCCACTATGGTGCGAATCTTCTGCTTTTCTGCTTCCACCGCAGCAGGTTCTGCAGTTTCCAGTAGGTCCGCAATCTGATTGGTCAGGGCTTCGCCCTTTTCGGTTTTGGCTTCCCAATACAGAACATCTTCCGTCAGCCAAGCAACCACATCTCCCTCAGGCTCGGCGCAGTCTACACCAAAAACCTTACAGAAGCAGGAAGTCTCGGGACGGCCACAGGCCAGGGATACCACCGTTCCCATCTGCCGCCGGGCAGCATAGTAACTGTCCACAGGATCGGAAAGAAATACCCTATCCAAGACATGAAGACCCTTTACATCACAGCCCCGGATGCCAAAGACCACAAAGGGTTTCTGACAAAGGCTTGCGCCCCGGATCTCCAATTTGCTTTCCTGGCGCCGAACCTGATAAAGATTCTCGCTTTGAGGAAAGAAAATATCCTTGGCGGATTTTACGGTTTTCAAGGTGTCAATATCTGCATCGGCTGTTTCAGTCCACAGGCCGAAGTTGACCTGCCCGGCGGTTTTCACAGGAAGAAACAGATCATTTTCCGCGGCAATGGCGGCATAGAGAGCATTCAGATTTGCTTTTTGAATTTTATACATATCTCTTACCCCCTGCCTACGCCGGGCTCGGCATCCTCTGTAGTGAAACTGGTCAAGGGAGCCTTTGTCTCCAGATCGCTGCCGGCCTGATATACGCCGTAAAGAGCGTTGATATCCTTGATGAATTTGCGGTTAAACAGATGCAGTGGAATACCCTGGGGGCAGACGCGGCTGCATTCGCCGCAGTCGGTACACCGGCCTGCCACGTGGAAGGCCCGGATGATATGGAACATTTTTTCCTCAAAGGAGGTGGTGTTTGCTTTCTGTTCAGAGTTGAAAGCGGTGCTGTCGAACACGCACTTGCGGCAGGAGCAGGCCGGGCAAACATTCCGGCAGGCATTGCAGCGGATACACTTGGAAAGTTCGCTTTGGAAGAAAGCAAACTTCTCCTCGGGAGTCATGGCTTCAATGCGTTCCACTTCAGCAAACCGATCAGCATCCACTGTGTCGGCAGACTCGCCCAGCAGTTCATCATAAACCACATGCTCCTTGCCCTTGCACACATGGCAACGCTCCAGCATGGCAGACTTGTAGGGCACAGTTTCCGTGCCGTAGAGGGTTTCTACGGTGAGATTCTCTGCATTGTCCGGGTAATCCCCACCGGTCACGTTCAAAATGCCGTCGAAGGGAATCTTGTTAACTGCGATCTTGCCCTTACAGCCCACACCGATGATATAGGCTTTCTCCCGGTCTACCCGATGTTCCCGCAGAAGCTGATTGTAACTGTAACTGTCACAGGGCTTCAGGAAAACAAGGGTTTTTCCTTCTTTTTTGCCGGCTTCAATCATATATTTGCTCAGGTTTGCGCCGCAAAAACCATTATAGATAAAACTGTCCAGACTTTCGGCTGTTTCAAAGAAAGCAGGTTCTGCATCAAATGCCTGCTCACCCTTCTTCCAACCCAAAACGCGGTTTACTGTACCGCTTTCCAAAAGTTCTTTTGCTCTTAGAATCAATTCCTGCATCGCAAATCCCCCAATCTGACATTCGGGCCAAGGGCACGAACTTTTTCTACAAAGCTGTTCATGGTTTCTGAGAACTTCACACCCTCAGCAGCAGAGACCCACTCTACCCGGGTGCGGCCTTCTTCCACGCCCAGATAGTCCAGCATGGAGAAGAGCAGCGTCATGCGCCGGCGGGCATAGTAGTTGCCGGTGGAATAGTGGCAGTCACCGGGGTGGCAGCCGCAGAGGATCACGCCATCCGCGCCCTTTTCAAAGGCCCGGAGGATGAACATAGGGTTAACACGGCAGGAACAGGGGACTTTGATGATCTTTACATCTGCAGGATACGCCAAACGGCTGGAGCCTGCCAGGTCTGCACCTGCATAGCTGCACCAGTTGCAGCAAAAAGCAACGATGGTGGGTTTCCAATTTTCAGTTACCGGCATATTGCATCCACCTCCGCAATAATTTGTCTGTTAGAGAAGCCCTGCAGGTCCATAGCGCCACTGGGGCAGGTAACGGTACAAGCACCACAGCCCTGGCACAGAGCAGAATTGACAACTGCGATCCGGCGATCTTCCCGGATGCCGTGGTCATTGACCAGTCTGGTTTCGTAGGAAATGGCACCGTAGGGGCACACATTGGCACACTGGGAACATCCGTTGCAGCGCAATTCATCGGCCTTTGCAGTGCAGGGGTTGGTCTTCAGTTTATCCTTAGCCAGCAGTCCGATGACCTTTACTGCTGCCGCACCTGCCTGGGCCACGGTTTCGGGAATATCCTTGGGACCTTGGCACACATCGGAAAGGAACACGCCTGCCGTGGGAGATTCCACAGGACGCAGCTTGGGATGGGCTTCTGTCAGGAAGTTGTTGGTGTCGATGGAAGCAGTGAGCATGGTTGCAATCTTGCGTACATCGGCATTGGGCTCAATGGCGGTGGCCAGCACCACCATATCCGCTTTTTTCAGAATCTGCTTATTTTCCAGCAGGTCTACGCCGTGAACCAGCAGGCTGCCATCGGGCTGGGGAGCGACTTTGCCTACCTGGCCCTTAACGTAATTGACACCATAGTCCTCCACAGCCCGGCGGCAGAACTCATCAAAGTTCTTGCCGGGGGTACGAACATCAATGTAGAACACCGTTACATTGGTATCCGGGTACTTGTCCCGGATCAGCATGGCATGCTTTGCGGTGTACATACAGCAGATCTTGGAGCAGTAGGGCTTACCCCGATCATCAGAGCAACGGCTGCCCACACACTGGATGAATACGATCTCCTTGGGGGCCTTGCCGTCGGACAGGCGTTCCAGATGACCCTTGGTAGGACCGGCGGCATTCATGATCCGCTCCAGTTCCAGGGAGGTGATTACATCCTTGCTTTCGTTGTAGGCATATTCGCCGTACTTGTCCAGTTTGATGGTATCAAAGCCGGTTGCTACGACAATGGCACCGTACTGCTCGGTGATGATTTCATCCTGCTGGGTATAATCAATGGCACCGGCCTGGCAGAACTTCTCACAAATACCGCACTTTCCGGTTTTGAGTTTGATA
Source organism: Faecousia sp. (assembly GCA_045653245.1). Lineage (GTDB taxonomy): Bacteria > Bacillota > Clostridia > Oscillospirales > Oscillospiraceae > Faecousia. The sequence continues at coordinate 17,496 of JAZOLS010000032.1, forward strand.
CAGGCGGAGGAATCAATCACGGGCACATTGGGGATCGCCTGGGCAAAGGGGGTGTAGATGGCGCTGCGGGTGTTGAGACCCCGGTTAAACTCGTTCAAAGGTTTCTTGGAGGGGCACTTTTCCTGGCAGATACCGCAGCCGGTGCACTTATCCATATTGACATAGCGGGCCTTCTTGCGGATGTCTACCGTAAAATTGCCCACGAATCCGGAAACCTTTTCCACCTCGCTCCAGGTATGTATGGTGATATTTTCGTGGCTTGCCGCTTCCACCATTTTGGGTGTGAGAATACAGGCGGAGCAGTCCAAAGTGGGGAAAGTCTTGTCCAACTGGCTCATCCGGCCGCCGATAGAGGGCTCTTTTTCCACAATATCCACATGATAACCGGCATCTGCGATGTCCAGAGCAGTCTGAATGCCGGCGATGCCGCCGCCGATGACCAGTGCCCGCTTGGTAACCGCACTTTCACCGGCCAGCAGCGGAGCGTTCAAGTGCACCTTTGCAACGGCGGCGCGCATCAGGATGACGGCCTTTTCCGTGGCTTCCTGTATATCCTTATGGATCCAGGAACAATGCTCCCGGATGTTTGCGATCTCTACCAGGTAGGGGTTCAGACCGTTTCTTTCCGCACACTTGCGGAAGGTGGCTTCGTGCATCCGGGGAGAGCAGGAGCAGACCACGATGCCCTCTAGGTGCTTCTCCCGAATAGCTTCGGCAATGCGGGACTGACCGGCCTCACTGCACATATAGGGGTAATCTTCTGCGTGGACAACACCTTGTTCCAGCAGAGCCATTTCCACGACTTTTTTTACATCCACTGTTGCGGCAATATTACTACCGCAGTGGCATACAAATACACCGATTCTACGCATTTCTTACCTCCGATATTTTCTGAACGCACTCATCAGAAGCTGTTGGGGCATTTCGTCGTCCAAAAGTGCGGGGATCTCATTGGGGGAAAGGCCCTCCTGACCACGCTGACGAATAAGAACCTGCCGGGCTGCATCGATCAGCTTACCGGGTTGCACATTCCGGGGGCAGCGTTCAATGCAGGCAAAGCAACTCAGGCACTTCCATGCTGACTTGGAATTGGCCAGAGCTTCCACATCATCATTTATTACATAGGTCACAAACTGATGGGGCTTGATGTCCATCTCATTGAAAGAGGGACAGGATGCGGAGCATTTGCCGCACTTCATACATTTTAAGGGATTCACGCCGCTGATTTGCTTGATTTCATCGACCTTGTTCATTCCTGCGCCTCCTTGATGCCCAAAGCTTCTGCCAGAAGCTCTGTGAAATAAACGATGGGAATTGTGCTGTTTTTGTTCAGATTATATTTGCACAGCGGGCAGGCAGTAACCAGGCAATCTGCCTGGAATCCGGCAGCGCTTTCTGTGATCCGCTGGCAAAGGGAGGAGGACTGTTCCTTTTCTTTGATAGATATGTATCCGCCGCAGCATTCATTACGGTAAGGATAAATAACAGGCTCTGCACCCAGCGCCCGGATGAAATCTTCCAAAATGGTGGGGTTTTCCGGGTCGTCAAAAGCCATTACGTTGCTGGGGCGAAGCAGCAGGCATCCGTAATAAGCGCCGATCTTCCGTCCGGTTAAGGGATGGACAACCTGCTTTTTCAGATTGTCAAAGCCTACCACATCCCGGAGAATCTCCAGATAATGCAATACCTTGGTTTCACCTGTGTAAGGCTCGGAAAGTGCCAGATAATTGTTGGCGCGGGTCTGGATATCTGCCACATTTGTCATATCATCATTGACCCGCTTCAGCACATGATAGCAGGCAGAGCATACTGCCACCAAATCCTGTTCTTTTTCTTTTGCGGCATTCAATGCGCGGACAGAGGGCAATTTGCTGGCAATCTCATCTGCGCCAAGAGGATACACACCGCCGCAGCATTGCCAGTCGGTCAACTCCTCCAGAGAGAAGCCAAGCTTTTCGGCGCAGGCTCTTGCGTAGTCATCCAAGTCCTTTGCCTTGTTTCGCAGGGTACAGCCCGGGAAATAACTATACTTCATACCATATACCTCACACTTCAAAACAAATGATAACAGATCCAAAACGATCTGTGGGCACTTAGCCGTATACGATAAAATTATATCGAAAGCAATGTGAAAAGGGAAATTGAAATTGCACATATCTGCCACAGTGAAAAGGCATAACAGCAGAGCGAAATTTCCAAAAGTAAGGAGAAAAAGTTAAAAAATAAGTTGTTTTTACATAAAGAGTGGCAACGATAAAGGATTGCACCCATTCCAAACTGGAATGGGTGCAATTATACAATGGCATATCAATCTGCGTAGGCTACCTCGTTGCGCCGGAGGTACAATTTATCCACAAACGCATGGTCCAGACGACTGAAATGGTAACCGGACCGGTAAATCAGAAAATCTTCAAATTTCCCATTGGCAGCACATTTCTGCTGCGTCAGTCCGTTTCTTTGCAGTATTGTCTGCGGTAATGGGGAGACCCACATATAAGCCAGGGGATTGGCACGCAGCAGGTCGAACTGGGTTGCCCTGTCATAAACGAGCACGCGTTTTTTGTTTTGTAAGCTTCCGGATACAGTTTTGGCTTCGCTGGTACGAACATAGGGTACGGTTTCATCCCCAAAAACGATTTCTACATAAGACAGAAAGTCCTCCACGGTCAAAGCCTGTCGCTGTGCCAACGGATGATCCTCGCGCATAAGAGCCACATAATCCGAACGCCAGACAGATTCGTACTGAAGGTCTTTTTCTGCCAGACTTTTCAGGAAATAGTCCCGATCCTCCTCATGGCACCGTATGATTCCAAGTACAAAATGTCCGTCTGCCACTGCATCGATGACATGCATGGAGTTGCTTTCCAGGATATCGATTTCCATATTGGTACCACCATTAAAAGTGCTGACATACTCTGACGCAGCCTGTGCAATGTAGCTGACTCTGGGAATCGCCAGGCTGAACAGCTGATGAGAACTGTCCTCCAGTTGTAATACCTGCTCCATTTTTTGTACCTGTGCTGCAATTTTGCGGGCATGGGCAAGGAATTCAAGCCCCCTGTGGGTTGGAACAACGCCTTTGGATGTTCTCTTAAAAACTGAGAAACCAACGGTTTCCTCCATATCCTTGATCGCCTTGCTCAAGGTAGGCTGGCTCATAAACAGATTGCTGGCAGCCTGCGTAATGGAGCCTGTTCTCTCCACTTCCAGTGCATAGCGGAAATACTGGGTATTCAATGTATCCTCCCCTTTCTCTTTTTAAAATTATATCACAGCCGCGCACATGTTGCAAGCCGGATGGGGAAAGCTTTTTGTAAACATACGACTTTTCAAAGATATTTGCCTTCCTGTTGGCCTGATAAGGGCCAAATTTGGACAGGATTCTTAATAAATCCATTTTTTGTGCTGATTTCCGAAAAGAAACAATTATAATTCATACCAAAACGGCCATGCTATGGTTGCGGAAGAAAAACCGCGAAAGAAGCAAAAAGGAGCGTATTTGGAAATGAAGAACAACAATCAGATCAATGTCCCCCAGGCCCGTGAGGCAATGGACAAGTTCAAGATGCAGGCTGCTCAGGAAGTTGGCGTTAACCTGACCAACGGTTACAACGGCCACCTGACTTCCCGTGAAGCCGGCTCCGTCGGCGGCCAGATGGTCAAGAAGATGATCGAGGCTTACGAGCAGGGCATGCAGTAAAACGGAAACGGACAGTCACAACCTTGTGACTGTCCGCTTTTGTTTAAAAGATTTGCAACCGGACTCGATTTGCGTTGCCGTCCGGGAATGGACGGCAACTAAGGTGTTGCCGCCGTCGAGACCGGCGGCATGCAAGGCTCCCCCCCAGCCCTGCATTTAGATGGGTTCGGGTCCGGGTTCCTCCGACAATATGGAAACCAAGG
>JAZOLS010000033.1:0-4510 GCA_045653245.1 Faecousia sp.
GGTAGTAGATGTGCAATTCTACACACCGGAGAGCGAGACTTCCAGAAGTAGGTGGAAAGCTGCCTGCTTAAATGGTACTCTTTAGAGTGAAAATTGAAAGGCAGGTATATCCCTTATGAGAACTGTAAAAATCGTTGCGGATTCCTCCGCAAATTTGTTGGAACTAAAGACCGTCGCATTTGATGCGGCACCGCTGAAGATCATTACCGCTGAGCGGGAGTTCGTAGATAACCGGGAACTGGATCTAAATGAGATGATCCACTTCTTTAAGTCCTACAAGGGCAAGTCCCAGACCTCCTGCCCCAATCCTGAGGATTGGCTGACCGCATTTGGTGACGCGGAAGATGTTTTCTGTGTTACCATCACCAGCGGTCTGTCCGGCAGCCACAATGCCGCCTGCATCGCCAAGGATATGTACGAAACGGAACATCCCGGCAGACGGGTCTTTGTGATTGACTCTCTTTCCGCAGGTCCGGAGTTGACCCTGCTCGTAGAGAAATTGGAAGAAATGATCGGCGAAGGAAAGTCATACGAAGAGATCTGCACCTACATGCCGGAATACCAGAAGAAGACCGGATTGCTCTTTATGCTGGAATCGCTCAATAACTTTGCCGCTAACGGTCGTGTTTCTCCTGCCGTTGCTAAAATCGCCGGTGTTTTGGGTATCCGCATTGTGGGCAAAGCCAGTGATGTGGGTACTTTGGAGCCTACAGATAAGTGCCGGGGAGAAGCAAAATCCCTGAGCGCGATCTTGAAGCACCTGAAAGAAAGTGGCTTGAAAACCGGCAAAGTCATTCTGGCGCATTGCTTAAATGCGTCTGCTGCCAATACACTGAAGAATATGATCGAGACAGATCTTCCTGGTGTGGTTGTAAAGATTGGCAAGAATCTTGGCCTGTGTAGCTACTACGCAGAAAAGGGCGGCCTGTTAGTCGGCTTTGAAAAGCTTTGATCCTATGCATAAAAGTAACGATACTTTAAAATGGGTCCGCTTGGATAATGCGGCGAAGATCTATCCCGCAGCAAGAAGGAAAAACTGGAGCAATGTCTTTCGGCAGTCCGTAACCCTTTTTGATGATGTGGACACGGATGTATTAAAGTCTGCTTTAGATGTTACGGTGAAACGTTTCCCGTCCATTGCTGCCCGTTTGCGCAAAGGTGCGTTTTGGTATTATCTGCAGCAGGTAGAGTCGGCACCGGAAATCAAAGAAGAATACAGCTATCCCCTTACTTATATGAGTAAGGAGGAAATGCGTAGATGCGCTTTCCGGGTGATCGTTCATCACGATCGCATCGCCGTTGAGTTTTTTCATTCTCTTACGGATGGAACGGGAGCACTTGTTTTTCTGAAAAACCTTGTTGCAGAATATCTTGAGCAAAAATATCACATCCACATTCCCTACGAAAATGGGATTCTGGTTCGCACAGCCTTACCGATGGAAGAAGAGTTGGAGGACTGCTTTCCCAAATATGCAGGAACTGTGGCTGCAAGCCGCAAGGATACAAACGCATGGCATATGTATGGAGAGCCTCAAAAAGACGGCATTCTGAATCTTACTTGTTTTCAGGTGCGAGTCAAAGAAGCTTTGGCGTTCGCCCATAAGTATGATGCTACCTTAACGGTGTTTATGAGCGCTGTGATGATGCAAGCGCTGCTAAATCTGCAAAACGAAAAGAATCCCAACATAAAACGGCAGAAGCGCATAAAGCTTCTGATCCCTGTCAATTTACGGCAATTGTTTCCCAGTAATACGCTGCGAAATTTTGCAATGTACACGATTCCCGAGTTGGATCCCCGGCTTGGCGAATATACATTCGAGGAGATCTGCAAGGTGATCCGTCACAAGATGGGAACGGAGATCACGTCAAAGCATATGAGCACCGTGATCGCCACCAATGTGAATGACGAAAGGAATCCCTTGGTACGATTGATCCCTTTGCCTCTGAAGAATATGGTTATGAAGGCGATCTTTGATAGCGTGGGAGAGAAAAAATCCTGCTTGACGCTGTCCAATCTGGGCCAGGTGAAAGTCCCGGATGTGATGGCGGGGTATATAAAACGCTTTGATTTTATTCTTGGTGTGCAGGCAGCGGCTCCGTACAATTGTGGGATGCTGTCTTTCGGAGATACGATCTATATCAACTTTATTCGTAATATTCAGGATCCGGAACTAGAACGACACTTCTTCGCGGTCCTGCAGAAATTGGGGCTTTCCGCTATGGTAGAAAGCAACCAGAATGAGAGGTGAACGGCATGTACTGCATAAAATGCGGCGTGCAGCTTGCAGATACAGAAAAGAAATGTCCCCTTTGCAATACGGTCGTTTGTCATCCGGATTTTGAGAATAAGTCAGACCGGACATTATATCCAAATGATAAGCTGCCTAAGAGCACTTCCGGATCAAAGGCGTTAAACGGTGCAGTGATCCTTTTGTTTTTGATACCGCTGATCGTTTGCTTAGCGGCCGATCTGCACCTGGATGGGCACTTGGGTTGGTTTGGCTATGTTGCCGGTGCTTTGGTGGTTGGCTATATTGCATTTGCTTTGCCACTATGGTTCCAAAGACCTAACCCAGTCATCTTCGTGCCGTGCAATTTCGCCGCTACAGCCCTTTATCTGCTGTATATAGATTTAGCAACAAGCGGCGGCTGGTTTTTGAGCTTTGCGCTACCGATTAGTGTTGGCCTTTGCCTGATTACTTGCACAGTGGTTACACTGCTGTATTATTTGCGTAAGGGCAGATTGTATATTATTGGCGGTGCCTTCATGGCATTAGGCGCATTTATGCTGCTGGTAGAGTTCTTGATGGGTGTAACATTCCATTTGCGGTTCATTGGCTGGTCTATTTATCCGTTTTGCGTACTTCTTTTATTCGGTGGCTTGTTGATTTACTTTGCAATCAATCGTGCCGCTCGTGAAACGATGGAACGAAAATTGTTCTTTTAACAAATGGGGAGAATGTTGAGATGAAAGATAAGAAACAATTATGGCAGGCGGTAAAGTTTACTCTGTTTTCCGTATCTGCCGGTGTGATTCAGATTGGCTCCTTTGCACTGCTGGAAATCTTTATTAAGGATTATTGGATCCCGTATTTAATTTCTTTGGTGCTTTCCATTCTTTGGAACTTTACATTGAACCGCCGGTACACATTTAAGTCTGCGGCAAATGTACCCGTAGCAATGGCAAAGGTGTTTGGATTCTACCTGGTGTTTACACCCCTATCTACATACTTGGGTAATCTGGCGGAGGGTGCAGGCATAAATGACTTTATCATTTTGATCATCACCATGCTGGCAAACTTCGTTTTGGAATTCCTTTTTTGTAAGTTTGTTGTGTATCGTGGCAAGGAAGACACATTGAATAAGTAAAGAACTTTTGCTATAATAAACTGTACAAAGCTTACGCAATAAGGTTTTTTCAATTCCTGTAAATGAATAGCGAGAGATAGAGAGGTGAGTTCGTTCCGATGGCGGTGAAGCAACACGCGAAACAAAAAATTCTGATTGTATTCAGTGTAGCCGTCGTTTTGACGCTGCTGATGCTGCTTGCGCTTTCCGGTGGCAATTTGGCGCTTATAAAAAGCCTGTTTATCCATGACCTCTCCAACGAGGAAATGAAGGAGCTTTTGGCCGGTTTTGGGTGGCGTGGGTATATTGTGATTACGGCGCTGTCCATGTTGCAGGTCGTGTGTACTTTTCTTCCTGCGGAGCCCATTCAAGTTCTTGCCGGTGTTACCTTTTCATTCCCGGTTGGCCTTCTGTGCTGCATGATTGGTATTTTGTGTGGAAACTCGCTGATTTACATATTGCAAAAGACCTACGGGGATCGTTTGCGAAGTTTCTTCGTTAAGAAGCTGAACCTAAATCTGCAATTGATTGCCCAATCCAGCAAAGCCACTATTATCATTTTTATTCTGTATTTCCTTCCGGCAATTCCATACGGTATGATTTGTTTTCTGGCAGCCAGTTTGGGAATGTCCTACCGCCGTTATATTACTGTCACGATGGTAGGTTCATTACCGTCTGCATGCATTGGTGTAGGATTAGGTTATATGGCCATCATGTCCAACTGGATTGTGACGGTCTGCATATTCGGAGTTCTTATCTTATTTACAAGCATTCTGGTTTGGAAGAAGGACATGCTGTTTGACAAACTGCACAGCTACGCAAAGCGCCATAAAGGTGTAGCTCAAAACAAGGTTCGCTCGGTAAATGGTTTCTTGATGACCATTCTTTATTATGCCGTAAGAATTTACCTTTTCCTTTGCGGTGTAAGATTGAAGACAGTCAATAAAATCGGCAAGCCGGAAGAACCCTCCATCATTCTGTGCAACCACGGTTCCTTTATTGACTTCATTTATGCGGCGGCATTGCTTCGTAAATATAAGCCGCACTTCATTGTAGCAAGACTTTATTTCTATCACACCATTTTAGGTTGGCTTCTGCGGCAGGTAGGTGCGTTCCCCAAGAGTATGTTTGCAATGGATATGGAGAATGCCAAGAACTGTTT
>JAZOLS010000034.1:0-4030 GCA_045653245.1 Faecousia sp.
CCAGTGGGCTTTCCGCTGGCTGTGGAATCAGCCGGAGGTTACCGTTGTTCTGTCCGGCATGAACTCCATGGAGATGGTCAACGACAATATGGAAACCGCCTCTACGGTGTCCGTGGGCGAGCTGGGAGCAGGGGAGGAAGCCATGCTCCGCAGCGTGGTGGATGCCATCAACAGCAAGATGAAAGTAGGCTGCACCGGCTGCGGCTACTGCCAGCCCTGTCCCATGGGCGTGGACATTCCCGGCACCTTCGCCGCCTATAACCGCCGGTATTCCGTCAACAAATTCACAGCGCTGAAGGAATACGCCATGTGTACCGCCCTGCGCACCAATGCCACTACAGCACCCAATTGCATCGGCTGCGGAAAGTGCGAAAAGCACTGCCCCCAGGGCATTCCCATCCGGGAAAAGCTGAAGGAAGCGGAAAAGGAACTGGAAACGCCACTGTTCAAAGCGGTTTGCAAGCTGGCCCGCCGGCTTGTTAAATTCTGAAAAAAATGAATCCTCCCTATGAAAACTTCATAGGGAGGATTTTTCTCAAAATGATCGGTAGCCCAAAGGGGGATATTCCTTCAGTGCGGATTCGTTAGCCAAATTGGAATTTGTATATCTGTATTACAGCTTCAATACTGCAACGACCTCGTCATCAACTATTTCGCCGGTCTCTGCAAAGCCAAAGGAAGCATACAGATTTTGGGCCACTTCATTTTCGGGTTCGTAAGTAATTACACAGTATTCTTCTTTCCCACATGGCCAGGTTTTGATGAAATCCAATGCAAGTTTTATGGCAGCTTTGCCGTATCCTTTGCCTTGGAAGTTTTCGTCAACCATCAAACGCCAAAACAGATAGTTGTGCTTCACCACATCGGGCGCATCTTCTTCACATACGCCATCCAGCGCAGCCATGTTATGACCAATCATTAAAAATCCAACAGGTTCTTCGTCATCGTATATACCAAAGGGAAAGGCAGAACAGCCAGTTCCGATAGTGGTATATGCCTCAATGATACTATCGCTATTGGATGCAACGAAACTCTCCTGGTCTTCCGCTACTTTTAGGTCAACGATATCCCAAACATTGGTAGAATTGATTTTTTCCAAATGAATCATTATTGATTTCCTCCGATTTTCGGTTATATTCGTGGAGGGATTATGCTTCTGTTCCCCTCCCGTTCTTAGTTAAATGACAGATATTTCTATTGCTCATTCACAATCATCTCCTTTCTTTGTTATTATCTATGTAAGCTCTGTCAGAGAACATAGCAAGATTTGGTGCGTAGCTTAACTGTTCGTCAAATTCAAGTTTATCTAACGGTCTGAGCTGCGTTGTAGCGATAATAAATGGCCAAAACGCTCTGCTTAGTCCAACTCCACAATAGTTGGCGCATGCCCCATAGCCGGGAGGATCTTCGTCATCAGATCTTCGGTGCGGATGCGCAGGCTGGAGGTGTTGATGCAGGGATGGCAGCCGAAGGTGTCGCTGTCCAGCAGATCCCTGTCGATCAGCAGCCGCACCCGCATATTTTTGTCGTTCATCAGTCCCAACACGCTCAGCGAACCGGGAGTGATGTCCAAAAATTCCTCCATGAATGTCCCGTCGGCAAAGCTCAGCCGGGAAGAGCCGATCTTCTTCGACAGATCGCTGGTTTTGAAGACCTTGTCGCCGGGCAGCATCAGCAGGTAAAAGTCCGTCTTCTGCCGGTTGCACAGCAGCAGATTTTTGCAGATGGCGCCGCCCAGAGCCTCGTCAATGGCAGCGCAGGCCTCCATGGTCATAGCGGCTTCGTGATCAATGCGCCAATATTCCACACCAAGGGAGTCCAGCAGGTCATAGACCCGGATCTCTTTCTCCATCCGGCCGCTGCAATCTGCGGGCCGTCCTATTTCCAAAACCATATCGGTCACCATCCTTTTGTTTTTAACCAGTATAGCACAAAATAGAAAACTAGCAACCGCTAAAAACTGCTTTTTGATGATTTGAATGAGAGATTTTGTGTCAAATCAAGATATGGAAAGTTCGGAATACTTTGTGCATTGCGGACTTTTCATAGCGAAGAGTTGGCGCAAAAGATCCGTTCAAATTGCAAAAGGGCACTTTTTGGCGGTTGCATAAATAAAGAAATGACCCTTGACCGTGTTCTTTCAAACATCAGCCAAGGGTCATTTCTGTTCTGTCTTATTATCTAACATCATTGGTTAACCTCTCTTTCTGCAGATTCGATCCCGCTTCACGTTCTGCTCAATTCTCCAACTGCGTCTTTCGCTGCATTCTCTTTTGGTGAGATGGCCTTATGCTTGGAGTGGCTTCTTTCGCTGCGGTGATCGTTTGGCTCTACCTTGCGCCAAGCTGACAGCTTTGCCTGCATTAAGCGTCCTGTTTGGAATGTCTCATTCCAACACTTGCTTTTGCTTCTTACCTTTGCTTTCTTACGCGATTTCTTTCTTCATCGTATGTAACTTACTACTTCACTTTTGTGTGATTCGATTTCCTACATTCAATTACTTCATCGCTTATTGCATCGGCTTACTGTATGGCATTCAGCTTTTTGCTTTGAGCCGGGAAGTTTTACCTGTACATTGGTATCACCTCTTGTGTCTATAAGATATCACAGAAAACGAATATTTGCAAGTCGCAAATATATACAAAATACACAACCTGTATTTGTGCAAAACACAAATTTGCACAAGAGAAAGACAAAAATGATTGACAAACGGATTTTGGCTGTGATAAAATAATCATGTTGGGCGGCCTTTCGGCCGCCCGTTTTTTATCCTAAGATCCGGCCGTCAGCGGTGACGGTGATCACCTGCAAGGGGATTTCTTTGCCGCATTCCGCTAAGGCGTTTTTGACGGCAAAGGGCAAACCGCCGCAGCAGGGTACCTGCATCCGGACAACGGTGATGCTTTGAATGTTGTTTTCCGAGAAAATGGCGGCCAGCTTCTCGCTGTAATCCACGCTGTCCAGCTTGGGACAGCCGATCAGGGTGATCTTGCCCTGAATGAAGCGGCGGTGAAAATCTCCGTAGGCATAGGCGGTGCAATCCGCGGCGATCAGCAAATGGGCGCCGTCATACCAGGGCGCCTGCACGGGTGCCAGCTTGATCTGAACGGGGAAATTTCGCAGCTGCCCGGGGACTTCTGATACCGCAGGCGTCACGCTTTGACAGGCTGAACCAGGACAGCCGCAGGGCAGGGGCGCTTCCTTCGCCTTCTTTGCCGCCAATACTGCCGCCTTGTTGTAGGCCGGAGCTTCCCGCTCCTCAAAGGTAATAGCGCCGGTGGGGCAGGCGGGGAGGCAATCCCCCAAACCGTCGCAGTAATCTTCCCGCAAAAGGGCGGCCTTTCCCTCTACCATGCCGATGGCGCCTTCGTGGCAGGCCTTGGCGCAGAGGCCGCAGCCGTTGCATTTCTCCTTGTCGATGGTGATTATCCTGCCGATCATGCGCTTTTCTCCTTCTTTTCTTTCTTTTGCTGGGCGGCGATCTCCATCATTTTTTCATACATCTCGTCGCCGACGCACTTCCGGGCGTACTGGCACCACTGGACACAGCTGAGGGTATCGTTGTAGGCGATGAAGCCGCAATTCTCACAGGCGACTTGGGTATCGATGGAAAACAGTTCGATCTCATGCCCGCAGTTGGGGCAGATCTTTTCGTGAATGGTGGGCGTTCTGGGCTTGCCCTGGCAACCTTCAATGATCATAATCCATACCTCCTTGACTTTGTGTCTGCATTGTACTATACTGATTAAGAAATGTATGTTGGAAATCCAACAAAGGAGAAGACTATGGGAAAATATTTTGATGTACTGTCCGGCTGTCCTCTGTTTGAGGGGATCGACCGGAAGGATTATTCCGTGATGCTGGGATGCCTTGGCGCCCGGGTCATGGGCTTTGGGAAGAATCAGCAGATCTTCGGTGAGGGCGAAGAAGCGATCTACATCGGCGTCGTCCTGTCCGGTGCGGTACAGATCGTCAAGGAAGACTATTATGGTAACCGCAGCATCGTGGATCGCATGGAGCCGGGAGAGTT
>JAZOLS010000035.1:0-29246 GCA_045653245.1 Faecousia sp.
GCTGTACTACTACCGCAATGGTAAGCGGACAGCCAATGCCGGCCTGGTGCTGCTTGACGGTGCTTACTACTACATCGACGGTGCGGCCAAAGCAGTCGCCAATCAGACAGTTTGGGTCAACAATACCAACGATCTGATGGCTGAAGGTAGTTACACATTTGGCGAGGATGGCAAGATGATCTTGTGATCCTTGCAAAGAAGAGCAAAGATTAAATTTAACGCCGCCCATCCTGCACATGGCGGGATGGGCGGTACCTCAAAGGAATTGCGAAAAGGGATTCCCTTGGGGTACCGCCCAACGGATGGAATGGCTTCCAGGCGCTTAATAAAGAGGAGAAGAGCAATGAAAAAGATTTTGTTTGCGATTTATGCACTTGGATATGGTGGCGCAGAAAGAAGCCTTGTAAATTTGCTGCAGGAATTGCCTGCAGACCAATATGAAATCGATTTACTTCTGTTTAAGAAAAAAGGTGATTTTCTTCAGCAGTTGCCTCCCCAAGTTCGCGTACTGGATGCTCCGGCCGGAATTAACGGCTTATATGCGCCGATTTGGCGGTCAGGGAAATATTGTATTACGAAAGCTGTGGGAACCGTCTGTTCCAGATTTGCCAGAAAAAAGCCAAAATCCCGTTCCGCCTTCCGATGGAATCACTTTTATGCCCGAAACATCGATGCACTCAAGGATCATTATGATGTTGCGGTAGCATATGTGGGCTCTGAGATCATGTATTTTGTGAGAGACCGGGTCGATGCGGATCGGAAGCTTGTCTGGATTCATAATGATTACCGGACTGCCGGATACTCCGCGGAAGATGACCGTCCGTACTTTGCGGATATGGATGCAATCGTTTCCGTATCCCGGGAATGTGTGGATGTTTTGCAGCAGGAGTTTCCGGAATTTAAGGAAAAAATGCATTACATCGAGAACATTACTTCCTCTGCACTGGTCAGAAAGCAGGCAGAGGCTTTTGCACCGGAAGAATATCCGGACTGCGCTGTTAATATTCTCTCCGTTGGACGCCTGCTTCCGCAAAAAGGCTTTGATATGGCAATCGAAGCAGCGCAGATTTTAAAAGACAAAGGGCTCCGGTTTCGGTGGTTCATTATCGGAGAGGGCGTTTTGCGAGAAAAACTGGAAAAGCAGATCAAAACGGCATCCCTGGAAGAGCAGGTTGTTCTGCTGGGTACCCGACAGAATCCCTATCCATATATTCGAAATTGTTCTGTGCTGGTGCAGTCTTCCCGGTTTGAGGGGAAATCTGTGGTGCTAGACGAGGCAAAGATCCTGTGTGTGCCTATTGTTGCAACTGCCTATCCTACGGCTGCGGATCAGATTCTGCATGCTAAGGAAGGCATCATAACAGAAATGTCCCCGGAGGGCATTGCCCGGGGAATTATCAAGATGCTTACAGACACACAGTGCCGTTCGGAGATTCTGAATTATCTGAATGAGCATGAGTACGGCAACCATTCTGAGATCATCAAGTATCGTGCGTTGTTGGATGAATGAGAATATGAAAAAAGTACTGATTGTGATTCACGATATGAAAGTAGGCGGCGCCCAAAAAAGTCTGCTTGCTTTCCTGAAATGCCTGGCATCCTCGCAAGAGCATGCCAACTATGATGTGAGCGTTATGCCCATATCACCGGATGGCGCTTTTTATGCACAGATTCCTGAGAACATAACCGTTGTGGAACCGCCCCGGGCATTACGGTGGCTGGGTAGCCCGCTCAGTCTTCGGCTGATGGTTGAAAAGTTTTCACTGGGTGGCATGATAGGGGAAATTTGTTGGTTTATTGGCAGGAAGATGAATCTTTTTCCCGAGAAACTTAATTTACAGCAGCAGTTGTGGAAATGCTGGCATCGGCTGATTCCGGAAGCCTTGGATCAGTATGATATTGCGGTATCTTATATGGACGGCGTTCCCAACTACTATGTCATGGAGAAGGTTGCGGCCGCAAAAAAGGTCCTCTGGATCCACAATGAATATCAGAAGCTGGGATACGATCCGGAATTTGATGAACCCTACTTTGATGCTTGCGACAAGATCGTTACCATTTCCGAAAAATGCCTGCAATGCATTGTGCAGGCGCATCCGCAGCATACGGAAAAAGTCCATGTGCTTGCCAATATCACCTCCGGCTTTGAGGTGCAGTCCAACGCAAAAATGGGAAACTGTCCGGAATATGCAGATCGAAAGTGCTTAAAATTGCTATCTGTTGGCAGATTGAACCCGCAAAAGGGCTTTGCTTTGGCTATTGATGCTGCAAAGCGTTTGAAAGATGCCGGGATATCCTATGTGTGGCTGATCCTTGGAGAGGGGACGCAGCGGCCTTACTTGCAGCAGATAATCGATCAGTATGGCTTGTCCGAGCAAATCCGCTTGCTTGGTATTCGGGAAAATCCCTATCCGTATATGGCGGCATGCGATATTTTTGTGCAGACCTCACGTAATGAAGGAAAGTCCATGGTGCTGGACGAAGCGAAAATACTGTGCAAGCCCATCGTGGTCACAAACTACACCACGGTAAAGGATTCTGTTGAACATGGTGAAAGCGGCTGGATAGTGGACATGTCTGCAAAAGCAATTTGTGAAGGGATCGTGCATGTATACCAAGATGCACAACTGCGAGAGCGCCTGATTCATAATCTTCAGAAAGCACCGAAGGGTAATGAAGACGAACTGATGAGATATCTCAATATCATGTTCTGATCAGAAAGGAAGATTCTATATGTCTCCCTATTTTAGTATCATACTGCCAATCTATAATGTAGCGCCGTATTTAGCGCGGTGTATAAAGTCTGTACTGGGTCAGAGTTTCTGGGATTATGAATTGATTCTGGTCAATGACGGATCTACGGACCGATCCCCGGAAATCTGCAATTCTTTTGGCTCCCGGGATCAGCGGATCCGGGTGATCCATAAAGAGAACGGCGGGCTGTCCAGCGCCAGAAATGCAGGCTTTGAAATGGCACGGGGGCAGTATATCTGGTGGGTGGATTCCGACGATTGGATCACCCATAACGCTTTGGAGATCCTATATCAGGCCAGTTTACAAAAAAACGCAGATGTGATAAAATTCAACCATATCCGCGTTGCGCAGGATGCATTGGAGCACCGTAGCATTGTAAAGCCTGGATTTTACAGTGAAAAAAATCAGATTAATGAAATGCTGCGCACGGCGTTAACGCAAACAAGCAAGTTTGGGTTATCGGCATGGGCAAACATTTATCGAAGAGACTTTCTCCAAAACCATCAGTTGACCTTTACATCAGAAAGAATCGTCTGCAGTGAGGATTACCTGTTTAATCTGAAGGTGCTCTTGTTGGCGGAACGTATTGCGGTGATTGCTGACCCTCTGTATATGTATGAGCAGAGGGAGGGAAGCCTGACCCAGAGATACAAAAAGGACCTGCCGGAAAGATATACACAGCTGTATACGCAGCTTTGCGAATACTACCGCGACGCAGGCGTGCTTGATCTGTATGAGAAAAAGATATGCCGCTTTTTTGTCTGGCATCTGCTGCGCGGCACCTGTTTTCCTAATGAATACCGCGTGTCTAAGGGACACTCTGTTGCGGGGGGGCGCAGAAATATCCGTGCATTTCTGAAAGAACCGGAAATTAGGCAGGCGATGAAACGATGCGATGGAGAAGATTTTGATTGGAAGCAGCGCGTTCAGTTGTGGGCGATGCAGCGGCGGCTGGAGCCACTATTCTACTGGCTGTATGTTGTGAAACCAAATAGAAAAAGAAGAGAGTCATTATGAAAATAAGAATTAGAATTCCAAAACGCGTACCGGCAGAATACGTGATGATGTGTCTGGTGTTGTTTTTCGTTTCTTCTTATGCGCTGTTGGAACATGTCAGTGTGCCGATTGCAGTATTTTCGGTAGTAAAACTCCCGCTGCTGTATGCAGGGGGGATCTGTATGCTAGCCGGATGGCGCATTGTTTTTCCGAATCTCCGCAAGAAAAGATATTTCTATATTTTCTGCGTGCTGTTTACTTTATGCTTCCTGCTTGTGCTATCGGCAGGTAACAATCGATTGACATCCATTGGTGAGTCACCTTATCGTGCAACCTTTCGCCTGGTGCTGTTTCTGTTGGAGTTGTTCCTTCTGATGGTCTGGGTGTCTGAAACAGGCAGAGGGGATAAGGTTATCAACTTCCTGTTCTGGTATGTATTGGTGCTGGTTCTGGCAACGGATTTTTTGCTGTTGTCAAGGCTGATCGTTTTTCGCTCCGGACGAACGGAATATTTCCTGATCGGAACAAAATTTACGGTCTCCTATATGCACATGAATTTGGTGACTCTTTGGTTTATCAGAAATAATGGGCGCACCAATCCTTCAAGAAGGTCAAAACTGTTGGCGATCCTTGGCGCAGGAGTCGTTGTTGTAGTTTCTGTTTATGTGGACTGTATCACAGGTTTAGTAGGTTGTGTTGCGCTGATCTGCTTGTTTGCATTGCTCAATACACGCTTTCAGAAGAAAACATTGAAACTCGGTTCACCGGTGTGGCTGTTCTTAGCCCTGTTGGCAAGCGTGGTGTTCCCGTTTATTGTTGAAAATATTCTGGCCATTCCGTTTGTTCAAGTATTTCTGGAAAGTGTGTTGGGTCGAAACAGCACATTGACAGGCCGACTTAATATCTTTGAGGTATTTGCGGATAAAATGCAGGAACATTGGTTGTGGGGCTATGGATTTGGAAATGGCAACGTAACAGCAGAAACGCTGTTTGGATATGCGAATACACAGAATGCGATTCTGCATTGGACCTTGCAGGTAGGTATTCCCGCAGTTGTGGTTTTGGTCCTGCTTATGCTGATGATCTTCCGCCAGTTTTCCAAGTTTGAAAACCAGATGAAGATCATGCCATTAATATCCTTGATATATGTGTATATTATCATGGGCGCTGTGGAAACGACATTCAGCATGTCCTTCTTGATGTGGATGGCGTTGGTGTTTATGTATGTGAATCAAAAGCAGGAAGCACCGGTGGATTCAAAACAATCGGTTTCTGCGGAAACCACTGTGGGAATGAAGAACAATGACGAAGAGTAAGAAAATCGCCATATTGTCCATGCAGCGGGTACTGAACTTCGGATCGGTTCTGCAGGCGTATGCCCTTCGGGAGATCCTGCAGGAATTGACGAATGCACAGGTTATGTTTCTGGATATTGAAGAGAACAATGCCCTTCCCAGCAGAAAAACGATTTGTGAAACGATGGATTTTACTGAACCGGCAGCGTATCCTTCTGGTATTCTGCAAAGGGGAAAGCGCTGGTGCATATCCAAATTGTCCGCATATAATAAGCGGCTGATCCGATCCTTTATGCGCAATAATCTGAACTTGGACCGGGCGAATGCTTGCGGCCCCTATGATTATGTTGTTGTAGGCAGCGACGAGGTCTTCAATCACCGAAAGGGTGTGTGCCTTCAGTTGCATGGCGACGTCGCGCAGACGGAGCACGTTGTTTCTTATGCAGCATCCTGCGGAAGTGCAAGGGTTTCTGATATTTTGCCGGAGAACATAGAACGGGTAAGACAAGCAATGGGGAGATTCCCCACAATTTCCGTGCGGGATGACGCCACGGAGGAATATGTGTCTGCGCTGTATCAGGGGCAGATCGTGCATCATTTGGATCCTGTGTTGGTGGGTAACTTGTATCGGCGGAAGCATCAGCCGGTAGGCATAAAAAACTACTTGTTGGTGTATGCCTATGGTCAAAGGATACGGACGGTGGAAGAAATACAAGCCATAAAGAGTTTTGCGAAGAGCCGGAATCTAAAAACTGTGGCGATCGGGGGATCACAATTCTGGTGTGATCTGTATATCCCGACTACGCCGATGCGGGTGTTGGACTATTTCCATTATGCAGATTATGTTGTTACAGATACCTTTCACGGCGTGGTTTTCTCGGTGCTCCATCAAAGAAAGTTTGCAGTGATCGTCCGGAAAACCAATGAAAATAAAATTACCGGGTTGCTGAAAGATTTGGGGCTGGAGAAAAGACGGGTTGAGAACATATCCCATTTGGAGCAGATCCTTACAGATGAGATTGGCTATCACGAAGTGGAATCCGTTTTGGTTTGTGAGAGAGCGAGGACCCGGGAGTATCTGAAGCAACAGCTGGGAGGATCAAAGTGAAATCCATTACGCTGGTGAAAAATCCGAAAGATTGTTCTGCTTGCGGTGCCTGTTTGGCGGCATGCCCAACCCGGGCAATTACCATGGATACGGATACCTGTGGCTGCCAATACCCGACAATCGATTCGACGGCATGTATCCAATGCGGAAAATGTGTCGATATTTGCGGGTATCATAAATTGACCACAGGAAGTACGCCTGTTTCTGCCTATGCAGCAGTAGGAGAAAAGGAAGAATTGGTAAACAAGAGTGCATCCGGCGGTGTGTTTGCAACGTTGGCAGAAAACTGCCTGAAAGACGGAGGTATGATTGCTGGAGCGGTGATGGACTGTGTGGACGGTCATGCGGAGGTTTATCACATTCTGACGGACAAGATATCTAACCTTTGCCGCATACAGGGATCGAAGTATGTGCAAAGCGAGGCGTGGCGGTGCTACGCGGATGTTTTAAGAGAGCTTGATGCCGAAAAAACAGTTCTGTTTTCCGGTACGCCTTGCCAGGTGGCTGGGATCAAGCAACTGACGAATAATCCGGACAATCTGATAACCGTGGATCTGATTTGCCATGGCGTGCCGCCACTGCGGATGCTGAATGATTATCTGGACATCTTGGCAAAGCGGTTCGGCGGAAAAGTTCAGCAGTTTTTCTTCCGCGAGAAAGCCTGCCACAAGGATTTTTGCGCAAGGATCGATATAGCCGGGAAAAAGAAGAAACGCAGTGTGTTCCTAAGGTCACACTACCTTTCTTTCTACAAATATTTCTTGGAAGGATCGATATACCGGGAAAACTGTTATTCCTGCCCTTATGCGTCGCGAAAGCGGGTATCGGATATTACCATTGGCGATTACTGGGGAATCGAACAGTTTCACGGTGCAGATATGGCTGCGGGAGAACTACCCCAAAGGAAAGACTGGTCCTGCGTGTTGGTGAATACGGAAAAGGGAAATCGTTTTTTGGATAAACACGGGCAGAATCTTTTTCTCTATCCCACAGACCCCCAATGGGTTGCCAAAAATAATCAGCAACTGAATGCGCCCAGCCGAAAAGGGGATAGGCGTGAAGATATATGCAAGGCCTATGCCCAGCGCGGTTATGCAGCGGTAGAGACAGACTTTATCCGACGCTCCGGGGGAGTGCTCCGTTTTTATTGGCGGATGCTGAAAAACCTGTACCAAAATAAGAAAAATGTAAGTTGATAGTAAAGAGCCGCAAGTATGAGAATTGAAAGAACAAAAAATACAATAAAAAATGTAAAAATAGGTCTGTTCTTGAAAATATTCCAGATGATCGTGCCGTTTTTGATGCGTACGGCCATGATCTACTTTATGGGTGTACAATATCTGGGCCTGAACAGTTTGTTTGCCTCCATTCTGCAGGTTTTGAATCTTGCGGAGTTGGGTGTTGGAAACGCAATGGTTTTCAGCATGTACAAGCCGATCGCAGAGGATAATACAAAAACAATTTGTGCGCTGATGGTTCTGTACCGGAAGTATTATCGATTGATCGGACTGGTTATCGGTATCGTTGGCTTGTTACTTACACCTGTGGTGCCAATGCTGATTTCCGGCGCAATTCCCGATGAACTGAATGTCTATGTGTTGTATCTTTTAAATTTGGGCGCGACGGTGCTTACATATTGGTTGTTTGCATATAAAAACTGCCTCCTGCAGGCACACCAGCGAGTGGATGTAGCAAGTCTGATCACCATGGCGACCTACGCTTTGCAAGGTGTCGTGCAACTGGTGATCCTGCTGATGTATAAGAATTATTATCTGTATGTCATCGTTGCGCTGGCGACCCAGGCCATCAACAATGTGGTAACGGCATTGGTGACCACAAAAATGTACCCACACTATCGGCCAAAAGGAACCTTGGACAAGGCAGAAGTGGCAGGGATCAATCAAAAAATCCGGGATCTTTTTACCGGGAAAATCGGAACGGTAGTACTAAAATCCTCCGATTCGATTATTATTTCCGCTTTTTTGGGTCTTACGGTGCTGGCGGTCTACCAAAATTACTACTTCATTGTTGCCTCAGTCATAGCGGTTATTGAAATTCTGTTATCTTCCATGATGGCTGGACTGGGGAACAGTTATATTTTGGAGAGCAAGGAAAAGAACTATAAGGATCTGGAAAAATTCTCATTCATGTTTCTATGGCTGATTGGTGTGTGTACCTGCTGTTTCTTGGGTATGTATCAACCATTTATGGAGCTTTGGACCGGAAAAGAATTTATGCTGGAGTTTGGCGCGGTAATCTGTTTCGCTGCGTATTTCTTTGTGTACACACTTAACCGCCTTTTGAATGTCTACAAAGATGCGGCAGGCCTGTGGCATGAAGACCGGCTTCGCCCACTCGTTACGGCAATGGTCAATTTGCTGCTCAATCTTTTAATGGTAAAGGACTGGGGCGTTTATGGCGTTTTGCTTTCAACGGTGTTGTCCATGGTGTTTGTAGGAATGCCATGGGTAATCCACAACCTGTTCCATTTGTTCTTTGATCGGTCTATGATGCGAAGTTATATTATTCAGGTACTTCGCCAGTTTCTGCTGACGGCAATATCCGGCTTACTGGTTTCCTTGCTGTGTGCACAGATTTGTGTGACACCCTGGTTGAGACTGCTGATTTGTGCGGCTGTCAGTTGTGTTATACCCAATGTTTTGTTCTTTATTTGCCTGAGAAAAGAAGAGCAGTTTCACGCCAGTATATGCTTTGTAGATCAGATCACAAAACAAAAACTCAATCTGAAGCGCAGGTTGTTTGGGAGAACAGATTGAGGCGTATGGTGATGTCGAAAGGTTGACACGAAAACTTTAAATTGGTATAATACTATAAATATGTATGACTGCTTGGTGCCGTTTGGCCTGAGCACGGAGGTAGGATTATGAACGAACAAGAAGCAAAAAGAGACGAAGTGATAGAGATTGACTTCAAAAGACTGCTGGATGCGGTTATGCATAGAGCGTGGCTTGTGGGCATCGTAGCGGTGATCTGTGCGATCCTTACATTTTTGGGAACATTTTTCTTTGTTACCCCTATGTACGAATCCTCTGCGGTGTTCTATGTCAATAACAATGCGCTCTCTGTGGGTGACGCTTCTTTTAGCCTTTCCACAGGCGATATCAGCGCCGCAAAGAGCCTTGTGGATTCCTACATCGTTATTCTGAAAACAAGAACGACCTTAAACAATGTCATTGATTATGCGGGCGTAGACCGTTCTTATAATGAACTGAAGGATATGATCTCTGCGGCAGCTGTGAATGATACCGAGATTTTTGAGATCATCGTATCCAGCGAGGATCCGGTAGAAGCGGAGAAGATTGCAAATGCGATCGCGTACATTCTGCCGAAGCGGATTTCCAGCATTATTGAGGGCACTTCTGCGAAAATCGTGGATACTGCTGTGGTTGCTAGTCAACCCAGTTCGCCGAGTTATCCGCTTAATACACTAATCGGCCTCTCGGCGGGCTTGGTTTTGACAGTCCTGATTATTGTCCTGCGGGAAGTCTTTGATATTTCCATCCACACAGAGGATGATGTCCAGCAGTGCTGCAGTCATCCTGTGCTGGCAGCAGTGCCGGATATGACCGCACCCAGCAAGGGCGGATATTACGGCTATGGCGAGAGGGGAAGATCCTCGGCTAAGCGGGCCAACCATACGGAGTCGCCGGTATTGGTGGGCAGCGGGATCAACTTTGCAGCTTCCGAGGCATATAAACTTCTGAGAACCAAAATCCAGTACTCCTTCGCCGGCGATAAAACCAGCCGCGTTATCGGCGTGTCCAGCGCCCTTACCGGCGAAGGCAAGAGTCTAACTGCAGTAAATTTGGCATATACATTGTCACAGCTGAATAACAAGGTCCTGCTGATTGACTGTGATATGCGCCGCCCGTCGTTGCCGGAAAAACTGCCCATTCAAAAGAGACCGGGTTTGTCCGGATTCCTGTCCGGCCAGGCACAGGAACAAACCATGTTCCAATACTGTGGTATTCCTGGTGACGAGCAAGCATTCCATGTGGTCGCCGCTGGTCAGATCCCGCCCAACCCTGTCGAACTGCTCAGTTCTGCGCGGATGAGCATGATGCTGAAGCAGCTGCGTGATATGTACGATTACATTATTCTGGACTTGCCGCCCATCGGTGAGGTCAGTGATGCGCTGGCTGTTGCGAAGGAGACCGATGGTATCCTGTTGGTCGTCCGTCAGGACTACTGCAATCGCAAGGTGCTGTCGGATGCGGTGCATCAATTCGAGTTTGTGGGCTCCAAGATTCTGGGTGTCGCCTACAACTGTGCCACGGATAACAGCAATGGCTATGGCAAGAAGTACTATAAAAAGTATTATAGTTATAGCTCCGCACAGCATAAGAATCGCCCGACTCCGAAAGTATAATGGCAAAGATCATTGATTTTCACAGCCATATTCTGCCGAATGTGGATGATGGCAGCAACTCGGTAGAGGAATCCGTTGCGATGCTCCGTATGGAGGCGGAGCAGGGGATTGAGCATGTGATCGTAACACCCCATTTTTATGCAAGGCATGACTTGCCTGCAGAGTTTCTGAGAAAGAGAAACCAGGCGGAAGCCAAGCTGAGAGAGGAAATGGCGAAACAGGAGGGCCTTCCCCGCTTGAGCATGGGGGCGGAAATATATTTTTTTTCTGGAATTTCCGATTCAGATGTGTTGCAGGAGTTGACAATTGACCAAAAAGAGTGTATTATATTGGAAATGCCAGTGTCTCCATGGACGGAGTCTATGTATAAGGAGATAGAAGGCATCTCAGTCAAGCAGGGGATTACCCCAATCATTGCGCATATTGATCGGTACATTCAGCCGTTCAGAACCCACGGGATCGTGGAGCGGCTGGCGGAGCTTCCCGTATTGGTTCAGGCCAACGCAGGTTTCTTCCTTCGCGCCCGCACAAAGCGAATGGCACTGCGCCTGCTCCGGGACGATAAGATCCATTTGCTGGGCTCTGACTGTCATAATCTATCCTCCCGGCCACCGAATATGGGGCAGGCACTTGGGGTGATAGAACAACACCTGGGGGCCGAGGCACTTCTGAGGCTGGAATCCTATCAACGCATGCTTTTGCAGGCGGATTAGTATGTAAACAAACGTTGGAAAACGTTAAAATAAATCTATAATGTGGAGTTGAGGGATATGAGAAAACTTATTTGCTTGATCACGGTTTTGCTGCTTTGCGTTTCTTTTGCATGCCCTGTTTTTGCAGCTGAGGAATTTGTTCCCAGCATTTCTTACAAGGGCACACCTGAAATTGTTGAGATCAAGGATGCAAATGGCCAGGATGCCATCGGTGTTATTCGGGGTGCCAACGGTGCTGCCCACTATGTGTATGAGGACTGCCTGCTGCTGACCCCTGTGGCCAGCGTTGCTGCTGATACCCAGATCCCCACTGATGCCAAGACCGAGCTGCTGGATGTCTACGAGGCTCTGAGCAAGGGCACGATGAAGCTGCCCTACGGCGAGGATGTCAAGGCTGAGTACATGGTCGTCAGAGACCTGTTCGATCTCAGCTGGATCTGCGATACCCATGGCTGTGAAGAAGCTGTGGAGCCTGCCGGTGCTGTGCTTGAGCTGACCTTTAATCTGGGCGTTGACGCTGATGAAACGGTTGTTATCATGACCTACAAGAACGATGCCTGGGGCGAGATCACAGGCGTTAAGAACAATGGCGACGGTACTGTTACTTGCACCTTCGAGCATCTGTGCCCCGTTAGCATTTCTGTGCTGAACGAGTCTGCCGGTGATTCCGATGATACTGGCGATGCTTTCGGCGCTGACCTGCATATGTGGATCGCACTGATGGCTGTTTCCGCTGTGGCTGTTGTTGCCATCGTTGTAAGCCGTCGTAAGGTTCAGTAATTCGTTATCAAGACTGGATAGGATGTGTGCGATGAAGAAGAAAAGAAACGCAAAAGATATTGCGTACTTCTCCGTCATCCTGATTCTGGTGTTAGTAATGGTATTCAGTGGACTCCAGATTCTGGAGTCCACTGTTTTTTCACCGGAACAGGGAGAAGGACAGGAGTCCGCAACCAAGAAGATCACCAGAAACGGTATTGATTATTTCCCCCGCCAGGATATTACAGTTGTGTTGGTGCTCGGCATTGATCAGTATGGTCCTGTGGCCCATAGCGGTTCCTATAACAATGAGGGCGCTGCAGATATGGTCGCGCTGTTGATTTTTGATGAGAAAAACGAAACATATACTGTGGTGGGCTTGAATCGCGACACCATGGTGGATATGCCTGTGTTGGGTATTGGTGGAAAGGTTGCAGGAACCCAGCATGCACAGCTGGCATTGTCGCACACCCAGGGTTCGGGACTGGAGGACAGCTGTGAGAATGCCAAGAAGACAGTGTCGGATCTGATGTATGGGTTAAATATCGACTACTATTTGTCCATGAATATGGATGCAATTTCGATCCTAAATGATGCTGTTGATGGTGTTACAGTCAATGTAACCGAGGATTTCTCCCAAGTGGATCCCACGATTGCCATGGGTGAGGTGACCTTACGTGGCCAGCAGGCGATCAATTATGTGCGCACAAGAAAAGAAGTGGGCGACCAGCTGAATATCTCCCGTATGAAGCGGCAGGAGGACTATATGAAGGGTTTCCTGAATGCCATGCGCAGCAAAATGGATGATAGCAGCACATTTGCCCTTTCCACCTATGAGAAAATTGCTCCGTATATTGTCACGGATATGTCAACTACGGTCTTTAGCAATATACTACAAAGATATTCTGACTATGAGTTTACTCAGATCGTTACGCCGGAGGGTGAGAATGTTCTGAGTGAAGAGTACTACGAATTTCATTTGGATGAAAAGAAGCTGGATGATTTGATTTTGCAGCTTTTCTACGCGCCCCAATAATATGAAGCGCCCGGCTCAACTTTATGCTGCGCCGGGCTTTCTGTAATTGCAATAAATAGTCTTGCATGTTATAATGTCGAAAAAAGAGTGGATGCTATGGTAGGGAAATACAAAGTGATTACCTTGTGTGGAAGTACACGTTTCAAGGATGCTTTTATGCAGGCGCAGAAGAAATTGACATTGGAAGGGAATATCGTAATCAGCGTTGGACTGTTTGGCCATGCCGGCGACAGCGAGGTCTGGACGGAGGGCACCAAGGAAATGCTGGATGATATGCATAAACGGAAGATCGATATGGCAGACGAGATTTTCGTGATCAACGTGGGCGGCTATATCGGCTCGAGTACAAGTTCGGAGATTTGCTATGCAAAAGCGACAGGAAAACCTGTGCATTATTTGGAGGAAGCATGATTCGGAAGGCGGAATTACAGGATGTGGACGTTCTAGCGGAACTGGCTTGTCAGCTTTGGTCGCACCATACCCCTGAGGAGATGGCGGTGGATATTGCAGAAAACATGGGTAGAGGAGATGCTGCTTTTTTTATCGCATGTGATGATATGCGTCCAATAGGGTTTGCGCAGTGCCAAATTCGCCATGATTATGTGGAGGGAACAGCTTCTTCTCCGGTGGGATATTTAGAAGGAATCTATACGCTGGAATGGTACCGCAATCGTGGAATCGCGAAACAGCTCCTTTGCGCCTGCGAGGCCTGGGCAAAGGAAAAGGGCTGCGTGGAATTTGCTAGTGACTGCGAGCTGGATAATGCACAGAGCTTACAATTTCATCTTAGCGTGGGCTTTCAAGAAGCAAATAGGATTATTTGCTTTACTAAGCAATTGTGAATCAAAAAACACCGAAATCAAAAATTTCGGTGTTTTTTTGATGGAAACAGGCGGTATTGAACCGCTGACCTCTTGAATGCCATGGAACAATGTTCCCAAAATGCGGAGTTTTTGTTGTTTTTCTGAACCAAACAGTCCATTATGTTTTGTTTTCCGTCCATTATGTGCGATTCTTCACAAGTATTTTATCGTATTTCCGTCACAATTCCGTCACGAAAGTTGCAGGGAAAGGGCGAGTTGCACCCCTGCAACCAGTGAGGAAAAATAAAACGCCGAAAGGAAGGACTATTATGAAATACTTGTCTGTCAAGCAGACTGCTGAGAAATGGAAGGTTTCGCCTGCAATGGTGCGCCGGTACTGTTTACAAGGGCGCATCAAGGGAGCCATAATGGAAGAAGTCGGGTGGAAAGTCCCAGAGAAAGCAAAGAAACCCGTGAGCGCAAACGAACCGCCAGTGAAAGAGCTGGAAATCTCTCCACTGGCGAAGAAATTGATCGCTCAGAAAAAGAAAAAGCATTATCACGGGCTATACGATTATGCTCAAATCTATCTTACATACTGTTCTTGCCGGATGGCGAGTGGCCGATTGACGCAAAAACAAGTGGAGCAAATTTTTCGAGAGGGGAAAGTGTCAGATATGTTCGAATCTGTCAAGGTTTCGGATGTGATTGAAGCCATGAACCATTGTGTCTGTATTGACTATGTACTCGATAATGTGGCGATACCGTTGACTCCGAAATTTATAAAAAAACTCCACTGTCTTTTGTTTAATGGGACAGTGGATGAAAGGAAAGAGCGAGTTGTGCCTGGCGAATATCGTACGGTGCAATCCAAAAGGAAGGAAACCTTTGTGGCGAGTGCAGATTGGATTGCAACAGAAATGAAAGACCTACTGGATGGATACGAACTGAATAAAACACAGGCGCTTGAAGATGTGCTGGATTTCCACGTACGTTTTGAAACGGTTTTTCCCTTTGAGGACGGCAACGGACGCATCGGCAGATTGCTGATGTTCAAAGAGTGTCTGCGTCATGGCATCACACCGTTCATCTTGGACGATAAGCGCCGGGGGAGATACCTTGAGGGAATCCGCCAGTGGCCTGAGAACCGGACATGTCTGCTGGAAGTGGTGCAAGAAGCACAAGAACGATTTACCACTCAGGAGACCCTCCAAAGCCTTCTAGCAATGGAAGATAAGTTTCTGCCAGTACACTTGAAGCAAAATGAATAAAATATTCAAAAAAAGTATTAAAAAGGAGGGATAGATCGTAGTGTGAAGAGTGTGCTGATGATAAGGAATACGTGCGATAAGGTATTATGCTATTCATTGTTGAGGATAGGTATAACGGAGGGATACAACCGCAGAATTGCCAATTGGGATACAGACCCTGAAATACTAAAAGAGGTTGTATTCGGAGTGCAGAAACATGTCCAAGGCAAACTGCTGCAAGACTATAGATCATTAAGGGAATGAGATACACTTTATGTACAACAAGGAAATTACTGATTGAAGTGTAAAATAGTATCAAAAGGAGAGTAAGGAAAGTAAAACAAAAGGGCGACTCGAAAGAGTCGCCCCAGATCCCTATGTGGAGTGCAGTGCCTACTCATTTTCTGATACAACCCGAACATTTTTGGCTTTAGGCTTTCCGTTGACAGGATTTGTTGATTTTTGATAAGTAACAGTCTTTCCTATAATTCTAGTGAAATCTATTCTAGGATTATCGTCAGAATGGAAAAACATATTATCTGGAGATGCTTGTATAAATCCATAGTATCTGCCTGCACGATCTTGTTTCGCAGAAATAACCACGCCACTACTTACTAATGCTTCTTGCGTTGTGGGTTCAAGCTTATCAACATTTCCGCCGCGCATACTAGTAAGTAAAAATTGCGTAAATGCCGGGTTGTCCTTAATACCGTGTTTGTATTTGAAACCATGTTTTTTAATCCATCTAGCTATAATTTTATCGAAGGAAGAAACAACCGCAAGGGCTTCCTTAGCTAACAATTCAGGGGAGTTACAGCAGCTAATTATTTGCAAACAAAGAGAATCAATGTTCCTATTGTTGATATCTAAATATTGCTTAGATATCTGTTCCGCGATCATCATAATTAAGAAATATTTATAGGTTTCATATTTACGTTCGATAATTTCTTCCCTAAGCAATCTTTCGAAATTTAAACACAAAAGAGCAGAACAATAGTATGGATAAAGGGATTGTGAATCTACGAAAATTGTGTTTCGATATTTCTGTAGAAGATTCACTATGTGCGAAACACCATCATGTGGGGTGTGAAGGAAGACACTAATGACACTATGTGCTAACATGTCTAAACTGAATACTCGGCTTTTCTTCACAAGTGGATCTGAAGAATATTGTTTGGAACGACGTTCATAATATATTTTTTCGTCGCTTAGGGTGTCGCTTTGCACAGCAATTAGAAAATCTTCTAAGTTTTTATGGAAATCTCTAGTGACTTCAAAGCTTTCCGAAAAAATAGGATTTTGGCTATTTGTTCCTCTGACTATGGAATTAGTTATCTTACTTTCTGCGGTTGCGATTATTTTTACAAGAAGTAAAACATCATCCAGGTTTATTCCGGTGCTGTATGCATGATAAATCACGCTTGAAGTTTGACAACCATTTACTATTTGAGGATTGGTTATAGTTACTTTTCTGTTGCCAGTCACCAAACTGGAACATACTATAGTAATGCCGTTGTTTAATAACAAGAAGGAAGAAGGGGTGTTTTTAATAGTATCTAACATCCCTTCATTAATATTTGTATTGCCTTGATAATCGCGAACATTGTCGGAGAACAAGGCACGCCTAATATGTCCTTCATCAGTGTGCAATAATTTTACAAAATCGGTTGCTTTGCACAATATTGCTTGAGAATTTGATACGCTTTCGACTTCTTCAAATTCTAATGAGCCTAAGACATTTAAAACAATTTTGAAA
This sequence comes from Faecousia sp., assembly GCA_045653245.1. Classification (GTDB taxonomy): domain Bacteria; phylum Bacillota; class Clostridia; order Oscillospirales; family Oscillospiraceae; genus Faecousia. Next base: position 16,861 of record JAZOLS010000035.1, read on the forward strand.
GAATTTTCGTTTTCGTCGCTAATCTTAGCAATATTACTCGAGCCTAAAAATCTACATGTAAAATCGCTGTAGTCGTTAAGTGCATTGATTTTTGCTTTTAATGCATCGCATTTCCCGTTAATGTGAGCGTCCTCACGCCACTCACCAAATATCACATAATATGCATTAACGATAGGAGCATCTTTCCAAAAAAGCATGATTTCTTCTGAGAAAATATAATCTTTCAGTGATAGCCATTCATCTATCTTATCATTATGAGGTTCATAATGCGTTGAATTTAGAAAATCATAGATACCATCTGCAAATTTAGAATACTCGCCCGAATCTATTTTGTCCTTGAATTTTGACTGAATAAAAATGAATTCAACAGAAATCTGTTTGCTAGTGTCAGTGATGTCCTTAATTTCTTTGCAAGAAGTTACAAGGATGCCGTTCACTTTAATAGCCAACCCATCAATTCCCATATCATCCTGTCCCCCTACTGATGCCATTTCAAGCAAAGAAGAGTTCTTTGTTGTAGAGTCGGGATGGTGCATATTAAGCAATAAGTTGTTAATAAATCTCTCAAATAACATATGATCGGTTAACAACTTATAACCGAAATCATCAGCAAATTTTTTAATTTTTACTTTTAAAATTGGTTCAAACTTCATAATTAGGATGACTCCCATCTGTATTTTTATTAATAATTTGAATACTGATCATGGATACCATATAACGTATTTTGACATTTGCAATTAAATAATAAAAACTATAGTAGTGCGACTGTTGATAGTGAAAGGTTGCTTGCACCATGATGCCGATCAATTTATCATCGATGACAAACAACAATAGTGAGGATTGTATACTTGTCCTTAATGATTTTTGTGATTTCATCTTGTGGGAGGAAGGCTCCGCGGAACACATATTGTCCGCCTGCATATTGGTATTTTGATACCTGCCGTGCCAATCCTTCTTTAGTCAGCTTACTGAATTCAACTTTACTAAACTTTATCTATACTACAGTTAAAGCGGAATTCATTTTCGGTAACAACTGCAAATATGCCCAACATTCTGCTTTGGATCTCCTCAAGAGAATTGCGGATATTGGTAAATAACTACTTGTATTATACATCCGTTCACAACTAATATCGATCTAACATAAAAGTATAGTACATAACGAGGGATACAAAATGGACATGATGGGGTGGAAAATGAACAGGAAATCATTGAAATGCTTAGTGGCGAATTACAATAATTCAGCCTCCATCAAATCCACATGATTATTGCAAAGCTGAATTATATAATCCGGGATAGTTGGATAATCTGCGGGGTTGAGTTGGAAAAGGTTATCATTTTCAATATGATATACTTCATCAACAAATTTTTTAAAGACAGTATCACTGAAATTTCCATGATTTATTATCCGATACAGCTGTATTCTTTCGTAATTGCTTCGCAATGTTTTGTACAAGGGAATCATCTGCAAGAGGTCATGTGCCCTAGCATAAACTCTAGCATAGTCAAAACCCGGGATTTGCTGTGCAATATCAGCAGTAGCAGCTGCAATTTCGCCAGCAGTCATCTCACGTTGACCATCTTCTGTTTGAACAGTTGGCGTTTCTCGGTCAGGATGAAATACATTTGCAAGAAGTTGCCAAGCAAGTCCCTTGTCTCCAAGAACTTCTAATTTTCGCCGCAAATAGATAAGTTTATTAATTTCGTCTGCTGTACCGGATATATTTAGGTCTGCTATTTCAATAAAGGATTTGATATCACTAGGAGCAATTGGCTTTTCTGTTAATTGCCCATTGTTATTGGATAAGAAGGAAGCAACGGGGGTAGGATTAAATCTACATCTGATGCAAGAAGTATGAATCAAATCAACAACGGGATCGAAATCATGTGTTAGCATGATTACATTCTTTCCCTGGAAAGTTCCCTGCCCCTGAAATAGCATCTCCATAATTGCATATTTTTTGTTGTTATCAAAAGAGGATATAGGATCATCTAAAATAATCAAATCAGGATTATCGCGGAGTGTTTGGTACATAAACAGAACTAGGGCGAAGGCATTTCGCTCACCGTAACTTAAATGTGATTTAACATCTGAAACTACTCCGGTTGCATCATTACTCATGAGAACAAGTTTGTATGTTCCGTCTTCCGGATTCTCGACAATAGATACATTGTATTTATATCCAGCACTTTCGAGGAAATTATTAATGTTTTTAGTATGGTCTGCAATTGTTCTGCGAACATTTGCGGATTGTATGCGAATCGCACCTTGTAACTGACCAGCATGTTCGATAACCCGATCTAGTGCCTCGTTTAAGGGAGAAATCCTACTACTAGTGTATACGGTATTAATATGGGACAATAATTGTAAATTTATTTTTTCCCGGCTTAATGCGGCAACGACAGCATCAACATTCTTTAAGGTAACATAGCTAAAGGATCGAATCTTCATGAGTTGTTGCCAAAGAATATTAACTTGTTCCTTAATTTCTTTTAAATAATTGATTTGTGTAGTTGTAAGTTCGCTAGCACTGGTTGCCATTTGATTAATGTTATTGTTATCCTCATCGGTAAAATAATCACTTAGTGATTGAAATACACCAATCATTTTTTGTAACTCAGCTACATATTTGGAATCATATTCTGTTGCAACCTGCCGTACAATATCTTTTTGCCGATCAGGAAGGGGGGTGGCACAGAAGGGACAAACATCCGCAGTATCAAGGAAAACTTCCCCTTTACTCTGCCAAGAGAGCCAGCTAACATTTTCTGCAGATTGAATAAATGGTGTATATGCTGTCAGCTGTGTAGGGATATGTTCAATTTTATTGCCTTTGGCAATGCCCTTGCCAATAGATCCAGTTTTAGAGTAACCACTCTGTGCTTTACCAAAACCTGCAATAAAGGCAGATAATTCCTTAATCAATTCATCAAGCTCAGGGTTGTTTTGGAAGGTTTCTTGAATGCTTATCATGTGATTTTGGATTTGTTCCATTTGGGCATCATAATCCGCTGTTTTGATTAGGATCTCGAAGCTATTTGCTAATAAGTCATTAGGTTGAAAGAGATACTGACTTACATATGTATCGTTGAAAATAGCAACATTACCTATTGTGTCGGAGCAAACAACTGATGGACGATGGACTTCAGTAAGGGGCGTTTCGTTGCTATACTTGTACGGGGTTAGTGTCATCAATTTGTCTGGAGTGGAGGCGTATTCCAAGGCGTGCGCAATGGAGGACTTGCCGGTTCCGTTAATAGCATATTTGATATTTAAGCGTGCCGGAATAATTGCTATTTCTCCATAGTCAATGTTATTGCAGTTGCTTATTTTAACTTGCATAAAAATACTCCTTTGCTAAATGAATGAATCGAATATCTGCATTGATGTTGAAGTGGTTAGAGCGGGTAAAAAATATAATATTTCACTTCCATTAAGATTCCTAAATCATCAGGTTCGACAACGATAAATCCACAGTTCACATTGATTTTGGACATCACAAAGATATTATTAGTCTTTTATATGTTCATTTAATCTGCATGGCGGTTATTTTCTGAGAGCTCACTCTATGTTGTTTCCAAAATAGTTTTCTAGCGTATATCGATATCGCAGTGTAAGTTGCGAATCTGCCACATACCCAGGTATCAAGCGAGAAAAAAGTTGATTACCCAAGACATAGCCATAATAGTGTGCCAACTTTGGACCTACAGTTTCCAAATGGCTGATATATGTAGAAATGTCTTCATACTTTTCTTTCTGTTCGGGTGTCAATGCAGTATAGAATCGCTTTTGCACACTTTGCGCGTCCTGGTAATCCGGTAACTGCCGTGCGACATTTTCTCGCAGGTATATCTCCGGATCGACATCAATGAATGTGCGGCCTATAGGGTCGATATAGTGATCTAAATTTGCCTTTAACCCAAGGAAACATGAAAACACTAGACGAGAACCCACTTGCTGGTAAATAGCATCCAGTTCCTCGGATACAGAGGGCAAAGACTCTCTCCCCAATTGATTTTCCAGCGAGGTAATTGCTTCCTTGAAGAGTGTGTGTTCTACGACGAATTCTTCGAAATTCGCCGTCATTACATCGACAAGAGATGCAACGATTTCCTCATAACTGATTTGTTCTAATAATTTGTTCGCTAATTTCATATTTAACATCCTTTCATATAAGCGCATAGCATAAGTTTAATGCTATGCGCTTATATTACTGCAGATGTTTTGCGAATGCTGTCGAAAGGTGTCGAATACTTTTTGAAAAAATAGAAAGGAGATATTTTTTGGAGTCTCCTTTCCTAAAAAAACGAATTATAGGAGGTTGTTGAGGTAGGCGTTCAGAATGTCCGAAGCGATTTTGCGCTGACCCGGAGTTAGAATAAGTAATTTTTCAGTAATTTCCATGCAGATATATTCTTTACCTGAAGGAAGCTCGTCCCGCAGCACATAGTCGGCCGATACTTCCAAAGCATTAATAATTTTGATAAAGATCGTCAAGCTCGGCATTTTGATTCCACGTTCAATTTCACTGAGATACACCACTCCAATCTCCGCTCGGTCTGCCAGATTCTTTTGCGTATATCCTTTTTGGATCCTTGATTCGCGAATTCGCTTACCCAATGCTGCTCTTACCAAAACACAACCTCCCCCAATATCTATATTTACATATGTTCTATCAACGTCAAAAAGTGACAGTTTTTTTAGAGACAATTATTCTTTTTTGTAATTTGGGCGGATAATCTTCGCATGATCAAAGAAATCCCAGTTGAGCTTCTGACCGCACCGGTCACAAAAGGACATATATTCTCGTTCAAGGCTCACTTCACACCTCGGGCAGATGGGATAGACGTCATTTGTGTAGGCGATTACTTTTGTGACAGGCAGTGGGACTCTGTATGTAACCGCTTCCGTAAACAAGCGCATGGAATATTTACGTTTCTTTGGCAAGGGTACTAGGTTGCTTTTCATGATATATGCTCCTTTTTCTGCCGAAAGTTGACAGGATTCCAACAGAAAATGGAGCGTGGGGGATCTTGAGATTAGCCTCGGATTGGTGAACAGTGACAGCGTATACTGCAGAATCATCCGCCAGTTTCTGGCGTAATATTTTGCTGCGTATGCTGACGCAACAAAAATATATGTTTACAGAAAGCTAAAAAGTGACGCTGATTTTTATTTATTCTTGCAAAAATATGGGGGATTTGATAATATAATGTAGAAAATTGGAAGGAGGTGTTAGCCAAAGATGAACCCGGAATATAGTAGCAAAATTGAACAGCTCTACCTTGAAATGTATGATATGCTAATTTCCTATGCGCGATGTTCTTTTGAGGGAGAGTCGCTGGCGGAGGAAGCAGTACAGGAGACATTCCAGATTGCCTGCCAAAAGTCAGATCAATTGTGTGAAAGCGCAAATCCGAAAGGTTGGCTGGTGAACACACTGAAATTCACGATCCGAAATATGAAAAGAAGCAGGGAGCATGCACGGCAGATTCTATCCATCTATTTAATTGACCAAAAGGAGCATATTGCCTTTTCAGAGGACAAACTATCTTTGCAGTTGATGTATGAGGATGTTTCAGACCTGGAAGAGTTTATGCTGATCAAAGAAATGACGATAGATGGACGATCGCATTTGGAAATGGCGAACGCCCGGGGGATTTCTGTCAGTGCTTGCAAAAAGCGTGTACAGAGAGCCAAGGAAACATTGCAGAAGAAAATGAAACAAGATGTCACCAAGTGACACAATGAGAACATATATAAGTGAAAGGAGGGCCCCAAATGTCCGAAAAACAAAACCGTGGGATCGGCGATATGTCAAAATATGATGCGATGACAACGGAAGAACTTGAGGAGATTCTGCGGTTGGATGCCCAAACTCTCGAAGAGCAGGAATCGGATACAGATAAAATTCTTTGCATAATGGAGGTGCTGGCACAACGGAAACGAAACAGTGAAAATCCCGGAAAAACAGCACAACAAGCATGGGAATCTTTTGAAGAGAATTACTTTCCCCTAGAGGAAGAAAACTTAATATGTGTAGCACAGACGGAGCGTTTAGCAAAACCTTCCCGCTATTGGCTGCGCCGTATGATCGCCGTGGCAGCAGTGCTTGTGATTCTCGTCGGTATTCCGCTGACAGCCAGCGCCTTTGGCTGGGGGGATATCTGGACCGCGGTTGCCAAATGGGCGAAGGAGACTTTCTCCTTCGTTGTCAATGACACTCCTGAAGATACAGAACCTGCAACAGATGATGCACAGCAGTACACATCTTTGCAGGAGGTACTGGCTGAAACGGATCAAGCGACTGATTTTGTTCCAACATGGATTCCGGATGGATATATCTTAAAAGATATTACCGTGGATGAAAATCCAATGCAAAAAGTATATATTGCCATGTATCGCAATGCGGATGCATTCATTATGATCACAGTGGAATCATATATGGAATTTGATCCGGAGAAGGTTGAAGTCAACGATGATATTCTTGAGGTTTACGAAGCCTCAGGCGCAGAATACTACATATTTTCCAACAATCAGCAGCTTAGTGCCGCCTGGATAAAAGATTCTTATGAGTGCTATATTTCCGGTAATATGACCATCGAAGAGATAAAAATGATGATCGATTCTATCGGGAAAGGATAAGCATATTTATGTATAAAAGAAATAATTTTGCAACAATCCGTGTTGTGGCGGTGATAATGGTGATCGCACTGGTTTTGCCCATGGGCATTGGCGTATCTGCGGCTGAGACGGTACAGCCCCGGGCCAGTGATTACCTAACCTCTTACAATGCTTATGTATATCCTGCCGGAAACGGTAAGATCCAGGTTTGGTTTACTGTCAAAGGAGCGGGGTATATGGATACTCTTGGGGCATTGACTATCCGGATTTATGAATCCACAGACAACATTAACTGGACCTGGGTCAAGTCCTTCAGTAACGGCAATTATCCTAGCATGATCGGCTACGATGATTACTACCACAGCGGCCATGTGGATTATCAGGGCGTGGCAGGCCGCTATTACAAAGCTTATGTTACTATATGGGCAGGTAAGGATGGCGACGGTGACACCCGCTACTTCTACACCAGTTCCAAATTAGCGACCTGATCGTTTGCGTATTAATTCCCCAGTTGATCGGCGATAGACAGGTCTAGTAAGAATAAGCCATAGGCAGAATACCCCCTGATGTAGGTTGATAGAACTACATCAGGGGGTATCACTATGTCATAAAGAAAATATAGGCATGTAAAAGCATTGAAACCAGAAATTGTGGAAATGAAAGAGACAGGAAAAAGCAAACGAGAGGTTGCAGAGCATTTTGGACTGATCACAGAACAGATCAAGGAACTGCTGTGACAATGCAATAGACATTTCTATAAAATTCGACAATCTTCCGCTTGTTATGCGTCCTTAATATGTTATTCTAACCATAGCAACATAAGGAGGATAAATATGCTGGCGAATCAAATCACAATTCTCAGAAAAGAAGCCGGGATGAGTCAATCGCAGTTGGCGGAAAAGTTGAACGTTGGTCCGAGTGCCATCGGTATGTACGAGCAAGGACGCCGCACACCGGCAATTGACATACTTGTCCAAATGGCCAAACTCTTCGAGGTATCACTGGACTATTTAATAACAGGAACTGAGACCTTGAATGCGACAACATTTGAAAAGGATGCAGTGCCGCAACTTTCCTGTCCGTGTATTACATGTCGCTTCTGCTGCAATAAACTCAAATTGCGGCACATAGATAATCACGGAAACGAAAGAAGCACAGAGACATGAATCGCTGTTTTTTAGACCACTTTTTTTCCCTCAGGTGATAAGGCATATCAAAGAAGTAAAAGGCCTGTATTTACTGTCAGGCCTTGCTTTGTATAGGGATGTAGCGCTGTAGGATACTTTTGTAATTTAGGTCCCATGAATATCTAGTGTGGCAAGTCTCATTCTTGCTTGAAGGTGGAGCAACGCACCTGTTCAAACATCAAAACATTAGCCTCCTTTTATGTACAGGCTGTACCAAAGGAGGCTTTTGCTGCAAATCATCTATATTAATATGCCATTACAATGATCAATCTCGTGCTGGATGATTTGTGCAGTCCAACCTGTAAAGGTTTTGATGCGGGTTTGGAATTGGTCGTTTTGCCACTGCACCTTGATGGTTTGGTAGCGCTTGCAGGGACGGGGACCTCCGAGCAAGGAGAGGCAACTTTCCTCGGCATCATATGGCCCGAATGACTTGATAATCTCAGGATTGAACATCGTCATATATGTCCCTTCGTTATCAAAGACGATGATTCGTTTGCACACACCAATCATATTTGCTGCCATACCCACGCAGGCATCCTTGTTAGCAACCAGCGTGTCCAATAAATCCTGCGCTATCTGCAAATCATCTCTTGTTGCTGGTTCAGATTTTTGCCCCAACAGAATCGGATCGTGCATTACTTCTTTAACCATTGTAAACCTCGGTGATTTTACTTAGAATCTCCACATCAGCAGGGCAAAACTCGTAATTAGGAATCTCATCCGGTGTGATCCACAGAATGTCATTATGCTCCAGTTTTTGAGGCACTCCTTCGGCGATGATAGCATTGAACAAAGTCAGATGTACTACGATGTCCGGATACTCGTGCACTACATCCATAAACACATCGCCAACAGAGAGTGTGATTGCCAATTCTTCTTGGCATTCCCGGATGAGGGCTTGCTTTTTAGTCTCTCCCGGCTCGACTTTGCCACCTACGAACTCCCAAAGCAAAGCCCTTGCTTTGTGTGCCGGACGCTGGCATATCATAAACTTGTCTTTATCCCATATCAGGGCGGCAACTACTTCAACCATCTCTCTCCATAGCCTCGCGGACGGCTCTTTGTACGAACACATTGACGGACTCATTCATCTTTTCGGCGTGCTTTTCTATCGCAACTTTTTCTTCGGGAGACACACGGATGAAAACACGCTCAAATTTGGCGTGGTATTTCTTGTTGGCTTTAATTTGGGATTCAGAGGCGGACATAACAATTCTCCTTTGTGCGATATAAATTTATTATATCGCATTACTGGGGAATTCGCAAGTGCTATACCAGTGAGGGTTACTTATCAGATTCAGAGGGTTCTTCGACAAGAAAGGCTTCGGAGAACTTAGCAGCAGCTTCCAACTGGATTGAGGGATGAACTGTCAGATAGTGTTGCGTCATTCCCAGCGAGGAGTGTCCCACTAAAGACTGTACAGTGGCCATGTCCACATGTTGGGATTGGAGCAAGGAAACATATGCCCTGCGACATGAATGGGGCGGACGATAGGTAAGGCCCGGAATGGCTTCGATGGCCTTTCGATAGGCAGTGCGGAATGTAGTGGGATTGGCAGGCTTATGTGGGTCTCCGACAGACCAAATGAAATCTGCATCAGTATTTCGCAAGGCAATTGCGCAATGCCGAATGATCTCAGGGATTGGGACAATGCGATAGCCAGCGTGAGATTTTGGCGTCGAAATTGTAGCTGTTCCACGAACCATTGTGACTGCCTGCTCAATAACGATCTGAGAACCATCTTCCTTGATGTGTTTAGGCATCAGCCCCAATAACTCTTGCGTGCGAAGGCCGGTGCCTAGCAGGAGCCGTATAGAATGTCCAATGCGATCATGGGGGAGTTCTCGCATCAAAATCCGCATCTCTTCTTCGGTGAAACAGGGTTGTTTTTTGGCCTGTTGCTGTCGCATTTTTTGGGACAAAGGAACAGGGTTACGCCTAATGAGGTCATTTGCTTCGGCACGTTCTAAAGCCATATGTAAAAGTGCGCGAGTCTTTGAAATGGCCGAATCTGAACGACCCGCTTCTGCTAGAGTGTGCAAGAAATTTTCCACAACCATAGGTTTAATTTGCTGAAGGCGCATATGACCCAGATGCTCGTCAATGATTTGCAACATGTATTTATAGTTCTCATAAGTAACCGGCTTGATGTTATGCTTATGGAGATCCATGAATATCTTACACCATTCAGAGAGAGTATAATCTTCGTCTACACGCAAACCGGACGCCCTATCATTCAGATAGGCGGCAAGTTTTGCCTTGACGTCCTTTTGGGTTTTGGCAGTGAAGTACCTTATCCGACGACGGCCATCGGCATGGTAGCCTGTCATGACGGAGGCCTGCCAGGAGCCGTTTGCACGCTGGCGGATACTGCCTTCTCCGTTGCTACGTCTTTTAGCCATAAGAATTTCTCCTTTATGTGTTTTCTAACTGTTTCTCAAGCCACAATAAGAATAGATCACGTGGTATGACGATGCGCTTTTGAATTCTAATGCAGGGAAAACCATTTGTGTGGCACAGATTATAGGCAGAACTACGACTAATGCCGAGATAATGGGCGATGTCCTCTGCGCTCAAGCATGGGGGCAATTCTAATTTTTGAATGTTTTTCATAGGAACACCTCTTGACAACGATAAGAAAAACAAATATAATTCAAATATCTTCTTGACGCTATTGTAACGCAAAACTGCTCCGAAGTCAAGAACAAAAATAAAAATATTCAATCTTCTTTCGAGAGGGGATTAGTTATGCATGCTTCTAGCAGAGCAAAGTCTGAATATATAAGGTCAATTTCAAAGTTGACAGCCAAAGTCTATATTAAAGACCGAGTGGAGTATTATACATTGACCAATCAGAATGGTACGGTCGTTTCTGATTACAAATCTGAATTGGGAAATGCAGCTGTGGAATTCCTGTATGATACTTTGTTTGAGCAAGTGATAGGATTTCTACAAGTATCAGAGCTGATTGTTTCAAACATCAAGCAGGGCATAAATACCGAAGAGGAGTGGAAACGCTTTGATTTACTTGCCCAAAACCTGCATGCCGAAGATAAGCTACATCCTTTTTACTATCCGTTGTTCGTTGAGGTGGTCGGCGCATATCAACGAGGAATGTGTGATGAACAGGGGAGACCCCTGCGGGATGACCACTTCGTTCAAATCGGTAAGCAACTGAAGCAGTTTATGCAGAAGTTGCAGGATATGATGAACGCCCAGGATGAGGTATTGGACGGCGAAGCATCTAGTGAATGTTACAGAAGGAAGGTGTTTTCTGCACCGCTTCCGATTCGCAATTTGCAGTACGAGATGATGCCTGCAGAGTCAGAACAAGATGGAAAAACATCCTTTGACATTGTGATGGTACTGTTGCCCAAGACACTGGAGGATGTCTGGAATTATCTTTTGGCGAATTATGTACATTACGGTCTGCGGTTTAAGCGATGTGAGAACTGCAAGCGATTCTTTGCTACCACCGGCCGTGGCAACCCTAAATTTTGTGATCGTCTGATTCCAGGTATGGGTAAAAGTTGCCGGCAGGTGATGCCCAAACTGAACTTCAACAGCAAAGGGGAAAAGGATCCGGCTGTATGGCTGTACAACCGAGCCTACAAGACCATGTATTCCCGTGTCACAGCAGGAACATTTCCGAAAGAGAACTTTAAGGAATGGTCAAAACGTGCCCGTATGGCTAGAGATCAATGCACGCGGGGCGAGATGAGCGCTGAGGACTACTCCGCATGGCTGTCCAGCAACGGCTTGTTTATTGATTATCTTAAAGAGGGTTAACACAAGACGCACCGGAGCAATCTCCGGTGCCCAGTTTTTATTTGGAGACCTTTCGTCTGCGGTCCATAGGGAAAGTAGCGTCCTTAAGAAGTATCCAATCCCGACCGACGTGCATAGCACTGGGGATGCGATTCTTTTGATTGCAGTATTGCTTAACTTGCTCACGGCTGCGGCCGTGTAGAGTGGCATACTCTTTCGTTGTCACTAAATTGGTTTGTTCTTCCGTATGACGAGAGTTGTGGAGTGCATCCACGATTTCATTAGAAAATGCGTTTTCCAAAATACGCTGAAGTATTTCACTGCAGTTGCAATGTTCTGCGTCGGCTTTGTCCTGCAATACGGCAAACACCGCGGGGGGAAGGGAGAACCCATATAAACCTACGGGTGCATAAGCATCCTGCAGTTGCAAATAGCGTTGCGTAACCGTTGCGTCTTTCGGTGCGGTGTTGTCAATGCCCAAGATTCTTTTATTGCGCTCAGCAAGCGGATTATGCTGGCGATTAAAGAGGGGAGTCAACTCTTGGATCACTGCCGATTCGCTCTCTGCGAGATGTTCCGGATCGCACTCAAAAAGATAGATGTGGTCGAATGCAAATCGACGCAAATGACCAAGGAAACGCTCATACTGTGCCTGAGATTTGCCCACGTAGAGATAAGTCTCTGTGCCGTTATAATCGGCAGTCAGAACATATACGAATGCACGGCCGCGGTAGCCAAGCATACAGGCATTGATTCTGGTTTCGTCCGTGTGATAGAGCGCAATGAATTTTAGATGCGGTGCCGA
>JAZOLS010000036.1:0-6219 GCA_045653245.1 Faecousia sp.
AATCCTTCCGGGATCACACCGTTAAAATCCTCTGCCACCTCAACACCCTGCACATAGGTGGAGGTTTCGGGGAGCTTATGCTGCTCCGGAAGCCACAGGCACACCGGTTCACCGCACAGGCTGTCCATGCTGAGGAGTATCCCCCACACATCACAGCCCACCTCGCCGCAGTAGTCAAAATAGTTGTCAGCCTTAATTCCCCGCTTGATGATGACCTTGCGGCGGGGCTTGTGAATCACTTGAATGAATACATTTTTCGGGTTTACCACAACCGAGAACTCCTTTCGTAATTCCCTGAATTTGACGCCGTAGGCAACGAACAGCTTGACCGGAACAGGACTTTTTGCGTATTCGCCTGGATTGATACCAAACTCTTTACGAAAGGCCCGGGTGTACCCGTCCACGCTGGCAAAGCCAAGATCAAAAGCCACATCAATGATCTTGGCGTGCTCCGTTTTCAGACGCAGAGCAGATTTTGCCAACCGCATCCGACGGATATACTCTGCAGGAGCGTAACCGGTGTGCTCCCGAAACAGTCGATGGGCATACCAGGGGGAAAAGTTACAGATGTCTGCCAAAGTAGCCAGCGTAATCTCCTCTGTCAGATGTGCTTCGATATAGTCCTGCATTTTCTGAACCGCAAGAATCTGTGACCTCATGTTCGTCACCTCCTTATCATCATTTATATTTTACAGGAATCAAGAAAAAATCTCTCGACCGTTTTTGTCATCTCTTTTCCGTCCGTTAACGGGCTTTTCTCTGCCCTTTGGTATATTATTGCATAGAATTATAAACTTTTCAACGCAACTATTACCTTGAGTTGGGTAGAAAAAATCATGCTTTTTTGATATAATAATTTAAATCTCCTTGCGTAAGGTATTGCTTGTTACGCTGCGTAATGTTGTAAAATAAGCAGCGTAGTAGAAATAAAGACATATATGCCATCGCTTATGATTGCGTTTGCAACAGGAGTAATCTGTTTTGCAATCAGCATTCAAATCTTTAATAAGAAACAGTTATGATCTAAGGCACCGCTTCGGCGGTGTCTTTTAACTTTTCTGTGAACTTTTATAGGCGCTCTTGACACGCATACAACAACTGTATATAATACTTATATACAGTATAAACAGAGGTGATCACGTGAACATACTGATTGGTAATAAAAGCGGTGCTCCAATCTATGATCAGATATATTCTCAGATCAAAAGCCAGATTATCAGCGACGTATTGAGAGAAGATGAAATGCTGCCGTCGATTCGTGGTCTTGCCAAGGATCTGCGCATCAGCTTTATTACCACCAAGCGTGCTTACGAAGAACTCGAAAAGGATGGCTTTATCTACGCACTTCCCGGCAAGGGGTGCTATGTTGCCCCAAAGAATGTGGAACTGCTTCGGGAAGAAAATCTGAAAAAGATCGAAGAACATATTGACGAGATTGTTCGACTCGCTGCTTCTTGTAATTTGAGCAAGAAAGATATTATCGAAATGGTTAATTTCAGTCTGGAGGAACAAGGATGAACGCACTTGAAATTAAAAACCTAACAAAATCATATCCCGGCTTCACGCTGGATAATTTGAATCTCACCTTGCCAAGCGGATGTATTATGGGTCTGATTGGTGAAAATGGTGCCGGCAAAAGCACCACGATAAAGCTTATTCTCGATATGATCCACAAGGATAGCGGAAGCATTACAATCCTCGGAAAAGATAACACAGATAGTATTGAACTCACCAAAGAGGATATCGGTGTTGTAATGGATGAGGTTGGGATTCCCGAGTGTTTGACAGTAAAGCAAGTCGGAAACGTGATGAAACACACCTTCCGCAACTGGGACGATACCGAATATACTCGTTTGATACAGAAACTTGCATTGCCTGATAAAAAGCAGTTCAAAGAGTTTTCCCGTGGTATGAAGATGAAGCTGGGTATTGCCATAGCTTTATCTCATAACGCAAAATTGCTCATTCTGGACGAGGCAACATCGGGGCTTGATCCTGTTGTACGGGATGAAGTAGTTGATATGTTCAGCGACTTTACAAGGGATGAAAACCATTCCATCCTTATTTCTTCGCACATCGTTAGTGACCTTGAAAAGCTTTGTGATTACGTAGCGTTCCTGCATAATGGAAAGCTGCTGCTCTGCGAGGAGAAAGATCAACTGCTGGCCGAGTACGGTTTGATACACTGCACTTCAGAAGAACTGCAAAATCTTCCGGCAGAGGCAATTAAGTATAAGAAGGAAAATCCATATGGCATTGAATCAATGGTGCTGAGAAACGCCGTACCTGCAGGTGTAAACGTCAGTCCTATCAGTATCGAGGAACTGTTCGTGTTTATGGTAAAGGAGGCGAGATAACATGAAGGGACTTCTCTTAAAAGATTGGTATATGATGAAGAAATACTGCAGAGCCTATCTTCTTATTGCGGTCGTCTTCATTGCCGTGTCGCTTTTTAGCAATGATAATATGTTTTTCGTGTTTTATCCCTGCCTGCTCTGCGGGATGATTCCTGTGAATCTGCTTGCCTATGATGAACGCAGCCGTTGGATGCAATACAGCGGAACATTGCCATATACGAAAGCGCAGATCGTGTGCGGGAAATACTTGATCGGGTTGCTTACCCAACTCACAGTTTTAATTGCTACGGGATTTGCGCAGGCCGTAAAAATGATCATTGCACGTAATTTTGTACCTGGAGATTTTGCCGTCCTTATGTTATTGATGCTGATCGTATCGACACTCACTTCTTCCATTTGTCTGCCGTTTGTTTTCAAGCTTGGTGTGGAGAAGGGACGCACGGCGTATTATATCATGATTGGCTTCGTTTGCGGCGCCAGTGTTTTGGCATCAAGTATTCTCAGAGGACAACTTATGAGCGAAATACAACCCAACCTAATTTTGGCGCTGATTGCACTCATCGGTATATGTGTATATATCCTTTCTTGGTATTTATCGGTTGTGTTTTTCAAGAAACGGGAAATTCAGTAAACAAAAAGGGGGATTATTATGCCTGCATTTATCGTAACGGCTTTGGTTGGCGTTGTATGTATCGTTCTTGGTATTTCAAATATGAAAGGCAATATATCATCGTTGCACTCATACCACAGAAGCAGAGTGTCCGAAGAGGATCGAATTCCTTTCGGAAAGAAGGTTGGTCTTGGAACTATCATTATCGGCGCAGTAATCATTGTGTTTAGCGGGTTGTCTGCTGTGACACTCTACACTGACAATGAGGTGTTCACATTAATTGGAACAGGAATCCTTATTGCCGGTATCATTGTTGGTTTAGTGATTAGTTTTAAGGCAATGATAAAGTATAACAAGGGAATCTTTTGACCAAAAGTGTCGTTACAAAATGCCGCCCTGGAGCATAGCTTCAGGGCGGCTCTTTCTTTATCTTGCATACAGCAATCCTACGATCCAGTTCCTAAATCGGCAGGGTAACAGCTTACACAGCAGGCTGAGGCATTTATATCCTATGCCCAGTGTGTAGATCGGTTTTACATTATTTCTGAGAGCGATTTTTGCAATGTACTTACCGGCAGTTTCCGGTTTCATTCCGTTCTTTTCATCTTTCTCCATACCAGCCACACTTCTGGAAATTCGTCCGTTATAGATATCGTCGCCAATAGTGGACTTGCGGCGAGCTTCTGTAAAGCCAGTGGCAATATCACCAGGCTGAACGCAGGTCACGGAGACACCAAAAGGCTTGACTTCATTGGCAAGGCAGCAGGTATAGGACTCGATAGCCGCCTTAGATGCGGAATAGTAAGTCTGGAACGGAATGTGCGCCACGGCAGCGACGGAACTGATATTTACGATCCTACCGTTTCCTTGCTTGCGCATGATGGGCAATACTGCCTTATTCATATTGACCATTCCGAAGAAATTCACTTCAAACTGCGCTTTTGCATCGCTTAGCTCTGTAAGCTCTACCGCGCCGGAAATGCCATTGCCAGCACAGTTGACCAAGATATCGATCCTGCCGTTTTCTGTAAGAATCTGCTCAACAGTTGTTTGGATGCTCGCTTCATCGGTCACATCAAGGCCAATATGGCAAACACCTTCAATCAGCTTTTCTCTGCGGCTGAATTCATAGACCTTACAACCAGCATCCCGCAGCGCAATTGCCGTGCATCGACCAATACCGGAGCTGCCTCCCGTAACAATAGCTATCTTTGGATTCATAATGTTTCCTTTCCTAAAGCCGGAAGTCCAATCCTTTAAATACCCTTTTGTAAATCAATAGCCAATCAAAACACCGAAAAACAGTACAAAGACAGAAATAGCAAACAGTAACAATTGCAATTTCCAGGTCCACTTGAGCCATTTCCAATAAGATACATTCGCCATGGAAAGGCCGATCAGCAGCACGGGATTTGTGGGCAAAATTACATCGGTAAATCCATCTGCCATACAGTAGGTCAGAATCACCAATGTGGGCGAAATGCCCAGTGCATTGGTAATTGGCAGGACAATAGGCATAACCAAAAAAATCTTTGCTGAAGCCGAACCAATGAAGAGCTGCAAGAACAGGATTAGGGCATAGGTCAAAAGTATCGTTACAAACTTTCCTTTCCCAATCAAAAGCTGCAGCACAGCATTCATAACCGTGTCGATGATATTGCTTTCAACCATCACAAGCTTTACTGAGGAAGCCAGTGCGATCATTGCCACTGCTGGGAGCATTGCCACTGCTCCTTGCAGGAAGAAAACCAAAACTTTCCGGAAGTCTTTGCACACAATCTGTCCTGCAATCAAACCGAATACCAAAAAGCTTGCTGCAAGGATCGGAATTGCAAGACCGGAAATGGCTCTTATGCTGGCGATCCCTACCAACAGTACGCCCTGGATGGCAAAGAATGTAGCATATACCCGAAAGATCTTCTGTTGATCTTGGGGCGCGTCATCTCCTCGCAGGATCAGGCTCTCGCGCTTTTGTTGATCCATCTCATAAGTAGGTGAAGTCTCGGGATTTTGCCGGATTTTTTTCAGATATCCTAATAAGAACCCACACAAAACCAGATACACGATTACAAAGAATACTACTCTGAGCCACACACCGGAAGACACTGGAATCCCTGCCAGCTGGGCAGCTGTGCCCACAGAAAATGGATTGGTGATGGCGGTAGAAAAGCCAAAACACGCTGCCATCAAGCATGCACCCAGTCCCACCATCGTGTCCAGTTTCATAGACAGCATAAACACAATAATCAGCGGAAGAAGGGTCACCAGCTCCTCAAACATACCAAACAGGCTTCCAAAGAGCATAAACAGCAGTATCATAATACATACTACCGGGCCACCACTGTCCCGCAAGCGGCGCATAATAAACTCAATGAAGGTTTTAATGCCGCCAGTCTTGTCCAGCAGGTTGAAAACACCGCTCATCACCAGCAAAAAAATGCTGATCATAATGATGGTCAGCGCATCCTCCGATGCAAACACCCGGATCGGCGCAGTGATTACACGCCAGGGTGCGATTCCTTCTACTTCGCCAGCTTGATATGTACCGGGGATGATATTGCTGTCTGCATCTCTTTCAAAGTCTCCCTGCGGGATAAAATAGGAAAGAGATCCACAGAAAATCAACACCACCAGCAGGAGCACTGCCACCGTCACAAAAGAACGGACGCTGATGTTGGAATATGCCTTCTGCTGCTCTTTTGTCTTTCTCTCTTTCGTAAGGATAATAATTCCTCCTCATTTGGCTCGGTCATGAAGGATCATAGAGGTCATATACCATTCCACAGCCGAACGTTTTCCTCCCGGAACAAAGAACAAAATCTCAGACCCATCGTATATCTCAAAATTCACACCGGCGCCGAAAAGCAACCGATATATCTTCTGGATAGAATAATGGAGTTCGACGGTTTCTCCATCCTTGGTACCGGAATATGTCAGTCCTTCCCGGCTTAAGGTGCAAACGCCAAAGCCGCTGTGTCTTGTCAAACTGTTGCCGTTTCCACGCAACCGCAACTCCACTTTGGAAGTTAAAGTATAGTCCTCGTTCTCTGCAATTTCCTGCTCTATAAGCAGCTTCTGCCAATCATACCAATGCGTAAAATTGTCAAAGCGGAAATTACCATCAAACGCATAGCGGTTGTTTAATGATGTTAGATAACCACAGTGTTCGCAACTGACCGCATTCTTCTTGGTTGTAATAGTATACTTTCTGCCACAAACCGGGCAGGTGCTCAGAATATTTTCCAGTCCCTC
>JAZOLS010000037.1:0-14036 GCA_045653245.1 Faecousia sp.
CGTCGGCCATGTCCACGTCGGCATTCAGTTTGATGGTGTCGCCGTCTGTCGCATCAGCCACAGCATCCGCCAGGGTAGTGTAGTTCTGATCGCCCACGGTAGCCGCATTTGCCTGGATCAGTTTGATCTCAAACAGGCCCAGAGTTGCACCTGCAAAAGCGATCTTCTGATCAGCCATCGCAACTACATTATCACCGTTCTTACCGTTGGCTTCCACAATGTAGGCATCCATATTGAAGGTCACGTCGGCAGTAGCGGTAACATCGCCAAGGGTGACATTGTAAGCATAGTCATACCCCTCCGTGACAGCCTCGGTCTTTTCCACAGCCAGAACTGCAGCACCGGTGCCGGTAATGCTTGTTGTATCAAAGGACATTTCGGCAACAGGGAGCTTCACATTTAGGCTGGTTGTGGGCAGATAGTCCAGAATCACATTCATGCTGTTTTCGGGGTAAGTAATTGTCAGGTTCTGGATCTCGTTTTTCTTTTCGCTTTCATAAGCATAACCAAAATTGGTCACAGTGCCTTCTGCAATGGTAATCGTCTCAGTGACTACGCTGCTGGTGCCGTAAGCTGCACCTTCTCTGCCGGCGTTCAGATACAGATTTTCAACTTTGCCACCGGAAATAGTTACGTTAACAGTAGTAATCACCAAGTTCTGATTTTGCCAAGAGCTATTACCCATGACATAACCACCCGCATACAGGGTATTGATTGTGCCACCTGTAACATTAACAGTAGCTGAAGGAACCGTTACAGTATTATTGCTTCTGGCGGAAAATCCGGCAGAGTACAGGTTGTCAACGATTGCATTTCCGCCAATAGAAAGGGTGGTTGCAAAAGCACCATTTGCACCCATGACAGAACCCCAACGTCCACCATTGATAACCGCAGACGCACCAGCTTTGCTTAAATAGAATCCAATGGTTTTACTGCCAACAGTCGTCACATTGTCGTTGACCTGGAGCAGATTCTGTTTATTAATTGTAGCATTTGCTTCAATTTTCAGAATGAGATTGTCAAATACCAACTGACTGTAACTAATATAAGATGCATAACCAAAAGTCAGAGTGGGATTTACACCTTCCGGTGCATTTTCCCAGCCGGCAATGGTAACATTTGCACTTGTATAAGTATTAGCACCGTCGGCATGAGAGAAAAGTACGGTATTTTTGGCAGCATTATTAGGTGCCAGAGATTCCTTTGGCAGTTCATCCATAACGATGATCTTGTTGGATGCGACTGTGCCCGCCACTCCATTGGCATATAGAATAGCATACGCCTTGTGGATGGTCTGAACAGGAGCATCTACAGTACCGGCATTCGTGTCTAAACCGTCACTTTTAACGTACACTTCGTTTGTGGCAGCATTAACAGGTGTGATCGCAGGCAGTGAGGGCAGGATCAGGCCTGCTACCAGCACGATCGCCAGGATCAGGGATAATTTGCGTTTCATAATAAATCTTTCCTCCTTTTATTGATTGCTCGGGTCAAAATCGCTGGGGTATTTGTCCGGCTGTGCTCAGCCGGTGGATTACATACTCAAGGCTTCCCCTTGAGGGGAAGCTGTCACCGCAGGTGACTGATGAGGTGTAGGTTGCAAAGCAACCGTGCAATTATTCATTGTCGCATCGCGACACCACCACATCCGTCACGCCTGTCGGCGTGACACCTTCTCCTCAAGGAGAAGGCTTTATTCCTTCGAGAGTCCAAATGATTATTATGCGCCACAAAAGATGCGGATTGCCACACCAGTGACTTCGGGTCACTGGTTCGCAATGACACGCTTTATCGGGAGGCTTTGTTCACTTTCAAAACCACACCATCACAAGGTGATACCTCATCTATATTACCATACAAAACTTCAAATGTAAAGTCCTTTTTTGTGCAAAAATTCGGTTTTTGCGGAACATTTGAATAGTTAATCGCGGTAATATAGCCGCTGTCCCCCTCCATATGCTGTGTGATGCCGATAAAGGGATTCTCCGTCTGCATCACGTAGCTGTCACATTCAGCCTGAGCAAACAGGCGGTAAACCTGGTAGAACGGCTCGTTTTTGTCCGGACGGAAGCCATCGACCATGTTGTTGGCCAAAGTTTCCAACGGGAAACCAAGGAACCAGATCTCGCCCTTGCCGTAAGGATTACGGGACATGATTACGTTGCCCTCTTCGTTCCGGGCCACCACTTCCGCACCAACGGACTCCATCTGCACATTCCACTTTGCGGTGTACTTCAGGTCACCGAAGGGGAAGTGGGCGGTGTGGGTCTGATTCTGCTGATACAGGCCGTTGGAACGCAGGCCGAAGATCTCATCCACACAAATGAAATCACCGCCGTCATAGGTAAACAGCACTTTCGCACCATGGTTCTTTACTCTGTCCAGCAGGAAGTCCAACGTCTGCTTACGCATCACGGACCACCCCTCAATACAGGGCACGATGTACGCGCCGCACTCGGGAAGCGCCGTATCCGTTTTCCGCACACCGATGCTGAATCCGGCCTCCTGGGCCAGGACAAAGGCACTGGTAGCTTTTACAAAGGGGTTGCCCTCATGGGGCAGGACGACGACTGCGTCCACTTGTCTCGGGGGCAGTTCCGGCAGAGATGCCAGGAGTTTCTGCATCTTCGCCATTTCCCTGCCCTGAGGCTTGGGCTCTCGGTTGATATCCAGAATGCCCAACTGACGCTCCATAATGGACCAGGTGTAGGGTGCTTTGTCCAGGTTGGTATGCTCCGTACCGCACCAGTAGTAGTAGCCGGTCAGATCATTGGCCCATGCGGACAGGATGTTGACACGCACGAACTGGGCCGCCATCTCACGGTTACCACGCATTTCCGAGAAAACGCCCTGCTCCTGAATCATGCAAGGTTTTCCGCCCAGGCCGCTGTAATAGATACTTTGGGCAGTGGGCATGATCGTGGTACGCATGCCGTTATAGGGCTCAATATCCGCACAAACAGAGGGTGACGGATAAGGGTGGGTGGTCATCATGTCGCACAGTTCGCCTTGATGGGCGAT
The DNA here is from genome assembly GCA_045653245.1 of Faecousia sp. GTDB lineage: Bacteria > Bacillota > Clostridia > Oscillospirales > Oscillospiraceae > Faecousia. The sequence continues at coordinate 3,022 of JAZOLS010000037.1, forward strand.
GGTCCAGGGATTGGGGCCGCCAATGCCCAGGCCGTGCATACCGGAAGCAATGGGCCGCTTTTGCGGGTCCGCCTGCCGGATGGCATTGCGGACAAAAGCTGTCCAGGTATACGCCTGGCAGGAATCCGTCGCCGGTCCCAGGTTATTACACTCGTTGCCCAGGTCCCAAAGAACAATATTGGGAAGATCCTGAACTGCGGACACAAAGGTATCCACGAACCGATGGATCCACATCATGGCTTCACCATCATTAATGGGGTTCTTGCTGTCGATTGCCGGGGGCTTAAACTGCCGACCGCTCATCCAGCCTGTAAGTACACCGACATTGAGTTTCATGCCATGCTTCTCCGCCATCTGCGCAAAATGGCGGAAACGATCGATCATTTCCCAGTTTACACCGGAAATGTTATGATACAGATCGGATTCATCCTCCGCATTGACATATTCCCCAAAGCCGTTTTTACAGCTGTATAGTTTTGCTACCGGTTGAAAGTCCCGCCAATTGGGAAAGACCCGAAGATACTTGACTCCGCATTTTTCCAATGCTGCAAGATCCTTTTCGATCACATCTTCATTCCAGTTCTTCCACATATCGGTGCCGGACGCGGAGTCCCAATAGTTTACACCGATCATAAATTCGGCCATAATTTAACCTCTTTCCAAAATGGGATACATATTCCATATAACACGATGTTCCTACTGCCCATTCCGGGCAGTAGGAACTGTGTTCATGCTAGTAAAGCGATACGATTCGCCTATTGACTTACTTCAGAGAGTCCCACTCAGCGCGGGCTTCCTTAACGTCGTTCAGTCTCCAGTTGATCAGCTCCTCAGCGCCAGAGGCCTTACAGTCGCTGACCATCTTGTCCCACAGAGCTTCGAATTCTGCATCAGTCTTAGCGTAGACCATATTCCAGCTAGCGGTGCAGACGATCTCCTTCAGAGCGGCCTGGGTCAGAACCAGCAGTTCATCTTCAGGCTTTGCGGACAGGTAACCCTTAAACTGGTCGTAATCGGGCAGAGTGATCAGATCATGATCGTTGATCATATCACGGGGGGTGTCATAACCGGTGTCCTTCTGCCATGCCTTAATGGTATCGGACTGCATGATCTTACTATCGGGATTCTTCAAAGCAAGGCCGACGCTGACGAAGTTGCCGTCAGTATCCTTGAAGGTGGTGTTGTCACCGCCGACATGGACGGAGGGCAGGTTCAGAGTAGCGGAGTACTCAGAACCGTCGCTCATGGGGAATCCGTTGATGGGCTTGCCCTGATTGTTCCACTCCTTATACTCGGGAGTATAAACAACCGCGCCGTTCTCATCCAGTTCCCAAATATCGCCTGCGGGACCTTTCTCCAGCTGGAAGACCTGATCGGGATCGCACATCATGTTCAGGTACTTCAGGCAAGCATCCAGGTTCTGAGTCTTAGCATTGATGACCATAACCTTGCCGGGGATATAGGTCTCTGCGGGGTAGTACAGGGTGGTGCCTTCCAGGTAGTAGGGATAGTAGCCGCCACCGGGGTAGCCGGGCAGGGAGCCCAAAGGAACCATAACATAGCCGTTGTCGACCTTAGTAGCCTGGGTAGCACGGTCAGTATTGATGGAGTCGGGGTCGATCAGGCCACGGCGCATAGCAGCGTTGTACCACTTCAGACCCTGATAGTACATACTGTTGTCATCCAGGATGGAGGACATGGAGGAGTCCTTCATATCCAGCTCGAGCAGGAACTTCAGGTTGTTGTACATGTAACCCTGCTGTGCGAACCAGTAGGTCATGCAGCCCCAGTAAGTGGAGTCGAAGCCGGAGTTCAGCACGGTGCCGTACATCTTGGTGCCATCGGGATGGGTGGGCATAGCCTCCAGCATGTCTTCCATGACATCCAGCAGTTCCCAGTAATCATCGAACTTGGGAGAGCCGATCTTAGCATATGCATCCCACTTCAGCTTCAGAATATTACCTGCAACGGGGTTCAGAGAGTCCTTGAATGCGGGATAGGTGCCGATACCAACGGGCAGACCGTACACACTGCCGGTTCCGTTGCTGGCGGCATCTCTGATGTAGTTCAGAGCGTTCTTCATCTGGGGGTTGTCATACAGATGGGGGATCTTATCCAGATAGTCTTCCAGGTTGACGATCTTCTTGGTCTGGATCAGAGTATCCAGGTTCTCACCAACATCGACATACATAATGTCGGGCAGATTGCCACTGACCAGGATGGAATTGGTCTTTTCAGCGGAATAGGCCCAAATGTTAACCTCGAAACCGTTCTTCTTGTAGATTTCAGAACGGTAACCAGTGACCACACCGGCGTTCAATGCCGTGTAGGGGTACACAGTAAGGGTGGGGATCTCACCAGTGTCTCCCGTGTTGCCGGGGCCGTCCTGCGAGGCTTCCGGATTACAGGCAGCCATGCTGAGAACCATGACCAATGCCATAAGTAATGCGAGCAATTTCTTCATAGTTACAACTCCTTTTTTTGATTTTTTATTATGTACAGGCAATGCCTGGTACACTATAAAACTTTGTCGATCAGCCCTTCACAGCGCCGATCATAACGCCCTTGACATAGTACTTCTGAATGAAGGGGTAGATGCACATAACGGGAATGACTGTTACAACCGTCAAGGTCATCTTGATGCCGGTCATACTCACGGTTGCACCACCAATATCGGGCATATCCATGAGCGCCTTGATCTGGTTCAGCAGTTCGTACAGAAGATACTGCATGGTGAACAATTTATCGTTGGTCATGTACATCAAGGAGCAGAAGTAGTCGTTCCAGTGAGCCACTGCAGAGAACAGCGCTGTGGTGGCCAGAATAGGCTTCGTCAACGGCAGAATGATCCGGAAGAAGCGAGTAAAATAGCCGGCGCCGTCCAACATGGCGGATTCTTCCAATTCTGCAGGCACTGCTTCAATGTTGGTCTTGATAAGAACCATATTGTAGATATTCAGTGCGCCGGGAATTATATACACCCAGAAATTATCCAACAGGCCCAGGTTCATGTAGTTCAGATAGATTGGGATCATACCGGCAGAGAAATACATGGTAGCAACGGTCAAACGGTACCATACTTTTCTGCCCCACATGTTCTGCTTGGTAAAGAAGTATCCGGCATATGCAGAAACGATCAAGCTCGAGCCCGTACCAACAAGCACACGGACAATGGATACGGTGAAAGATTGGAAAATATTTTTGTATTTAATAACCCGGAGATAGTTGTCCATTGTAATGCCCTGGGGCAGGAAAACAACCTTACCCAGGTCTACCATTTTGCCGTCACTGATACTACAGATCAGCAGATAGTAGAACGGATATGCACACAACAGTACGAACAACAGGAATAGGGGTACCGCAATAGCATGATAAACTTTATCTTCCAGAGATATTGGTTTTCTTTTCTTACGTTCCATAACTGGCCTCCCTTAAAACACGCTGGTACCGCGGATCTTCTTGGATGCGATGTTCGCCGTAGAGAACAATACCACGCCAACCAAGGACTTCAGCATGCCTACCGCAACACTGTAAGAGATCATTCCGCTGCCAATACCCAAGTTATACACATACAGATCCAAAACTTCGATGTATTCCTTGTTCAGCGCATTGCCGAATACCAAGTACTGATCAAAACCAGTGCTCATGAAGTTACCGATGGCCATAATCAGCAACACAAAGAATGTGGGGATCAACTGGGGCAGGGTGATATACCAAATACGCTGCATTCTGTTTGCGCCGTCCAGGCTGGATGCTTCATACATTTCCTGATCCAGACCGGCAATGGTTGCAAAGTAAACGATGGCGCTCCAGCCGAGGGACTTCCATAAGTAAAGCAATGTCTGGGTGATCCACACATTTTCGCTGGAGTGCAGGATGTTGCCAATGGGTTCCTGACCCAGGTTCACCAAAATAGTGTTGAGCAAACCGTTGGTGTTGAAGATAGCAGATGCCAGAGAGAACATGATAACCCAGCTGATGAAGTTGGGCAGCGTGGTTACTGTCTGAACAAACTTCTGATACTTCTTGCTGCGGATCTCGCTGAGAAAAACCGCGAAGATCATCGGCAGAGGCATCACTAAATAATGAAGGCCCTGAATAGCAAAAGTGTTACGCAACACCCGGATGATGTTTTCCCGAAGGACCGGTGTACCAAAAAGGTTCTTGAAGTTTTCAAGACCTACAAATGTACAATCGGCCAAGTCCATACCGGGCTTGTACCGGAAGAAGGCGTAGGTCCAGCCCCACAACGGCAGATACTTGAACAAAAACACAAGTACCAGGCAGGGTAGGATAAATAGAAAAAGTTTAAAACTTTGCCAATGGCGGTTGGCTCTTGATATCCGAATATCCTGTTGTTCGGATTTCTTTTGACGAAGTGCTAACATATATCCGCTTCCTTTCTCGCTTGGTTAATAATATGATAATCGAAAACTGTCCTGTTGAATATCTTAAAAATTAACAATTATTTAAAAATTTAATGATTGTTGCTTGTGAATTTTTCGAATTGTTTCATTTTTTTCATTATGGACGATCTTTCCATTGCATTCTTCTACGAAATGAGGTATATTTTTATCAAGAAATATGGTAAATTACCACAAGAAAGGTCACATTTACATGTACACAGTCTTATTAGTGGATGATGAAAGTACTGTCTGCGAATCTTTGCTGCAAAGTATTCATTGGCAGCAATATGGCGTAGATTCTGTATTGACCGCCTCGGACGGTCTGCAGGCGTTAGATCTTATGGCATCCCATGCGGTGGATCTGATCATCACGGATATTAAAATGCCCCACATGGATGGCTTGTCTCTATTAAAAGCTGTCCGATCTACATATCCGGATACCCACTGCATCATCCTGTCTGCCTATGAAGAATTTGAATATGCCCAAAAAGCCATGCAGCTGGGCGTAGAAAACTACCTGCTGAAGCCCTTTGAGACAGAAGAGATGGAAGAAAGCATCGAACGTGCTTTGGATAACATTTATGCCAGTAGAAAGATATCCGACCGTCTGTTCCGCAACAATATCTTTACCCGCTGGGTAAATAGGAGCATTGCCACCAATGAATTGGCTGAACGTGCCAATTTGCTTCGTTTGAATCTTTATCTGCCGGAATACTGCGCAGTAATTTTGCGCAAGAAACAGACTTCCCTCTCCCTCTCTTCCTTCTGCCAGCATTGTGTGGAACACCTGTCCGGGAATTATGATATGCACCATTTTAAAGATGATAATGATGACCATGTATTTATCATCGGCGGCGGACAGATTCATACCGAACAGATCATTTCCGCATTTTCCGCAGAAGCCAGTATTAAAAAGCTGAGCCATTTGATCTCTTTATCTGTGGGTTGTATCGTAGCAAATGCAGATGATGTTCCGGATAGTTATCAATCCGCACAGAAGATGATGGACGATGTGGCCATCCGTCCAGTGCAGAGTAGCTCTCCGTTAGGTCTGATGGTTTTGATCGAGGACCAGCATTTTGCCAAGGATGAGAGTTCTATGATCCAGCAGTTGACCCTTCTGTTCCAAAACCAAGAAGCGGATCCACCTTCTGATAAATTTGCGGATTTTATCCAACAACTGTTGGATATGGTGCAGGCAACTTCCCTTCAGACGGTACAAACCCTGCTTAGCCATAGCCTACTCAAGCTGTTTATGCAGGAGTTCCCCAATCAGCCCGAAGCTCAGGAGCAACTTAACAACCGCATACGCATGACACGTTCTATCACAGATATCAGCACCTTTTCTGCCGATCTGCCTGATCTTTTGGAATTCAGCAATATGCTACATAGGTATTACATCAATCAGATGCATCCGCTTATTCAGGCTGCCCTTCATTATATCCACACCCGGTATGCTGAAAGTGTCTCTATTCCCGAATTTTGCACACAAGCAAAAGTCAGTTCCCCCTATTTGGGTTACTTATTTAAAAAGGAAACCGGATACTTCTTTAATAATTACCTGACCCAGCACCGGATTTATTGCTCCATTCCCCTTTTGCTGGACACAGATTTGCGGATCAATGACATTGCTACACAGGTAGGCTTCACATCTGCCAGTTACTATATCACCCGTTTCAAACAGCAGTTGGGACTTTCCCCCATTAAGTATCGCGCCCAGGTCAGATAGGAGACTTTTATGAAAGGAAAAACTGTTTCGAAAAAGCGTATATTCGGCAAGGACAGGCTGCTTCGTTCCGTTTTCTTCCTTTATACCTTATTGCTATTGTCATCCATTATTCTGTCCTGTTTTTTCTCTTACAGGCAAAGAAACGACGAATTGCAGACACAGATCAACAGCATCTACTCCCAGTTGTCTGAACAGTACCAAAAGATCACCAGCAATTTCTGGCAACTCTATATGCCCTTTTATGAATCTTCTTCAACTTCCCAGGAGATTCTCCAGCAGTACATATCAGGCAATCAGCAAAGCGCCATGAACCCTACAGAGCAGAACCAGTTGGAACAAGTTCTCCGGCAAATGCTGTTACGGGATCAAAATGTAAATTGGATTGTCATTTTCAGTGGCAACCGAACAGATAATTATATTCTGTTCCGGGATTCACAAGGTCTGAAACTTCTTGGAGAGGATTTTCCTCTTATGGAAGAACTCCGGTCTGGTTCCATGCAAATGACCATCTACAGCCTGCAATATGCATCCCACAGGAAAGAGTTTCGGGACACCTTTGCCATTTGCGGAGGCATTCCCTATTCTGTTGCCGACGGTAAAATTCTCGTTGGCTACAGCACAGCTCCTTTAAAAAACATCTGCAACAATGCAACGTTCCATTTGGACAGTCTGAGTTTTCTGTTGACAGTCGATGATGATATTATTTTTGAACGTCACGGTGCCTCTCCCGTTGCTCCCGATTACCGGGCTGAAATTCGTGAAAGCGGTGTGCAATTCTTTGAAGACGGAACCGCAATCACCACCCGTTCCGCATTATGCGGCAGTAAGGATACGAGACTGACATACTACGCCTCTTGGTGGGAGATATTTCTTTACAGCCACAGCAATACACCGCTGCTTATTATTCTGTTTTTGCTCTTCGCGGTTGTATCCATTATTGTATATGCCTACATTCTGCACCGAATGAGCAAAGAGGTCTCGATTATTCAAAACGGCCTGAATGAGATCAGTGAAAACAATCTTTCCTACCGGATCGAAGACCGGTTCCAGCAGGAAGATCTTTCCAAGATCGCCCATTCCATTAATGATATGACGGAACGGCTGAATCATAACATCAGCCTGGCCTATTACTATGAGATCAAACAGAAAGATGCACAACTTTCCGAACTGCAATCGAAATTTAATCCCCATTTCTTATATAATTCTTTGGAAATGATTCGCTCCAGATGTCAACAGAATGGAGATAACGCCAGCGCCAAACTAATCACCGACATGGCTTCCCTGTTCCGCGGATTGATCAGTCCCCGAAACTTCATCCCCTTAACAGAAGAACTTTCCTTCAGCAAGCGCTACCTTTCCCTGTTCAGCGCGCGCTATGGCGATTCTGTAGAAATTCGCTACAACTTTGATCGGGATGTAATTCAATACGGTATCATCCGGAATTTGTTCCAGCCTTTGATCGAAAACTATTTTGTCCACGGTTTTGATACTTCCAATAGCGATAACTATATTCTATTAAGTGGCAGATCCCTGGATGAAAAAACTATGATACTGACGGTCGAGGACAACGGCATCGGTATGCCTTTGGACGAAATCGAGCGTTTTAACAAAAAACTGCACGAACCTATCCAAATAAGCACAGAAAGCTACGGTTTGAAAAATCTGCATCAGCGCATTTCCCTGTTTTACGGAGGTGATTGCGGTCTGACAATCTATCCCAACCCCAATCATCCCAAGGGTCTGTCTATTCAGATGAAAGTGCGGAAAATCACTTGTGAGGAACACGAATCTATGCAGATCGTTCCCGGCCAGCCTGTGCCCCATGATGACACGCCCATTATTATTCCAAACGAAAAGGAGTCTTTACAATGAAAACCGGATATTCTAAAATTTGCATCAATCCCCCCTATGGCGCCCCAATCGTTGGCTACTATGAACCCCGTTTTGTCAAAGGCATTGCAGATGACCTGTTTGTACGCTGCGTTGCTTTTGATGACGGGCAGAAAAAGGCCATCATTATTGCCCTGGATCTTTGCCACCTGGCTCAGAGAGAATACGAGGCCTTCAAAGATGCAATCGTAGCCGCCTGCGGCGTTGACCGAGATGCGATCTTTATCAACTGTTCCCATACCCACACTGGCCCTGTGGTGGGCAAGGATTTCGCTTCCGAACGCCGCAGCCCCGACTCCTACATTCCGTTCCTGACCGACTGTGTGCGCTCCGCTGCCGCCTTCGCCATTGCCGATCTGCACGAAGCTACCATAGAAACCGCCCAGGCACAGGCAAAAAACATCTCCTTTGTCCGCCGTTTCCGCATGAAGGACGGCTCTGTGGCAACCAACCCCGGCGTGAAGAACCCCGACATTGACCACGCTTTGTCAACTCCCAACGAAACCGTCAAGCTGGTCAAGATTCTCCGTGAGGATGCGGATGATATTTTTATCATCAACTTTGGCACGCACCCCGACTCTGTGGGCGGTGAGTACATCAGCGCAGACTATATGGGTCATGCCTGCTCCATTCTGGAAAATGCCGTTCCCAATACCAAGTGCATGTTCCTACTTGGACCTCAGGGCGATGTTAACCATGTGAATGTAAATCCCACCCCCGGAGAAAGTGCCATCTCTGTCATTGATTTCGACAGTGTTCCCAGAAGCTATGAGCATTCCCGGCACATGGGTCGCATCATCGCCGGTGCTGTTCTATCCGTTTGCTCCATCACTGAAAAAGTAAATACCGATACCATTTCCTATGCCTATTCCCGTGTAGATCTTCCCTCCCACCAGGAGAACGACCGCTTGGACGAAGCGCGCAAGATCTACGATATGTATATGGCCGGTCGTGCTCATGAACTGCCCTACAAGGAAATGGAGCTGACCACCGTGGTGGCCGAAGCCTCGCGGATTGTCAGATTGGAAAACGGCCCAGACTCTTTCCCCTTCTACTTGTCCGCTATCAAGGTCGGTGATCTTGTATTTGCCGGAATCGGCGGCGAGCCCTTTACGGAGATCGGCAATCGGATCTGCGCTGCTTCGCCCTTTGCCGAAACCATCCTTTGCTGCATAACAAACAGCGCCGGCGGCTACATCCCCACCAAACAAGCCTATGCTGAGGGCGGCTATGAAGCCAAGAGCTCCAGCTTAAAACCTGGCAGCGATGACATCCTTGTAAACGGTATGCAGGATCTTCTGAATTCTCTGTAAAATGGTGAACACCCTCCCAATCGGGAGGGTGTCTTTTACGGAGATGGAGGGATTTGAGTTGCATTTTGCCTTCGGCAAAATTATTGTTTCGCTCCGTCGAGCCGTCGCGAGCAACCTACCCCCGGCAGGTTGCATTCAGATCGGTTTAAATCCGCTATCTCTATTTCGCCAAAAGAAAAAGCACCCCTAAGGGTGCATTTATGGAGGGATTTGAGTTGCATTTTGCCTTCGGCAAAATTATTGTTTCGCTCCGTCGAGCCGTCGCGAGCAACCTGCCCCCGGCAGGTTGCATTCAGATCGGTTCAAATCCGCTATCTCTATTTCGCCAAAAGAAAAAGCACCCCTAAGGGTGCTTTTTCTTTTGGCGGAGATGGAGGGATTTGAACCCCCGCACGCCTTGCAGCGCCTAGCGGATTTCGAATCCGCACCCTTCAGCCACTTGGGTACATCTCCATAGCGCAACGCGAATATTATATCAGTATCAGCAGGAAAAATCAAGGTCATTCCTGCGTGTCTTTCTTTGCCAAGTCCAATAAAAGGGACATTTTTTCCAGAATGGCATCGTAACTTTCCGGACGATGGGGCTTCAGGCAATTGGAGCAATCTTTGATTCCCTGCTCTGTATAGGTAAATGCTCCTCCGCATTTGTCCTCCAGGGCGTACAGTGGACAATAACAGAAAAGGCAGTTGAACTTTTCCTCATCTGCACACTTATGGCACGGAAAATATTCGCATTCCTTGTTTTGAAAAAAACGATAAGATCCCATAACGCTCTCCTTAAAAGCAATTCCATGGATACACATCCGGGGGTGCCAACTCAAAATCCATCTTTTCACCCATCACCGGATGAACAAATCCGATCTTACTCGACCACAACGCGATCTCGCAATCATCCTCCAGCGTGCTATACTTCCGCTCGCCTACCAAGGGCATCCCCCGGCTGGCAAACTGTACCCGAATCTGATGAGTTCGACCGGTTTCCAGCGTAATGCGCACCATGCTCATGCCATTATGATATGCAAGAACACAATATCCTAAGGATGCACCTTGTACATTCTTTCCAGGTTCTTGAGCCACCATGGTCATTTTCCGCGCTTTATCCCGGAAAAGCAAGTCATAAAACTTGCCCACATTATACTCCGGTTGTCCATGAACCACCGCCGTGTATTCTTTTTCAAATTGGTCTTCCCGTATCTGCCTGGATAACTCCGATGCAGATTGCGCATTTCGCGCCAAAACCATCAGACCTCCAACAACTCGGTCAAGTCGATGTACCGTGCGTACATCTGCATTGGGATCACCCAGCGCCTCTCGTACCAAATCCGGCACACCGCCCGGCTCGTCCGTAGATAGCACCCTCTGCGGTTTCACACAAACCACTATGTCATTGTCCTTGTAAATGAGTTTCATTTCATCACCCATGGCAATTATATCAGCGTTTGTCGAAAATGTCTAGCTAAAGAAAAACCTCCACATTTCTGTGGAGGTTTTGTGTTCGCGTTACCTATTTTCACGGCCAGTCGCCCGGCAACTATCGTCGGCACAAATGAGCTTAACTTCTGTGTTCGGGATGGGAACAGGTGGACCCTCATCGTAATCAACACGAACTATTCTTTTCATAAGAATCTGGTGACCCGTGGGAGAATCGAACTCCCGTTACCGGCGTGAGAGGCCGGT
>JAZOLS010000038.1:0-2219 GCA_045653245.1 Faecousia sp.
CCTGGCCCGAGTCCGATGTGGAGGTCGTGGATCTGACCACGGCGGATTATGTAAACAGCGCCCCCTTCTCCGTCTACTACATGACCATCCCCGGCCACCGGGAATTCAACTTCTACGGCAACTATATTGCCGCGAAAAACAAGGAGCTGGTGGCAGACCTGCCCTACAGCACCAATGTCCGCGCCTACATCGCCACCCAGCTGGAACTGGAGATGTCCATGAAGCTTCTGCTGGAGCGGCTGGAGGAGGCAGGTGTGCTGGAGAACACCGTCATCGTCCTGACCGCAGACCACTACCCCAACGGTCTGACCCCCGAGGAGATGGGCGAGCTGCTAGGCCACACCCCCGAGGGCAATTTTGAAATTTACCGCAACGGCTGCATCATCTGGAAGTCCGGCATGACCCCGGAGACCATCGACGAGCCGGTGAGCCACCTGGATCTGCTGCCCACCGTCAGCAACCTCTTCGGCCTGGAATTTGATTCCCGGCTGTACATGGGCCGGGATGTGTTCTCCGACGCTCCTCCCCTGGTCATGTTCCGCAACCGCAGCTGGATCACGGACGTGGCCCGGTACAACACCCAGACCGGCAAGGCGGAATTCTTCGAGGGCGCCGGTACAGACGAGGCCTACATCAAGGCCATCAACAGCGAGGTGGGCAACCGCTTCGCCGTCTCCACCCGAATCCTGGAGAACGATTACTGGCGGATCCTCTTCGGAGAATAACACAAAAACCCAGCGCACTGCGGGTGTGAACTGCACCCCATTTGTTAGACAAGTATGATATAATACTTGTACTAAGAAATGGGGTGTTTTTCTATGCCAAAGGGAGTACCAAACAAACGATACACAGGTGAGTTTAAACAGATGGTTGTAGAGACCATGATGCGTGAGAAACTTAGCTATCGTGAAGCAGCAAGACAGTTCGAGATACAGGATCACAATAGGGTAGCATCTTGGGAACGGATTTACCTTACGGAAGGAGCGGAAGGACTGTACATCGAACGCCGTGGCCGTGGCAGCAAGGGTCGTCCGCAGCAGTTCCCTAAAGAAGTCGAGGAAGACCTGCTTGCAGAGGTTCAGCGGCTCAGAGCAGAGAACGCATACCTAAAAAAATTGCACGCCTTGGTTCAGGAGAGAGAGCGACACCAAAGGAAAAAGTAATGGTGATTCTGGAACTGAGGCAGGAATACAGCTTGACAATGCTGTTGGAAATCGCTCAAATTCCAAGAGCAACCTTCTATTATCATGCAAAGCGCATGGTTCGGGAGGACAAGTATGCCATCATCAAGACCAAGATCACAGAACTGTTCCATGAACACCAGGGACGGTATGGCTACCGGCGCATCACGGACGAGCTTCATAACCAGAATTTCGCCATTAACCACAAGACTGTACAGCGGTTGATGAAGGAATTGGGACTTGTTTGCCGTGTTCGTATGAAGAAATACCGTTCTTACAAAGGTGAAGTAGGCAAGGTGGCAGAGAATCTTCTGGATCGTGACTTCCATGCTGAGAAGCCGAACCAGAAATGGACAACCGATGTGACGGAGTTCCGGCTGTTCGGGCAGAAGCTGTACCTGTCCCCGATCATGGATCTGTGTAGCGGTGACATTGTGACCTATACTCTGTCCGAAAGTCCAAACCTGCTGATGGTGACGACCATGCTGGAACAGGCATTGAAAGTCCTGCCGGAGAAGCACGATCTGATTCTGCACTCTGACCAGGGATGGCACTATCAGCACAAGCAGTATCGCAAGATGCTGGCAGATAACGGCATTACGCAGAGCATGAGCCGCAAAGGCAACTGCTATGACAATGCCGCCATGGAGAGCTTCTTCGGGCAACTCAAGAGTGAACTGCTGTATTTGCAGGAGTTTGAATCTGTCGAACACTTCAAACGAGAACTGATCCGCTACATCGATTACTATAACAACAGGCGCATTAAGGCAAGACTAAAGGGCTTGCCACCTGCATTACACAGACAGCAAGCCCTCTTGGCTGCTTGAACAATTTGAGTCAGAAATATTAGTCTAACTTTTTGGGGTCACTTCAGGTGGGCGGCGGTTTTTGTTTGGAGAATTAGCAGTACTTCGCGATGGCGGTGCGGATCATCTGGGCAGCTCCCTGGGCGATGGCCAGGTCGGCCTCGATCAGCTCGGCCAGGGGAGCGCGGACAGAGCCGCAGTCCAGACCGTGGTTGATGCGCAGGGTCTCCTT
>JAZOLS010000039.1:0-2545 GCA_045653245.1 Faecousia sp.
TTGATGGATGCAATGTACATCAGATAGTCATAGATGGAGAAGTCGGGATAGTATCCGAAGTCCTGGGGCAGATAGCCCAGAAGCTTGCGGTACTGGCCGTCCATCTTGAATACATCCTGCCCATCCCAAAGGATCTCGCCATCAGTAGGCTTGATGAGGGTGGTCAGCATTCGCATCAAAGTGGTCTTGCCTGCGCCGTTGACGCCCAGCAGACCGTAGACACCATTGGTCATGGTGAAGCTCACCCGGTCAACTGCCCGGAATGAGCCGAATTCTTTTGTAAGGTCGCAAATGGTTAATTCCATGAAGGTTGTACCTCCCATGTTCTATTGATTGTTTTCTGTCCTTTCCGGAGGCTGAAGCCCATGAAGACGAAAGAAATCGTCAGCAGGAACATCCACACCGGGACAGAGATTGCGTTATACACAGCATCGTTCAGAACCACCAGAGTCCAAAGACCCGTCCAGACGGAGCAGAGCAGAATGGAGAATGCTTCGGAATTGTTGCGTCCGCCGTAGAGAGTCTGGAAGCAGATGCCGCAGGCCACATTGAAGGGCAGCAGAAACTGGATCAGCAGTTCCATGACGGTCACCCGGGCAAAGAAGGATGCACCGATGAAGAATGCGGTGAGGAGCAGCAGATCCACTCCGGCAAAGAGGGTCAGCCGGGCGGCATAGACCTGCCGAAGGGTGTAGAAGGTGGTTCCTTCCACTTCCATGGCATCATAGGTGCGGTTCTTCCAGAGTTCCGGCAGGATCAGGATCACAAACAGCGGTGCGGCAATGCCCAGACTGCGGCGAATATACAAAGCACCCTCCATCTGGTTCAAAAGCAGGCACACGGTAAACAGCAACACAGCCTGTGCCGCCCACCAGACCTTTTTGATATACTTGCTCTGCTGATACAGAAATTCAGCGGAAGTCAAGGTTTGCTCAGCTTCTTCGGCAGCAAAGGCCGCTTTGGAAACGGCAATGGTTTTCTGCAATTTGGCTTCATCAATGGGAAGATCAAATGAATACATCATGGCAATTCCTCCTTTCCTAAGTAACCGGCCAGTAATTCCTTGGCCCGTTTGATTCGGTATTTCACCAGTGGCAATCCGATGTTTAGAATTTTGGCGATCTCTTTCTGCTTTACCTCCTGGAAGAAAAACAGAATGGTCACTTCGCGTAATTCCGTGGGTAGCTTTTCCAATGCTTGATGTACATCCAACCGCAGATCCAGCGGTTCCATTTCAAGAATTGGTTCATCAGGTAGTTCTTCTACCGATATTTCTTCCGGTTTGCGGTAGAAATCCCGGCAGATATTGGCGGCGATCACATAGAGATAATTCTGTGCTTTTCCGTAATGCTGGTACTGATTGAGAGTACGGAAAAACCGGGCAAAGACTTCCTGGGTTGCATCTTCGGCATAGCTTTTATCACTTAGATGCAGATGGCAGTACCGCAGAATCACGGGATAATGCTTCCGGACGAAGGTTTCGATGGCTGCATCATCGCCATTTTTCATCCGGTGGATCAACAAAAAATCATTGTCCATGTTTTCCTCCTCTCTTAGGTTTCTAAAAAGGCCTTTCACTTAGATTAACGTTTCAAACATCGAAAAAGATAGTATTAACAGAATAATATTTTTGAATAAGAAAATCAAATGTACAGAACAGTAAAAAAGAGCCTGCTATCCCCATGGTTTGGGGAAGCAGGCTCTGCGTTTTTCGTCTGGCTCATTTGCTTTTTGCCATTTTCAGTTGTAACACATCGATCTTGGTTTCTTTTTTGCATTTCGGGCAATACAACGGGAAATTAAACATCACTGTATCTGCATACACCTTGGTTCGTGTCTTACTGTTGCAAACAGGACAACGAATCCAGCGAGAATTAATTTGTTCATTATCCATACGCAACCTCCCGATATGGCTCAAGCTCTGCATAATAAGTCTGGCTTTCGATCCAATAGATTAGTATTCGGTATTACCGAAGTTTTGATTCTCTGATAAATTTTGTAACAACGATCACAGAAACAATAATTGCAATGATTGCCAGTCCGACAAGGATCGTTATCCACCATTGGAAAGCGGGTTCTTCTGTTATCTCCGGTTCTTCTTCCTTTTCGATGACCGGCTGTACGATCTCAAGGGAGAAAGAAATATCCTGGGTATGTTCTTCTCCGGCTTCGTCGGTGTAGGTAATGGTGTAAGTACCGTATGTCATTCCGTAGTCTTCGGAATAACCCTCCGTCATGGAAATCTGGCCAACGAATATAGAAAGCTGCCCCATGCCTGCCCCACCGGGAGCAATATCACCAAGAAACGTAGATGCACTGGGGAACAAACCCGCACCGGTCACTGAAACCATCACATTCTTGAGCGTGGATCTGCCGGTATTGTAAATATTGGCAGGTAAGGTGAATGTTTCTCCTGCTGTAATCTTTTCCGGTACGGCCTTGGAAATATCGTCATACTGCATCTGGGCAGGCTGTGTTACAGAAATAAGAAAGTGCCGGGTACAGGAATTTAAACCACCGAAAAGATCCACATAATCGAGTGTGA
>JAZOLS010000040.1:0-28999 GCA_045653245.1 Faecousia sp.
ACCGGCCTCTCACGCCGGTAACGGGAGTTCGATTCTCCCACGGGTCACCAGATTCTTATGAAAAGAATAGTTCGTGTTGATTACGATGAGGGTCCACCTGTTCCCATCCCGAACACAGAAGTTAAGCTCATTTGTGCCGACAATACTTGGCGGGCGACTGCCTGGGAAGATAGGTAACGCGAACACAAACCTCCGTCAGAAATGGCGGAGGTTTTTTATATTCCAAATTGGCTTTTTGATATTTACAGTTGTAAATTCTTTATAAATGTTATATAATAATTTAGTTAAAGAATTTAAAATAATGGAGTTGCGGTTATTATGGAACATAACACCTTAGAACTTCAACAGTATATACAGCCCGGAAAAAAGGTGCATCTGATCGGCATTGGCGGCGTTTCCATGCGCCCTCTGGGCTTGGTTTTACAGGGAATGGGACTGACTGTTTCCGGCTCTGACATGAATTCCTCGGTTTCCACCGATGAGCTCATCGCCAAGGGCATCCGTGTGGAGATCGGCCACCGGGCAGAGAACATTGGAGATGCGGATTGCATCATCCGTACCGCCGCCGTACATAATGACAATCCCGAAATTGCCGGTGCACGGGCACGGGGCATTCCTGTGTTTGAGCGAGCCCAGGCCTGGGGTGTGATTATGCGTGCGTACAAGAATGCCATCTGCATTTCCGGTACCCACGGCAAGACCACCACTACTTCCATGGTCGCCCACATTCTAATGGCGGCACAGATGGATCCCACGGTCATGATTGGCGGCTATCTGCCCCTGCTGCACGCAGGTCACAGAGTAGGTGCAGGCGACACGATTTTGCTGGAAAGTTGCGAATATTGCGATTCTTTCCTCAATTTCTTCCCCACATTGGCGGTAATTCTCAATATCGAAGCGGATCATTTGGATTACTTCAAGGATCTTGCGGATGTGGAAAAATCCTTCCGGGAATTCGCCGGTCTGTCCACTGGCGGCATTTTGGCCAATGGAGACGACGAGAATACCATGGAGACCCTCAAGAATATGGATGTGGTCACCTTTGGTTTTGGTGTGCAGAACCGGATTCACGCTGCAGATGTTTCCAACGACTGGCGGCGGTTTGATGTGATCTGCGACGGCGAGAAGTACTGCCACTTTGAATTGCCTGTTCACGGCCACCACAACGCCATCAACGCCCTGGCTGCGGCCGGTGTTGCCTGGATGATGAGAATTCCAGGTGAGGCTGTAGAGGCCGGCCTGGCTACTTTCCACGGTGCAGGTCGTCGGCTGGAGTTCAAGGGAACATATAATGGCGCGGACATTTATGACGATTACGCCCATCATCCCGGTGAACTGTCTGCTACCATTGATGCAGTGCGCACGATGGGCTACAAGCGGATCATTTTTGCATTCCAGCCCCATACTTACACCCGTACCAAGGCGTTATTTGATGATTTTGTAGAGCAGCTGAAACGGCCGGATCTTGTGGTGCTGGCTGAAATTTATGCGGCCCGGGAGCGGAATACGATTGGTATTTCTTCCAAGGATCTGTTAGATCAACTGCCAGGCGGTTACTATTGCGCTACCTTGCCGGAGGTCACCGAGCAGCTCCGCCAGCTGGCTCAGCCCGGAGATGTGATCCTTACTGTTGGTGCCGGTGACATTTACCGGGCCGGCGAGGCATTGTTGTAAAATTGGAATTGAGGCGATCATTTTGAAAAAATTAAGCGTTTGCGTGTTATTTGGTGGCATCAGCCCGGAGCATGAGGTTTCTCTGCGCTCTGCTGAATTTGTGTTGAACAGTCTGGATCCCGAGAAGTTCAATGTATTCCCTGTGGGGATCACGAAAAATGGCGACTGGATCCTTTATACCGGCACGGATTATTCCCTTTTGCCCACCGGTGAGTGGAGGGACTACCCGGAAAATCGCCGGGCGGCCATCTCTCCTGTGCGTGGACAGGGTCTACTGAGTTTTGAGGGCGACTGTGTGGTTCGGGAATGGATCGATGTGGTGTTTCCGGTGCTCCACGGCGAAAATGGCGAGGACGGCGCTATGCAGGGCCTGCTACAAATGGCGGGCATCCCCTATGTGGGACCTCATGTGGCGGCTTCTGCGGTTGCTATGGACAAGACACTGACCAAACTGGTGGTTGACCAGGCGGGTATCCGCCAGGCGGCCTGGATGCTGGTGCGCAACACCGATGTGGACAGCCGTGTGGATTGGGTTATGGATCAGGTGGAAAAGAAATTCTCCTATCCTGTATTTGTCAAACCTGCCGGTACAGGTTCTTCTGTGGGCGTGTCCAAGGCGTCGAGCCGGGATTCGCTGAAGGATGCCCTTTTGAAAGCAGGCACTTATGATACGAAAATTTTGGTGGAAGAGTTTATCTCCGGCCGGGAAGTGGAAGTGGCCGTGATGGGCAATGAGAGCCCTGTGGCGTCTATCTGCGGTGAGATTGACTCCGGTTCTGAATTCTATGACTACGATGCCAAGTACGTCACTGACACTTCGGTAGCCTATATCCCTGCAAGAATCTCGGAAGATGTGTCCGAGCAGGTTCGAGATGCGGCGGTACGGATCTATTCCGCCGTCGGTTGCCAGGGTCTCAGCCGCGTGGACTTTTTCGTGACCTATGCTGGCGATGAAGTGGTTTTCAATGAGATCAACACCCTGCCGGGCTTTACTTCCATCTCCATGTTCCCCAAATTGTTTGCTGCAAGCGGCATTCCGGCCCAGCAGTTGGTTGAAGAATTGCTGAAACTTGCCATGGAGGCAGCAAAGTGAAACGTAAGGTATTGCTGTCCATAACCGGCAAACAATCCTATCGGGATCAAGAGCCGGAGGTTATTGAGTTGGTGACTGAGGGTACCATGGAATTTCGGGACGGCGGTTGGGACGTTTCTTATCAGGAGAGCGATCTGACCGGACTCAGAGGTGTGACCACCACGTTCCGGGTGGAGTCGGATAAGGTAACCTTGACCCGAACAGGACCTCTGCGGTCCACCATGGAGTTCCGAGTGGGACAATCTCACGACAGTCTGTATGAATTGGAATTCGGTGCGCTGATGATCACGGTGACGACCCAAAGCCTGTTTTTTGATATTCTGCCGGAGGGCGGATGTATCGATGTTTGCTATGACATTGAGATCGAGAAGAGCGAGGGCGGCCAGGTGGATTATCATTTGGACATCCGGGCTGTGGATTAAGAATAAAAAGACTGCTGCAAATTGCAGCAGTCTTTTTGTTAGTTGTTATTCTCTTTGTCCGGTTGGGAATCGGGAACACTGGAGGCAGGGGTAGAATCGGGAACACTGGAAGCAGGGGTAGAATCGGGAACACTGGTAGTGGGGGTGGAAGTACCGGTAGAGGTAGACGGTACAGAAGTATCCGGCGTGGGCTTGTCCTGGAGTTTGACCACCACAGAATCCCGAGCTTCGTAGGAATAGGTACCGAGAAGATCTTCTTTTTGCAGGCGACCGTCTTGCTTGCCGTACATGGATTTATAGATCTCTATCTCGTAGCCGTTTGTACCGGCATCCAGCACCTGGTTGTTCTTATATCCGCCGGGGTTATTTTGTAGCATTACATGGTACAGTTTTCCGGGGCGAATCGTTTTAATGGTTCTGACTTTGAGTTCTACTTGGTAACTGCGGTTGTCCGTGCCCTCAATGCTGATTTCAATGTTGCCGTCTACCACTTCAGCCTTGATGCGTATGGGATCGGGTCGGTTGTTGCGGAAGCGGAAGTCAGCGGTGCCGATATCTACATAAATATCCCTTCCAACGTCAATAAAGCTGGGGACGTAGGTATGATTATGGCACTCCAGAATCTCCAGTTCCGCCTTCAGGACGCTGTTGTAAAGCACGCTGGCAGTATGGGTCACACCGCCACCCATGACCATGGAGGCCAAAGTTCCCTGATATGTCAGGGCTTCCTGGTATCCCTTATCGGCAGTCAGTTCGCCCAGAAATTCATTGAAGGAGAAGGTATCGCCGGAACGTAGGATCAGCCCGTTCAGTTTTTGACATGCCAGGGTAGCGTTGCTGTTCCAGGAGACATCAGCGCCCAGTGCAGAGGAGTGCTTGCCCATAATGTCTTTAAACAGGTTTCCGGAGATCAGTTCTTCTGTCAGATTGGGTTCCAGGTAGCACAGAGGAACTGTAATCGTTTCTCCATAGGGGGCTTTGGCGATCTGCTCCTTGACTGCGTCCAGGTTGAAACCGTAGCCGTAAATCTCGGGGGTGACATTGTAGGTGACCGGGTCAATCTGAGCGTCCACAGGTGCTACACACAGATCGTTGTAAAAGGCAAGTAACTTATCTTCAATGGAATCGGGGGCGACTACCGTACATGTGCCAACAACCTGGAAAATATTGATGTTGTAATACTCCAGCACCTGATTATACAGTTTGTTGGTATCCAGACCGTACTCGGCAGTACCCACATAAATTTCCAAAGTCTGATGTACCTTGTCGGTGTTCGGCTTGGCAACACCCATCTGCGGTTTGGTTCCGGTGAGGGTGATGGTGGGCTGGGTGAGGGGACTGCTGAACTGGGTGCCCAGTTTGTTGATCTCGCTGCGGATATAATCTGTATTCAAATTTAAGTGGGGCGTGATGGGGATGATCACGGAATTGGCCAATGCATTGTTTTTAGCCTGGGTCCGCTCAGAACGGCTCCCGGTGCGGCCGTAATGATATGCATCCTGCACGACAGCGGCGATATCCAAGTTTGCACCGGTATCTTTCGGAGAAAGGGATATCTGGGTATCCAGCACCGTTACAACCATGTTCAGTTTGGTATATGTATCTGCTGTAGCGCTTTCCAAGGCCTTGGTGGCCTCTTCGGGAGTCATACCACCCAGATTAACGCCTGCAGCCACAACGCCCTTGAGAATCCGTCCGTCATCTGTGGGAGCGGAGAACATGGTGGAGATCATGATGATGGCTGCAATCAAAAGCACGGCAGTAACAGATGCCAGGGAAATCAGCGTGATCTTCTCCTTGCGGGTCATGTGCCAGCGCTTTTTGCTGCGACGCTGGGGATTGGCAGCCCGGGTATCGGTTTGGGCTGCTCCATCCAGATGTACCCGTTGGGTCATGTCCTTAGTGGGGTGTGTAACCGGGACATCGTTACGGGGATTATCAATACGATTCTCGTTAATAGTAAACATCTCCTGTCTATCAGCGGCGAAACCGCGCGCAATGTTTGCATTCTAGGGACATTGTACCACATTTTACACAAATTGCAATGTCATTTCGTTACCAAAGGATGAAAATACTGTAAAGATAGGGCTGAATCACTCCTGAACACAGCAATTTCGATACTTTTCCAGAAAAACCTTGGTTTGCCGCAAACTGTCCACACCGCTGGCCAGTTTCAAACGCAGAGTAGGCTGTTTGGCGGTGGCCACCAATTGAATACGCTTTGCGTAGTCCTTGTCGCCGATGATGCGGCTGATTCCGTCGAAGTTTAGTTCTGTCATAGTGATCAGCACCTCGCTGGCCTTTTGGCGGATGTCGCAAATGTGCAGTTTTTGTGCCTGGGCACGAAGCAGTGCAATATCGATAAGGTTCAGCACGCCCTTGGGAGGATCACCGTAGCGGTCAATGATTTCGTCCAGCAAGTCGTCCGCATCCTCTTGAGAGCGGATAGCAGCCATACGGCGGTACAGGTCCATCCGTTCCTCGCCCCGGGCAACGTAGTCCTGGCTGACGTTTGCGGTGACATTGAGGTCTGCAGTGCAGTCCGGCTCTTTGGGCTTTTCGCCCTTTTCTTCCAGGACTGCCTCGTCCAGCAATTTCAGGTACATATCATAGCCCACGCTCATCATGTGGCCGGACTGCTCCGCACCCAGCAGATTGCCCGCACCGCGGATTTCCAGGTCGCGCATGGCAATTTTAAAGCCGGAGCCGAATTCTGCGAAGTCCCGGATGGCAGAAAGGCGTTTTTCAGCAACTTCCGTCAAATTTTTGTCCGGGCGGTATGTGAAGTAGGCATAGGCGTGACGGGTGGAACGTCCCACGCGACCGCGAAGCTGATGCAGTTGGGACAGGCCAAAGCGGTCAGCATTTTCGATGATGAGGGTGTTCACATTAGGAATATCCAGGCCCGTTTCGATGATAGTGGTACACACCAAAACCTGAATTTCGCCCTCTGCCATGGCTTGCATCACATCACTGAGGGCATCCTCGCCCATTTGGCCATGGGCAACTGCAACAGATAGACCGGGGATCCGTTTTTGCAGGGCGCTGGCGCACCGGTCAATGGTTTCCACCCGGTTGTGCAGGTAGTAAACCTGCCCACCGCGTTCAATTTCCCGGCGAATGGCATCGTCCACAATGGCATTGTTGTGCTCCATCACAAAGGTCTGCACCGGGTAGCGATCTGCCGGAGGCTCTTCGATGGTGGACATATCCCGGATGCCGGACAGAGCCATATTCAGGGTTCGGGGGATGGGGGTGGCAGAAAGAGTCAGCACATCCACGCCCTTGGAGATCTCTTTCAGACGCTCCTTGTGGCTGACGCCGAAACGCTGTTCCTCGTCGATAATCAGCAGACCCAGGTCTTTGTATTCTATACTCTTTTGCAGCAGTTTGTGGGTGCCGATAATCAGGTCCACACCGCCGCTGCGTAGATTCTGAATGGTTTTCTTCTGCTGTGCCGGGGTGCGGAATCGGCTGAGCACATCGATATTCACCGGAAATCCCCGAAAGCGGGCAATAGCGGTCTGATAATGCTGCTGAGCGAGCACCGTTGTGGGCACCAAAATGGCCACTTGCTTGCCGTCCATGATGGCTTTCATCACCGCGCGGAGCGCGACCTCGGTTTTGCCGAAGCCTACGTCGCCGCAAAGTAGGCGATCCATGGGGGTGGGGGACTCCATATCGGCCTTGATATCCGCAATACAGCGCAGCTGGTCGTCGGTTTCCGGGTAGGGGAAGTTATCTTCAAATTCCTTTTGCCAGGGGGAATCTGCAGAGAACGGATAGCCCTCCTGCCGTTTCCGGGCGGCATACAGTTGGATCAGCTCCCCGGCCATATCCTTAGCGGCTTTGCGAGCCTTGGTCTTGGTTTTTTGCCAGGCATCGGAGCCGATCTTGTTCAGTTTTACAGTGGCATCCTCGCCGCCGGAGCCGATGTATTTGCTCACTAAGTCCAGCTGAGTGGCGGGGACGAACAGCGTATCAGAGCCTTGGTAGGCAATCTTGACATAGTCTTTGACAGCACCGTCCACTTTGATCTGCTCCATGGCAACAAAGCGGCCGATACCGTAATTTTCGTGCACCACCAGATCGCCGGGGGTCAAGTCTGTAAAGGAATTGAGTTTTTGACGGTTGGTGACATTTTTCTTCGCCTTTTTCCGAGGTGCGGCTTTTGCAATCAACTGACCTTCCGTCAAGATTGCAATCTTGGCATTGGGGTATTCCATGCCGAAAGGCAATGTGCCCTCGGTAAGCAAAATCTGTCCGGGTTTGGGCATGGTTGTCAAAGGAATGCACAAAAATGCGGAAAGCCCACGGTCCTTTAACTGCTCCTTCAACAGTTCTGCCCGACGGCGAGTGCCGCAAAGCACCAGGCTGGAAAACTCCATTTTCTGATAATGTGCAAGGTCAGTGGCGGCGGTGTCCAGACTGCCGCCATAGCCAGGCAGCTGCTTTGCGGTCATGGGTAGCAGTTGCTTTGGAGGATTTTTCTCCGGATAGGAAGTGCCGCCGAAGGAATCAAAATAGACCACGGTTTTCCCTACCAGTTTGTCGCAGAAATCCTCCCACTGACAGGCGTAGTCGCAGAGCTCTCCTGCCAGCAAGCCGCCTTGGAGCATGCTGTCAAGCTGCATACCCAGCTCCTCCATCCGTGTCCGTGCGGTGCGCTTGAGGGCGCTTTGGTCACAAAGAACGATGGTTGTATTTTGAGGGATGAAATCCCAAGCAGTGGCCATTTTTGGATAAATCAGGGCCATATAGCGGTCAGATGCCGGATTTTGCACTCCATTTTGATATTTTTCGAGATCCTTTTCTAAGGTCTTGATCAGATCTTCGTTGATGTTTTTGCGCCGTTTTTGCCGGGTAATCAGATTTGCCAAATCTGCACATAGGCCATCCAATCCACCGGGGTGAAGACGGGGTTGGGTTTCCCCCACAGGCAGAACGACGACAGAAGAAATATTATCGGTACGGCGCTGGGTATCCGGGTCGAAATAGCCCATGGTGTCCAGTTCTTCCCCGAAGAACTCTGCCCGGACGGGAAAATCCGCGGAAGGGGAGAAGATATCCAAAATACCGCCGCGGACTGCAAACTGACCTGGGCCTTCCACCATGCTGGTACGGCTGTAGCCTGCACCGGCAAGACGGGTGACCAGTGTATCCAGGTCGTATTCCTTGCCCACCTCCAAATCAAAAGCACAGCCGGCAAGGACGGCGGGGGGCATGGTGCGCTGACTCATGGATTCCCAGGACAGAATCTGCACAGTGGTTTTGCCCTGCATCAGTTCGTAGAGTTGGCGCAGGCGCATTTGTTCCCAGGCCCGGCTGACCACGGCAGTATCGTAAAGGGTCAGTTCCCGGTTGGGAAGAACGGGATAAGTTTCTCCAAGAAATGCTTTCAATTCTTCCTGCAACCGCTTGGCGGCCATATCGTCCTGACAAAGAATCACGATGGGCGCAGAGGTATCGGCGCGCAAAGCAGCGATCATGTGACTGCGGTTCATTTGACCGATGCCGGTAACGGCCGCACTTTCCCCATGGGTAACACAGTTCAGCAAAGTGTTGTATTCCGGTATGGATTTGAGAAGAGAAAGTAGTTTTTCCATGGTTTTCCTCCACGTAGCAATGCGGAAAGGGGGAATATACCCCCCTTTCCGTGGTTTTTAGACAATATTTACGGTTTGCTTCCGTTGTAGCGGTTTGCCGCTTCCGGAACGCCTTTGTCGATGATGCAAAGTGCTGCGTCTGCAGCCCGATCCAAGGCGGATACCAAGGCCTTTTCTTCCGATGCGGACATGGGAGACAGCACCCAATCGGCAAGGTCTTGCTCAGGATGCGCTTTTGCACCCACACCGATCTTTACCCGGGGGAAGTCCTGGCTGCCAATCTCGGCAATGATGGACTTGATGCCGTTGTGTCCTCCGGCAGAACCGTCCGCACGAATACGCAGGCGACCCGGCTCCAGGGAAATATCGTCAAACAGAACGATGATCCGCTGGGGTGGTACATGGAAATAGGCGGACAGTTGCAAAACGGAACGGCCGGACAGATTCATATAGGTCAGCGGCTTCAGCAAAAACAACTTGCCACCGGCATGTTTGGTTTGCCCATACAGCCCTTGGAATTTGGCTTTGTCGATCTTGCAGCCCAGTTTATCCGCGATTCGGTCAATGGCGCGCCATCCGGCGTTGTGCCGTGTCTTTTCGTATTCCTTGCCGGGATTGCCCAAACCGACGATCAGCCAGTCTTCGCTTTTTTTACCGAACATACTTAGAACAGGTCCGCGATGGAAGTACCGCCGTGGACATGGTCAATGGCGTGGGCAAAAACAGGAGCCACATCCAGATAGATCAGTTTTCCGCTGGGGGTATTGCCCACCTGAGGAATGGTGTTGAGGAAGACCATTTCCTTAATGGGGCTTTCTTCAATGCGGTCATAAGCAGGGCCGGACAGCACGCCGTGGGTTGCACAGGCGTAAACTTCCTTCGCACCGCCCACATCCACCAGGGCCTTGGCGGCGTTACACAGAGATCCGGCAGTATCTACCATATCATCGTACAGGATGCAGGTCTTGCCCTTAACATCGCCGATGATGTTCATAACTTCACAAACATTGGCCTTGGGACGGCGCTTGTCCACAATGGCCAGGCCCATGTGCAGTTTTTTGGCAAATGTACGGGCGCGGCCCACGGAGCCAACATCGGGAGAGACGACAACGAAATCATCGTAGTTGAACTTGTCCTCAGGGAATTTGGTGGTGAAATAATTGCAGAAAGTGGGATTTCCCAACAGGTGATCCACAGGGATATCAAAGAAGCCCTGGATCTGTGCGGCATGGAGATCCATAGTCAGCACACGGTCAGCACCGGCGGCGGTAATCATGTTAGCTACCAATTTTGCGGAGATGGGGTCTCGGCTCTTGGCCTTACGATCCTGACGGGCATAACCGAAATAGGGAATGACTGCGGTGATACGGCCGGCAGAAGCGCGGCGGCAAGCATCAATCATAACCAGCAGTTCCATCAGGTGATCATTGACGGGCTTGCAGGTGGACTGGACCAAAAATACGTCAGCCCCGCGGACAGTCTCGTTCAGACTGACGGATGCTTCGCCGTCAGCAAAGGTTTTCACCTCACTGTTGCCCAGCGTGATGCCCAGTTCTTTGCAGATGGTGCGGGCAAATTCGGGATTGGAATTGCCACAGAAAACCTGAATATTTTCTCCATACGCGATCATCAAGAAATACCTCACTTTATTCTTTATATATTGCGTGGGACATATCAGCATTATTATAGCATTGCCTGCCGAAAAAAAGCAACCCGTTTTGCTGAAAAAACCATCCAATTATATCGAAAAAATTTGTAAGAATTTGGGTAAATCTGCATCGTTACGGCAAATGTAAATAAATCAAGAACTTTTTGGCGGGGGCTTGCAATTTTGAAATAGGGTGATATAATATTAGCACTCACGCCAAAAGAGTGCTAAAAAACAACAAAGGAGCGAATCCCCACTATGGAGAAAATGCAATTCAAAGCAGAATCCCAGCGCCTGCTGGATCTGATGATCAATTCGATCTACACACATAAGGAAATCTTTCTGCGGGAGATCATTTCTAACGCCAGTGATGCCATCGACAAGCTGGCATACACCGCTTTGACGGATGACAAGGTGGGTTTGAACCGGGAGGATTTTGCCATTACCATTACCCGTAATGAGGGCGCGCGTACCATTACGGTTTCCGATAACGGCATTGGTATGAGCCGTGAGGAAATGGAAGAAAATCTCGGTACGATCTGCAAGTCCGGATCATTGGGCTTCAAGCAGACCATGGAAAAGCAAGAGGATATCGACATCATCGGCCAGTTCGGCGTGGGTTTCTATTCTGCCTTTATGGTGGCCCAGTCTGTGACGGTGATTTCCCGGAAGTATGGTTCGGATGTGGCCTATCGCTGGGTATCCGACGGGGCTGACGGCTATACCATCGAAGAAGCTGAGCGCGCATATCCCGGTACCGATGTGATCATGACGATTAAGGCCGATACTGAGGACGAAAAGTATTCCGAGTTCCTGGAAGAATACCGCTTGCGTGGCTTGATTCGCAAGTATTCCGACTATATCCGCTATCCTATCCGCATGGAAATCGCCAAGTCCAGGAAAAAGGAAGATTCCGAGGAATACGAGGAAGTTTTTGAGGAAGAGACCCTCAATTCCATGGTGCCCATTTGGCAGAGAAACAAAAAGGATGTGACCGAGCAGGAGTACGAAACGTTCTATCGGGAAAAGTTCTTTGATTACAACAAGCCTCTGGCCACCATGCATATTAACAGCGAGGGCAGTGTCAGTTTCAAGGCTCTGTTGTATATTCCCGGCAAAGCACCCTTTGATTTTTATACCAAGGACTTCAAGCGTGGCCTGCAACTGTACAGCGCCGGCGTAATGATTATGGAAAATTGTGAAGAACTGCTTCCTGAGCATTTCCGATTTGTCCAGGGTATCGTGGACAGTCAGGATTTATCCCTGAATATCAGCCGGGAAATGCTCCAGCACAACCGCCAGCTGAGCATCATCGCCCGTGGTATCGAGAAGAAGATCAAGTCCGAACTAAAAAATCTGCTGGAGAACAGCCGGGAGAAGTACGAGGAATTCTACGGCGTGTTCGGCCGTCAGCTGAAGTACGGCGCAGTGGTGGATTACGGCGCACACAAGGATGCGGTGCAGGACCTTTTACTGTTCTGGAGCAACCGCCAGGGCAAGTTCGTTACCCTCAAGGAATATGTGGATGCCATGCCCGAGGGCCAGGAGAAGATCTATTTTGCCCCCGGTGAGAACAAGGATCGCCTGGCGCAACTTCCCCAGGTCAAGGCATTGGAGAAGAAGGGCTATGATGTCCTGCTGTTTACCGAAGATGTGGATGAGTTCATTCCTCAGAGCATGATGACCTATGCTGAAAAGTCCTTCTGCAATGTATCTTCTGAAGATCTGGAATTGCAGACTGAGGAAGAAAAGAAAGAACTGGAAAACAGGGCCGAAGAGCTGAAGGGAATTTTGTCCTTCGTCAAGGAGACTCTGGGTGATCAGGTGAAGGAAGTAAAGCTCTCCGGCAACCTGGGCGATGCTCCCGTGGTCATGACCCCGGATGCAGGCATGAGCTTTGAGATGGAGAAGTATATGAAACGGGCGAACCCTGATTTTGCCTTCTCCGTTGGCCGGATTTTGGAGCTGAATGCGGAGCATGAGGCCGTCAAGGCCATGATCGCGGCAGTTACCACCGATGTGGAAAAGGCCAAGGATTATGCAAGATTGCTGTGCTGTCAGGCACAGCTGATGGCAGATCTGCCTCTGGAGAATCCTGCGGAGTATACCGCACTGGTGTGCAAGCTGATGAAGTAAGCTAAGCCTTCCCCTAGGGGAGGGTATTGCAAATAGGAAAAGAATGTGGTAAAATGTCCTTATCCTAAAAAGGAGGCGAATCAATATGCCGGAAGTGGAATCCATTATCGCAGAGGTCCTCAGTGAATTGGAAGGAGCAACATTTTCTTTGAATTTTGCCACCAGCGGTTTGGGTGTTCTCGTGTATATCCTGCAGGCACTGGCCTTGTATACCATTGCCCAGCGCAGATCAATCAAAAAGCCTTGGCTTGCATGGATCCCTGTGGTAAATGTGTGGATCCTGGGCTCTGTTTCTGACCAATATCAGTATGTGGTCAAAAGACAGGTAAAGAACAAGCGCAAGGTGCTGTTGGGACTGAATATTGCCATAGCAGTGATCGGATCGGTTGTGCTGATTGCGGCGGTGTGGCTGCTGGCAGTTTTGATGCTCATGATCATATCGATCCCTACGATTTCAGACCCGGAAACACTACTCAGTAATTTGATGTACTACGCAGGGAATAACATTGTGTTGCTGAATATGTTGGCTCTGGCGGGAATTCTTGCGATACCACTTGCAGTATTGTCTGTGATTCAAACGGTTTATTTCTACATGGCTGTGTACGATGTCTTCCGTTCCTGCGATCCCAAGAACAGCACGCTTTATTTGGTGCTGAGCCTGGTGGGCAATATAGTCGTTTCCGGTGCCTATTGCATCTTTACGATGTTGTGCAAGGATAAGGATCTGGGCATGCCCCCCAAAAAGCCGGAAATCGTGACAGAAGCCCCGGCAGAAACCCCGGAGGATGCATAAGCATAAAGCTCATTGTACAAACAAAAAGGGAAACAATAATATTATTTTTTCATTATAACGCCCTGCACTATTGACAGGATGCGTCTTTTGATGCTAATATTTGATATAGCATAATCTACCAAATTATTTTTAGGAGGATACATATATGTACGGTAAAATCCGCATTCCCGATCACGAATACAAAGAGCGTGTGCAGCGCGCAGCAGCCATCCTGCAGCGCAAGGGCATTGACGTACTGATCGTCAACGGCACCGAGTCTGACTATGCCAACCCCCGCTACTTCTCTGGCTTCTGGCCCCTGTTTGAGCGCAGCGGTGTGGCAATCTCCGCAAATGGCGATGCTGCTCTGTTGGTTGGCCCTGAGTCCAGCGTCTTTGGCGCTGACCGCAACCGCCTGGACAAGATCTTTGTTCTGACCGCTTACCGCGAGGGTGCTGACCCTGCATATCCCGAACTGGTTCCTGATACTTTCCAGGACGTGTTCAAGTCCTTGGGTGTTACCGGCAAGAAGATCAAGATCGGTGTTGCTTCCTACCTGGATACTTCCGTGGTCATCTTCAACGCCATTAAGGACGCTTTCCCCGAGGCTGAGATCGTCAATGCAGGCGATGTCATGGTAGAACTGCGTTCCGTCAAGTCCGAGAACGAGTTGGCATGTCTGCGTGAGGGCTACCGCATTGCAGAACTGGCCAGTCAGGAAGTCATCAAGGAGATCCGTCCCGGTATGACCGAACTGCAGATGGTCGGTGTTGCACAGCGTATGATCTACGAGCATGGCGCTGAGTACGAAGGCCTGCCCATGTACGTTTTCTCTGAGGCTTCTACCCGTCACGCTATCTCCCGTTCTTCTTACCGGAAGTTCGAGAAGGGCGACATTGTTCAGCTGAACCTGTCTGCCAAGATCGACGGCTACTCTGCTGCTATTGGTTACCCCGTGGTTCTGGGCAAACTGGAAGGTAAGCGCCGCGACATCGTACTGTTTGGCCGTGAGGCGCACTTCTGGACCCAGCAGCAGGTCAAGGCAGGCGTTCCCGCTGCTGACATCGCAAAGAAGTTCTATCAGTACTATGTGGACAACGGCTTTAAGGATAATTTCGTTTACGGCCCCCTGCACGGCACCGGCCTGATCGAAGTGGAAGCTCCCTGGGTGGAGACCAGCTCCAACTACGTCCTCAAGCCCAACATGACCTTCCAGATCGATACCTACATTTCTACCGATACCTTCGGTGTTCGTTGGGAGAAGGGTATCGCTGTGACCGAGTCCGGCTGTGATGTTCTCAGCCCCGAGATCGGCACCTTGTACGAACTGGAGTTTTAATGAAGGAAGGCCCACAGATTTCTGTGGGCCTTTTTCCTCTTGATTGAATAAGCCTTCCCCCGGGGGGAAGGTGCCGAGCAAAGCAAGGCGGATGAGGAACGCGGGCGACAAACCAAAGATTTTGTATCTGCATAGACCTATGCTATGTTGGCTTTGTTGCCATGCCTTCCTGACCACTGATTTGTCCAAGTAAGGAGTAATACGTTTATGCAAATGATCAACATGTTCTATGAACAGCTGGAGGATGCAAAGAATCGCAAGGTTCCCTTCGTTATCCCCATCGGCACCATCGAATATCATGCCTACCACGCTTCCTGCGGCACTGACACAATGGTCATCAATGGCTGTCTGCGGGAACTGGAAAAGGAAAAGGAGATCGTTATCTGTCCGCCTATTTGGTATGGCGTGGCCAGTTATGCGGTCTGCGGCCCCCGTCCCGGCCATGTGCACGTGGATGAGGATGCCTATTTTAACTATATCTACAACATTCTTAAGTCCATGGTCTATGGCGGCATTAAGAATATTTACTGCGTGCCCCACCATCAGACAGAGAATGCAGGGCTCATGCCCATGACCATTGCCTGCCATAAGGCTGCCAAGCGGATTGCTATGGAATACATGGAAGATACCATGGGCAAGGGCTGGTGGGGCAGTGATGCCTACGCTTCCTACTATGAAGACCTGGGCAGCGAAGAAGATCCCTTCAACTTCATCAAGGTGATCCCCTTGATCGGTGCGGAAGCACAAAAGAAGTGCGGCGGGTTTGACCATGCCGGTAAGTGGGAGACTTCCCTGATGATGGGCACCTATCCCGAAAATGTGGATCTGAGCCGTTGCGAAAAGAATACCGAATGGTTTGCTGCAAGTGCTGTGGAAGCCAGTGAGGAATTGGGTAAGCACATGGTCAACTGCACCCTGGAGTGGCTCCGGGAAGCCATCGTGTAAGGAGGACAGACTATGCGTACCATCAAAGCCGTTCCGATTTCCTATGAAAACTTTGCGCCTTTCGGCCAGTTCTATACTATGGAAGACCCCAAGGGCCACGCCCTGTGCGGTGAACTGCATCAGTTTTTCCCTGATCGGCTAACTGCCGACTGCAATCACCGGGTAGGTTATTCTCCAATCCTGGTGAAGAAGCCTGAGAAGATGATCATTACCCAGCAGGAATATCACACCACCACATGGGAAATGATCATGCCTTTGGATGACGACATGATCCTGCATGTTGCTCCTGCTTCTGCAGGCGTGCCTGTTACCGAGCAGGCACAGGCTTTCATCGTGCCCAAGCATACTTTGGTGAAGATGAATGCTGCTATCTGGCATCTTGCCCCTCTGCCTGCAAGCAAGGAGCAACTGACTGCCATGATCATTCTGCCGGAATGTACCTATGCCAACGACTGCACAGTGGTCGACCTGACGGCTGAGCAGCAATTTGAAATTGTATTGTAAGGAGAAAAATTATGGGTTACGGAAAAAAAGTTTGGGTATTCCCCGATGCTGAATTGCCCCCTGTGGGCGTAAATCTGATCCCCGGACATGAGTCCATCATCATCACCAATACCGGTGACGAGGACGCACACGTTCAGATCAGCCTGATCTATACTGACAAGGAGCCTGTGAAAGTTCCTGTGATCACAGTTGGTGCACGTCGCGTGCGTTGCTTGCGCACCAATGTTGAGGCCGACTTCGGTCCCTATACCGCCAAGTTTGAAGAGCAGTATGCGATTTTGATGGAAAGCGATGTTCCTGTGGTTGCACAGTATGGCCGTGCAGAACCCCGGACTGTGGCATTCTACACCACACCCGGTTATTGCGAATAAGATTTGGACATAAAAAAGACGCCCCGTGGGGGTGTCTTTTTTATGTTGTCAATGCTTTCTCACGGAATGGTAATTCCTTATTTTGCAGGAAATAGATCAGCAGGAAAATTAAGTACGCGCCCAGGCATACAGCAAAGATGTAGATGGCGGTATTGACGTACCAGCCAAACCACTCAGAGAACAGAGAGAAAACAGCAAGCGGAGAGTTTCCGGGGCCGACGAAAAACATATTCATGTGCTCGCCCAGTCCATATTGGACAAAGCAGTTCAGACCAAAGGCAATGCCACAAAGGGCAATGAATGTCCAGGTTGCGCCCACATAATCATTTTTTTGATTGCCGCCGCGCCTGGAAAAGCAAATGAACAACCCAATAAATACAAGCACCATGTGCCAAGCCAATGCATGGACTGTCAGAAACCAATGTCCGTGCAAAAGTCCGGAAGGTTCCGCAAAGGAAATCGCGCCACCCAGAAGGTTGTACAAAACCATGAAACTATACATGCCTCGCTGCAGTTTACCCGGTTTCATCCAGGGAGCGATCAGGCAAAGGTAAATGGGGATGCTGCACAGTTGGAAGGGAAAATCACCCCAGGAATAGCGGTTATCTTCCATGACAAAGAAGTAAAAGAGTTGTTTCCAAACTTCGGAAATGACAAGAACCAAACCGATGGAAAATAAAATCCATTTGCAGGCTTTGTCGCTGACCTTGCGCAGTTTCCAGGCAACGATCCCACAGACGGCGAAACCGATCAGCGTGTAAAGGATGTGAAAAGGTCCGTAAGCGGGGGGAGGGGTCATGGGCCATGCCGTGGATTCGAAGAATGCGTCTAGTGCAGCGATCATGTCTCTATCCTCTCTATCTGTAAATTATTTTGCAAAATCCAACAGTTTCTGTGCATCCAGTTTGTCGTAATTTGCGATAAAGGTGGCCAGTTCCTGGGCGATCTTTTTTGCACCGCCGATGGAGTTGCTCTCGATATTCAGCGGCAGCAGGGGATCGTGGAGGGAAAGGCGAAGGAGGAACCAACCGTTGCCGTGTTCGGCATCCAGGTTCACACGCACGCCCTCATAATTGCTGGGGGCAAGGCTCCAACCGGGCTGAGTTTGAGCATAGGCAGTCAGCTGCTCAATGACCTGTTGGCCGTAAGGTTTGAAATTTTCCAGCAGGATGTTCATACGGAACTCCACACTCTCGGCGGGCTCTTCCAGGGATGCGATGAGAGATTCCAGGGTGTAACCCTCTTTTTTGCCCCGGGCAAGTTCAATGAGCAGTTTCGTTACCAAATATGCGCCGTCATCCAGGAAGTAGTTTTCTTTCAATGCGCCGTGACCGGAGGTTTCAATAGCCAGTTGGCTGTCCTGACCCTGATTGTTCAGACGGATGGACTCGTTGATAACGTTGCGGTAGCCTCTCTTGAAGCGGTGATGCACGCCGCCCTTTTCCGCGATAAACTTGGCAAGGCCGGTTGAGGTGATGGAGTCGGTGACAATAGTCGTACCGGGATACTCCCGGAGCAGAATTGCTGCCAGCATGGCAATGATGCGGTTGCGGTTCAGTTCGCTGCCGTCAGAAAGCACAGCACCGGCCCGGTCTACATCGGTATCGAAGATGATGCCGAGATCCGCTTTTGCAGTGTTCACAGCCTCGGTGATGGCGGCCATGGCAGTCTTATCCTCAGGATTGGGGATGTGATTGGGGAAACTGCCGTCAGGATCTAAGTAGCGGCTGCCCTCAGTGTTCGCGCCCAAGGGCTTCAGTACCTTGTCCACATAGAAACCGCCTGCACCGTTGCCGGCATCCACCACAATGCGGAAACCTTCCAAGGGCTTGTCCTCACCGGTGGCGGCGCGGATTTTGTCGGCCAGGATCTTGGCGTATGTATCCATGAAGGTGCCGTTGGTCAGTGAACCTGCAGCCAAGCCAGTGGTTTCTTCGCTTTCGGCATAGGCCAAAATCTGCTTAATGTCAGCTGATTCCAGTCCACCTTGAAAGGTGAAGAATTTGAAACCGTTTCGGTTGAAAGGTAGGTGGCTGGCGGTGATCATTACGCTGCCGTCAAACTCATAGCCCTCGGTGACAGTGGACATGAACATAGCGGGGGTACTGGCCATACCGAAGTCCGTCACTTCCAGGCCGGAGGATGCCATAGCATCGCAGATCCATGCGCACAGAGTTTCGCCAGACAGTCGGGAATCCCGGCCTACAGCAACGCGAATGCCGGTAGTTTTACCGGTCTTTTTCATCATCCACAGGGCAAAACCCCGGCCAATGTCCCGACAGACCTGTTCTGTCAGATTTATGTGCTGACCCTCAATGCCTTCCAGGGCGACCCCCCGGATGTCACTACCGTTTTGTAGTTTTTTGTAGTCCATAGCTTGTTCCTCCTGAAAATGGATGTTTTTTACATTGTATCATGGAAATCGGCAACAATCAATGAAAACAGTGGATTTTTTAATCATTTGTTAGGTCGCCGTTCCCCCAAATGGGAATGGCTTCGCCAAGGTAAGTAGGCTCGGGTTGAAAGAGGGAAGTGAGGAAATCCTTATTTCTGGCCAAAATTTCTCGGATATCCCGGGCAGTTTGTCCGGAGTATTTGCGGTAATCTGCGCTGACACCGTAGGCGTCCATACCCAGGGCATTGGCAATATACAGCGCCCGGTACAGGTGGTACTCTTGGGTCACGATAATGATCTTCTTCGCCTGGAAAATATCCCGGGCACGGTAGATGCTTTCATAAGTGGAAAAACCGGCATGGTCCATGAAAATATCTGTAGATTTGATATCGTTATCAATGGCATACTGTTTCATACTTTGAACTTCATTGTAGGTCATGGTGCCGTGGTCGCCGCTCATCAGCAATTTTGACGCGGCATTCGCATGGTGCAGTTCCACACTCCGGCGCAGCCGGTCTTCCAGCATAGCGCTGGGTACGCCGTTGGCATTGACCTTGCATCCCAAAACCAAAATGCAGTCCACATCCTCCAAGAGGGCGGCATCCACTGGGGAGAGAATCTGTGCGGAGGTGCTGTGCACCACATAGGCATCGATGCCAAAAACAACACCTGCGCAGAGAATTTCAAGTGCTAATATAACAGCCAGGCAGATCCGCAAAGTGCGGTAAAGCTTTTTCGTTTTCATGGTGATGCCTCCGTTTCTTTGGATGTTATGTCTACTATAACAGAAAAACCGGCAAAATGCAACACGCTTGTCACAGCTGCATGGATATGGTATAATACTTTCAGTTTAAACCGGGAGAAAACGCATGAACTACGAAAATATGGTATCAGGCACATTTCTTTGCCGTCCCAACCGTTTTATTGCCCATGTGGATATCGACGGAAACGTGGAGACCGTCCACGTGAAAAATACCGGACGCTGTCGGGAATTGTTGCCGAAAGGAGCGCAGGTTTGGTGCCAACGAAGTGACAATCCTGCAAGAAAAACAAAATACGATCTGATCTGTGTACAAAAGGGAAATCGGATGATCAATATGGATTCTCAAGCGCCCAATGCGGCGGTGGAGGAGTGGCTGCGAAGCGGCGAATTCGGGAGTGTGACACAGGTGCGCCCGGAAGTGAAATTTGAAAACTCACGGTTTGACTTTGCGTTCCAAAAGGACGGGAAACCGTGCTTTATGGAAGTCAAAGGAGTGACTCTGGAAAATGACGGGGTCTGTGCATTTCCTGATGCGCCTACAACTCGGGGGACCAAACATTTACGGGAACTGATCCGGGCGGTTGAAGCAGGTTACAGCGCCTATGTTTTGTTTGTGGTCCAAATGTCGGATGTACAATTTCTGCATCCCAATGATGCCACCGATCCGGAGTTTTCGGATACGTTGCGAAAGGCATCCCAGGCAGGCGTTCAGGTGCTTGCTTTGGATTGTAATGTTACCGAAACAAGCATGAGTTTGCGACAAGAGGTGCCGATTTGTTTATAATGGGGGAAATACCCAAAAAAAGAACACAAAAACTGTAGAAATCAACCATTGCATACGGTTGACAGATGTGATATAATTCCAATATCTAGGTGAATTTCGGCTACTCCACCCAAATAGCCGCCGTTCATCAAAAAAGGAGGAAAAATCCGCAAGACTCGCGGTGCAGCAGTGTGGAGACCTGTTGTAATGCCTTCGCTGTTTTACTCGGCGATGTGCGAGAGTGCACGCGAAATTTAGGTGCATTTAGAGTCAAGAAACTATGGCAAGTGTAACCCTGAAGAATGTCAAGAAGATCTACCCGTTCAGTGGTGACGAAGGCAAGAAGGCCAAGAAGGCCAAAAAGAACGATGTCCCCGAAGAAAAGAAGGTAAACCTGCAGGTTACTGACAAGGGCGTTGTCGCCGTTCAGGAATTCAACCTGGAGATCGCCGACAAGGAATTCATCGTTCTGGTCGGTCCTTCCGGTTGCGGTAAGTCCACCACTCTGCGTATGATCGCTGGCCTGGAAGATATTTCCGAAGGCGAATTGTACATCGGTGACCGTCTGGTCAACGACGTGGAGCCCAAGTCCCGTGACATCGCAATGGTGTTCCAGAACTACGCTCTGTACCCCCACATGACTGTGTATGACAACCTGGCTTTCGCTCTGAAGTTGCGTCATACTCCCAAGGCTGAGATCGACAAGGCTGTTAAGCAGGCTGCTGAGATCCTGGACATCACCCAGTACCTGGGCCGTAAGCCCAAGGCTCTGTCCGGCGGTCAGCGTCAGCGTGTGGCCATTGGCCGTGCTATTGTCCGTGACCCCAAGGTCATGCTGATGGACGAACCTCTGTCCAACCTGGACGCCAAGCTGCGTAACCAGATGCGTGCTGAGATCATCAAGCTGCGTAGCCGTATCGATACCACCTTTATCTATGTTACCCACGACCAGACTGAGGCTATGACTCTGGGCGACCGTATCGTCATCATGAAGGACGGTTTCATTCAGCAGATCGGCACTCCTCAGGAAGTGTTCACACATCCTTACAACCTGTTTGTTGCTGGCTTCATCGGCTCTCCCCAGATGAACTTCTTCGATGCCAAGCTGATTAAGGCTGACGGCAAGTACGCTGTTGTGCTGGGCGACATGACTGTCGAACTGTCTGCAGAGAAGCAGGCTGCTTTGGCTGCCAACAATGTCGAGGAGCAGGAGATCACCCTGGGCGTCCGTCCTGAGCACATTGGCTTGAGCGAGAGTGGCATCGATGCTACAATCGATGTTGGCGAAATGATGGGCTCTACTGTTCACCTGCACGTCAATGCCCTGGACCGCGATGTGGTTCTGGTGGTTTCTACTATGAATATGACCGGTGCTGAGATTGCAGCCCTGACTGCCGGCACTGCAGTGAAGTTCAGCTTCAACGGTAATGTATGCCACGTCTTCAACAAGGAGACCGGTATCAACCTGGAAGCCTAAGTACATCATACGGGCCTGCCCGCCGGGCAGGCCCATTTTTTACATAAAATCCGTTTGTCGTAAGTGGTGTTACATGCATATGCACGCATCAAAATGCCGGAAAAATAAAAAACAGGTATTTGCGCAACGGGTTGCTCTTGACAAATGCACAAAAACATATTACTCTGTTAGCATGTATTTTAAGCGTATCGTAGCCTTTATATTGTAGCCGGTAGTTTGAATCCTATAGGATATGGGGATACTGCTTCCGCTCTGTGTGAAACCGGGAAACGCTTTATACATATACTGACGATGAAGGAGCCACAACCATGCGTAAAAGTGGTGTTTTAATGCATATTACCTCTCTGCCGGGTCCCTATGGTGTTGGGACCATGGGTAAACAGGCTTTTGCCTTCGTGGATTTTTTGCACGAGGCGGGGCAGAAATACTGGCAGATTTTGCCCCTGACCCCTACGGGCTATGGCGATTCTCCCTATCAGTCCTGCTCCACATTTGCAGGCAATCATTATCTGATCGACCTGCCCACACTGGTGGAAGAGGGATTGCTGGAATATAGTGAATTGGACGCTATCGATTGGGGCCGGCAGGCGGACAGAGTGGATTTCGGTCTGTTATATCAAAACCGTCTGAATATTCTGCGCAAGGCTTACAGCCGATTCCGTGACAATGAGGATTCTGCCCGTTTCCGTGCGTTGAATGATTCCTGGCTTCCGGATTTTGCGCTGTATATGGCTTTGAAGGATAAATTTGATGGCGCGCCCTGGTATGAGTGGGAAGCACCCATTAAATTTCGGCAGAAAGACGCATTGGATGCGGCATTTTTGGAACTTCGTGAAAACATTCAGTTCTACTGTTTTGTGCAGTATCTGTTTTATAAGCAGTGGACTGCTTTGCGGGAATATACCCATGCTAAGGATGTAAAGATCATCGGAGATGTGCCGATCTATGTGCCGTATGATTCTGTGGAAACCTGGGTCAATCCCCAGTATTTCCAGTTTGATGGGAATATGGCACCCACTGCTGTAGCCGGTTGTCCACCGGATGCATTTACGGAAGATGGCCAGTTGTGGGGCAATCCCTTGTACCGCTGGGATTTGATGCAGAGAGATGGATATAAATGGTGGATTGAGCGTCTGGGGGCTGCCGGAAGACTCTATGATGTAGTTCGCCTGGATCACTTCCGCGCTTTTGAAGCCTACTGGTCCGTACCGTTCGGAGATCCCACGGCCCGTAACGGCAAGTGGATCAAAGGTCCCGGTCTTGATTTTTTAAATGCTGTGAAGGAAAAACTGCCTCAGATCAG
Source organism: Faecousia sp. (assembly GCA_045653245.1). GTDB lineage: Bacteria > Bacillota > Clostridia > Oscillospirales > Oscillospiraceae > Faecousia. Next base: position 23,212 of record JAZOLS010000040.1, read on the forward strand.
CCTGATCGCTGAGGACCTGGGTTTCTTGACCCAGGAGGTTTTGGATATGCGGGATGCAAGCGGATACCCCGGCATGAAGGTGCTGGAATTTGCTTTTGATTCCCGTGAGCCTTCTGAATATTTGCCTCATACATACCCTCGTAATTCCGTTTGCTACACCGGCACCCATGACAACATGACCATGCGCCAGTGGTTTGAAACGGCAACTCCTGATGCAGTGGCCTATGCTACCGAATACATGAGCCTGAGTGAGCAGGAGGGTATGGTATGGGGTGTGATCCGAACGGCGATGTCCTGCGTATCCGACCTGTGTGTGATCCAAATGCAGGATCTGCTTGATCTGGGTGGAGAAGCCCGGATGAATTTCCCCGGTACAATGACAGGTGCCAACTGGACCTGGCGCGTGTGTGATGGCTTTGCCAGAAGCCATTTGGCCCAACGAGTCCGTCATCTGACGCAACTCTATGGCCGTCTTGGCGAAGAATAACTTTCCTTTAAGAATGGAGAATGAATACATGAATTATGATTGCGTGAACATCCTGAAATGGACGGAAGCACAACTGAAATATACCTACGACGTTTCTTTGAATGACGCCACTCCTCAGGAACTCCACGAGGCACTGGGGCATGCAGTAATGATGGCGATCTCGGATAATTGGAACCACTCCAAGCGTACCCGTATGCCTAAGCGAAAGGCTTACTATCTTTCCGCAGAATATCTCATTGGCCGATTGGTGCACAGCAATATGTACAACCTGGGTATCCTGGATGAGATGAAGAAACTGTTTGCTGAGCGCGGTGTGGATCTGACCTGCCTGGAGGAGGTCGAGGACGCTGCATTGGGCAATGGCGGTTTGGGCCGCTTGGCTGCCTGCTTTTTGGACAGTGCTGCCAGTTGCAACATTCCCTTGTCCGGCTATGGCCTGCGCTATCGCTTTGGCCTGTTCAAGCAGAGCTTTGATGAAAACGGCAGTCAGTGCGAGGCGGCGGATGACTGGACGAAATTTGGTGATCCCTGGTCTTATCGTCGGTATAACCATACCGTAAAGGTCAAATTTGCCGATCATACGGTTTTGGCCGTTCCTTATGATGTGCCCGTCATTGGCTATGGCACCCAGAATATCAACACCTTGCGCCTGTGGCAGTGTGAGGCCGAGGAAGAATTGGACTTCAATGCTTTCAATGACCAGGACTATTTCCGCGCATTGGCACAGAAGAACAAGGCTGAGGATATCACCCGTGTGCTGTATCCCAACGACTCTACCTGGGAGGGCAAGCGCCTGCGTATCAAACAGCAGTATCTGCTGTGCTCTGCTTCTTTGCAGGATATGATGCGTGTTTATAAGTCCACCCACGGTACGGATTACAACCGTTTTGCGGAGTTCTTTGCTGTTCAGCTGAATGATACCCACCCTGCAATGTCCATTCCTGAACTGATCCGTCTTTTGATGGCAGAGGGTATAGAGTTTGCCCAGGCATTCGACATTGCACAGAAGACCTTCTCCTACACCAACCATACCGTTATGGGTGAGGCTTTGGAGAAGTGGAATTTGGATCTTTTGCGCACTGTGGTGCCGGAGATCGTGGACATCATCGTCCGCATTGACGAGAAATTGAAATCCGAACATCCCAATCTGTTTGTGATTCGTGACAACACTGCCCACATGGCCAACCTTAGCGTTTACGTGGGTAGCTATGTCAATGGCGTGGCAGAGATCCACAGCCAGATCCTTAAGGATGATCTGTTCCGGGATTGGTATGCCGTCTATCCCGAGCGTTTCCAGAATAAGACCAACGGCGTGACCCCCCGTCGCTGGATGGGTCTGTGCAACCCCGAATTGACCAAACTGATCAGTGATCGCATTGGTGGGGATTTCCTAAAAAATATGGATCGCCTGGCGGAACTGAAGCCCATGATCGACGATGAATTGGTGGGTCAGTTCAATGCCATTAAGCGACAGAAGAAAGAGCAGTTGTGTAAAGTCATAGCCAAGCGCGAGGGTGTGCAACTCAATCCCGATTTCATTTTTGATGTACAGGTCAAGCGCCTGCATGAGTACAAGCGGCAGTTGATGAACGCGCTGTCTGTTGTGGATATCTACTTCCGGTTGAAAAATGGGGAATTGACGGACTTCCAGCCCACCGCATTTATTTTCGGTGCAAAGTCCGCCCCCGGTTATGCCCGGGCAAAGGCCATCATCCGCTATATCAATCGCGTTGCTAATCTGGTAAACAACGATCCTGATGTGTACGATAAACTGAAAGTGGTGTTCGTACAGAACTATAACTGCTCCTATGCTGAGCATATCATCCCTGCGGCGGATATTTCTGAGCAGATCTCTCCTGCAGGTACGGAGGCATCCGGCACCGGAAACATGAAGTTGATGCTCAACGGTGCTGTGACATTGGGTACTTTGGATGGCGCGAACGTGGAGATCGCCCAGGAAGCAGGCATGGAGAATGAGTATATCTTCGGTGCGACAGTCCAGGAGATCATCTCTGGCAGAGATGCTTATTGCGCCCGTGCGGTATATGACCACAATCCCTACGTCCACCGTGCTGTGGACACCTTGGTGGATGGCACAGTTCCCACTGATAACGACCAGGCAGAACTGTATCACGCTCTGTTGGACGGTACTGGCTGGCACAAGGCAGACCACTACTACTTGCTGTGGGATTACCTGACCTATATCGAGGCAAAACTCCGTGTAAACCGGGACTATGCAGACCGGATGACCTTCGGTCGCAAGTGCTTGATGAACATTGCCAGCGGTGCTAAATTTTCCTCCGATCGTACCATTCGTCAGTACGCGGAAGAAATCTGGCATATTGAGCCCACCCAGTATTGATAAGAAAACCGCCTCTCGGATGAGAGGCGGTTTTGGCCTTTATTTTTCTTTTTTGAGCCGTTTTTTGGCTTCTTCCACGGTTTCACCGTCTTTTGTAAGATAAGCATCTACAAATTTATCTTCGATTTTTGTGTAACCCTTTACAACACCTTGTTCGATTTTCTTGTAGCCACAGGTGACAGCATCTGCAATGTTTTCGCTTGCCTTTACGATTTTAGATTTTGCCATATTTACTTTACTTCCTCCAATGAGATTGATTCCAAGAAGCAGTACAATGATCCAGACCGCACTTCCAGTTAAAATATTGAATAATTGAATTTCTTCCGAAGTCATACCCGGAAAGGTTACGAGCATGGACCGCTGCATGGTATAAATGGAAACGCACGCATCTGCCAATGATATGTTACGCAGTGTTTTAATAACCGATGAGGCAGTATGCTTTCCTTTTGCCATACCGATGATCGCGATGGTAATTTTTGTGAAGGTATAGGTGGCAATGGCGATCATAATGATCTCATGAAATTCTGTGCCCCGGTCTTGGAGTATGGATAGAATGTTCACCCCGATGATACAGAATGACAGCACCACCAACAAAACTCCGGTGACCCGTTTAACAAAGACTTCAGTGTCGGTATTGCGCTTGATATGCAGCACAGAAAAGCGAGTTATGGCCAGAATGGCATAGTAAGCACCTACCGTGATAAACCACCAGGAATGTGTCAAGAATCCAAAAATGCAATTACCCGTAGCATACAAAAAGTTTATCAGCAGGCTTGTATAGGGATTTCTTACAATTTGGAATACACTCATTTGATGCCTTTAATCATTGGAATCAGAGCGATCAGCATAACGATGCCAAGCAGACCCACCAGCGTACCCCATACGATCTGCTGCCACACGAGGCACATACACATGCCTACACCAAGCACTAAAGCGGCAATGATAACATAGATAATGCGCAGTATATTTTTACCGCTCATTTTGGGAAGTGTTTTCTTTTCCATCTTGCACCATACGAAGAATGTAATGATACCGAAAAGAATTTCGATACTGCCAAAGATAACGCCCTCAGTAAAAGCATCCCACTCCGGCAGAAGTGCCATGCACATACCAAGCGCAAACAACACACCGCTGACTGTTCCCATAATCAATGCAACAAAACTACTTCTCTTCATAGAAATATCTCCTTTCATTATTCCAATACTTGTGTTTTTAATGCAGGTATAGTATAATATTAAAAAGGATGCTAAACAATCATCAAAATTGCAACAACTGTTGGAATAATGGGGAAAATATGAATACAAAGAATAACAAACGCCGCAAGGAATCCCAGGAAAAACTTGAAAGAGCCTTTATAGAATTGCTGCAAAGCCATGAAATCAAGGATATTACAGTTTCTGAACTTATCAAGATCACAGGGTTGAACCGCAGTACCTTCTATGCTAACTACCTGGATATATTAGACCTTGCCGACAAGACAAGAGAAAAGCTGGAACGGGAATTCAGCAATCTGTTTGCCGACTATGATTATTTCAACGAGCGCAATGGCGCACTGAAAATGTTCTGGCATGTTAAAGAAAATCAACTTTTTTATCAAACTTACTTCAAACTGTGCTATGACGACAAGCACCTCATTTCTGTTTGTGACCCGAAAAGGGCAGAGAAGGAGCATGTTACAGAGAATCTGAAATATCATATTGAATTTTTCAGAAATGGGTTGAACGCTATTATTAAACTGTGGCTTGCAGGCGGCTGTCAAGAGTCACCGGAAGAGATGGCTCAAGTGCTGAAGCAAGAATATCGGGGCCGATAAATAAAAATAACCACCGTATGACCCAGTCATACGGTGGTTGAATTTATAATCAGGCCTTTTCCAGAGCCAGAGTGCGGGTAGTCAGATCGCAAACTTCAGCAGGGCCGAAGTATTGAATAGCCCCGGGGTAGACATAGCAAGTCCCCACGGCCCACTGCTCACGGTTTGCCTCGAAGAACTTGAAGGGCTTGCCATCCAGTTCTACAAGAGCCTTGCGGATAACGGGCTTGTCGTGGCCGTGGCGGCGCTCAATATTCATCATCTTGGTGATGGGCATGCCGCCGGCGATCCACTCTTCAGCAGGTTTGCTCAGGTTGGAGACCTTGGAGAGATCCCCGTTGAAGCCGTACTGGATCAGCATAAATGCGTTGTAACCCAGGCTGTAGCAGTAGTCAGCATCAAAGTTGGAGGGGAAAGCGCAGCGGCCTTCATAGCCCAGGAAGTGATGCAGGGGAGAGAACTTGCCGTTGTAGGTACCAGCAGCCTTACGGGCGGCCAGGTTTTCCTTGACCATTTCGGAGAACAATTTCTCGGACTCAATGAGAGAAACCTGCACATTGCCGTGGGGGTCACGCTCCAGGAATAACTGCTGCTGGATGGTCTGGGGCAGGATCTCGAATACAGCCATGGAAGTAGCGGTAAGACCAGCCTTGATGAATGCGTACTTATCCTGCCAGGAGGGCAGCACATTGAAAGCGTCAGCCTTGCTACCTGCCAGCAGTTCGTTGATCTCAGCGATCAGCACGGAGAACTCGGGGACGAATTCCACGATACCCTCGGGGATGATGGCAACGCCGAAGTTCCAACCCTTGGCAGCACGCATCGCCACGGAATCCGCAATGTACTCGGTGATCTGAGCCAGGGACATCTTCTTGGCGGCAACTTCTTCACCGATCAGGCAGATGTTGGCCTGGGTCTGCAGTGCACACTCCAGAGCAACATGGGAAGCGGAACGGCCCATGACCTTGATGAAGTGCCAGTACTTCTTGGCGGAGTTGGCATCACGCTCGATGTTGCCCACGATCTCGGCATAGGTCTTGGTGGCGGTGTCGAGGCCGAAGGAGCACTCGATGTCCTCCTTCTTCAGGTCGCCCTCGATGCTCTTGGGGCACCCGTTGACCTGCAC
>JAZOLS010000041.1:0-8054 GCA_045653245.1 Faecousia sp.
AACGAGATCCGCGACACCGCTGGCGTGCAGGTCCTGGAGACCGGCAAGACCTTGACCATCTACACCCTGGTGATCTTCGCCGGTTTGGCAATCGCTGTTTGGCTGATGACCGCCATCGGCGGCTGGGGCGTTGGCGAACTGTCCATCCAGGGCCATACTATCAATGAAGCCGTGGAAGAAGCCGGCGATCTGCTGGGTATGCTGGGCGATATGTTCTAAGTTTCGTAATTTACATAAAAGACCGATTCCCTTTTGAGGAATCGGTCTTTTTCTTACAATGTTGCGGCCATGACCGCCTTGATGGTGTGCATCCGGTTTTCCGCTTCATCGAAGACGATGGACTGCTCGCTTTCGAACACCTCGTCGGTGACTTCCATGCAGTCGATGCCAAACTTCTCGTAGATCTGCTTGCCGATGTCGGTGTTCAGATCATGGAAAGCAGGCAGGCAGTGCATAAAGCGGCACTGAGAGCCGGCATTGTCCATCAGCGCCTTGGTCACCCGATAGGGGGTTAGATCCCTGATGCGTCCGTTCCAAACCTCGTCCGGTTCGCCCATGGACACCCAAACATCCGTGTAGATCACATCTGCGCCCTTGGTGGCCTCCATGGGATCTGTAAGGAATTCCAGCGTTGCGCCGGTCTCGGTGGCGATCTGTTGGCATTGGGCAATCAGTTCTTGGTTGGGGAAATACTTTTCAGGAGCGCAGGCCACAAAGTGCATACCCATCTTGGCACAGCCAACCATCAGCGAGTCGCCCATGTTATATCGCGCATCGCCCATATAGACCAATTTTTTGCCTTTCAGACTGCCAAAATGCTCCTGAATGGTAAGAAAATCAGCAAGAATTTGGGTGGGATGATATTCGTTGGTCAAACCGTTCCATACGGGAACACCGGCGTATTTTGCCAGGTCTTCCACAATGGTCTGTTCAAAGCCCCGGTACTCGATGCCGTCGTACATCCGACCCAACACCCGGGCGGTGTCGGCAATGGATTCTTTCTTACTCATCTGCGAGCCGCTGGGGCCCAGATAAGTGACACCCATACCAAGATCATGACCAGCCACTTCAAAGGCACACCGGGTACGGGTGGAGTCCTTGGCGAACAGGATGACGATGTTTTTGCCCTCGTGTACCCGGTGAGGGATCCCGGTCTTTTTCTTGGTCTTAAAATCCGCTGCTAAGTCCAAAAGATATTGGATTTCTTCCGGGGTGAAGTCCAGAAGTGTCAGAAAATTTCTGCCCTTAAGGTCAATCATGGATTCTCCTCCTTGCAAACGGTCTTGAGAATTTCAATGGCCTGTTTCAGTTGCTCCATGGGAATGTTCAGTGCAGGCAGCAGCCGCACTTTTGTCTTTGCCGTCAGAGCCAACACGCCTTTTTCGATGCAAGCGTTCACGACTTCTTTAGCAGGTTTGTCGGTTTGTATGCCGATCATAAGGCCCAAACCAGATACACTTTCGATGCCTGGAGTGCCTTGCAGGGCGGAGAAGACATAGTCGCTCTTGCGCTTTACATCCGCAAGAAAAACGTCGTCCAGTCGCTCCAAAATGCTCAGTGCACCGCTGCAGCACACGGGGTTGCCGCCATAGGTAGAACCGTGGTCGCCAGGACCCAGGACGGACTGCACCTTCTCGCTCATCAGCGTTGCGCCGATGGGTAGACCGCCGCCCAAACCCTTGGCAGTGGATACAATGTCAGGTTCGATTCCGAACTGCATATAAGCGTACAATGTGCCGGTGCGGCCGTTGCCGGTTTGCACTTCGTCAATGATCAGCGGAATGTCCTTTTCTTTGCACATTTGCGCCGCTGCCACGACAAAGTCCTTGTTCAGAGGATTTACACCGCCTTCGCCCTGGACGCATTCGAACATGACTGCGGCAGGGTTGGTCTTGGCGATCGTATCACGGAGCATGTCCATATTATTTGCTTCCACATGCACAAAACCGGGGGTCAGGGGCTGGAAGTACTGATGGAAATGATCCTGACCTGTGGCAGCCAAAGTGGTCAGTGTCCGGCCGTGAAAGCTGTTTACCAGGGTGATGACGGTATAACAGTCCGCGCCTTTTTTCTCGGCGGAATATTTTCTTGCTACCTTGATGGCGCACTCGTTGGCCTCTGCACCGGAATTGGAGAAAAATACTTTCTTCATTCCGGTTTTTTGGCACAGAAGCCTGGCCAGTTTGGCACAGGGTTCGGTGTAAAACAGATTGGAAGAATGCTGAAGTTTCATGGCCTGGGCGGTGATTGCCTGCAGCCAGGCATCGTCTGCCACACCAAAAGAGGTGACACCGATGCCGGAAGTCAGATCAATGTACTGCTTGCCATTGGCATCCGTGAGGATGCAACCTTTGCCGGAAACCAGTTCCACCGGGAAACGGCCGTAAGTACCGGCCACATATTCTTTGTCAAGAGAAATGATGCTCATAATATCAACCTTTCGTAACCATGGTGCCGGCACCCTCGTCGGTGAGCAGTTCCATCAGAATGGAGTGGGGGATGCGGCCGTCCATGATGACCACGTTGTTTACGCCATGGTCAAGGGCTTCAATGCAGCAATCCACCTTAGGAATCATGCCGCCGGAGATTACATGATCGTTGTAGAGTTTTTTTGCTTCCGCTACCGTGATTTGGGGAATCAGAGTGGTGGGGTCATCCTTGTCCATCAAAATACCGGCAATATCGGTCATCATGACCAGCCGCTCTGCGCCCAATGCGCCTGCTATATGGGCGGCGGCAGTATCACCGTTGATGTTATACACATTGCCCTGACGGTCACTGGCCACGGTGGAGATAACGGGGATGTAGTTCTTTTCCAGCAGGTCCGTGATGGGCTGGGTTCGGATCTTCGTGATTTTGCCCACATAGCCCAAGGCCTCGTTTTTAGTGGTGGCTTCAATAATGCCGCCGTCGATGCCGGAAACGCCCACAGCATGACCACCCTTGGTCTGCAACAGGTTAACAAGTGTTTTGTTCACCTTGCCGGCCAGCACCATCTGCACGATGTCTACAGTTTCTTTATCCGTGACCCGCAGGCCGTCCACAAAAACGGCTTGTTTGCCCAGTTTCTCCATGGTTTCGTTGATCTCTGGGCCGCCGCCGTGGATGAGAACCACTTTCACACCGATGAGCCACAGCAAAACGATGTCCTCCATCACTTGCTGCTTCAACTGCTCGTTGACCATGGCGTTGCCACCGTACTTGATGACGATGGTCTTGCCATTATATTTTTTGATGTAGGGCAGGGCGGCGGTCAATACTTCCGCGCGCTCTGCATTGGAAAAGATAGCGTCCATAGTTTTCTCCTTAGGTGCGGTAGTCTCCGTTGATTTTAACGTAATCGTAAGTTAAATCGCAGCCCCAGGCAGTTGCGCCATAAGGTCCGTCGCCCAAAGTCAGCAAAATTTCAATTTCCTTTTCCAACAGGATCTGCTTGGCGATCTCCTCAGAGAAAGGAACGCCTGCACCGTTTTCGCAGACCACAACCGTGCCCTTGGCACTGCGGAAGGCAACGCCGATCTTGCTCACATCCACGTCTGCACCACTGTAGCCGATGGCGCACAGCACCCGGCCCCAGTTGGCATCTGCGCCAAACATGGCGGCCTTCAGCAGGCTGGAGCAGATGACGCTCTTCGCGCACTTCTTGGCGGCTTCTTCCGTATCGGCGCCGGTTGCGATGCACTCCAAAAGCTTGGTGGCACCCTCGCCGTCACCGACGATGCGGCGGCAGAGGTTGACAGTAATGGTATTCAATGCCTGCATAAAACCAGTGAAATCTTCTCCCTCGGCGGTGATTTCCGGGTTGCCGGCCATGCCGTTGGCCAGGACTGTCACCATATCGTTGGTGGAAGTATCGCCGTCAATGCTCAGCATATTAAAGGTGTTTTTAATGTCAGAGGACAGGGCTTTTTGGAGCATTTCGGCGGAAATGGCAGCATCGGTGGTGATGAACACCAGCATGGTGGCCATGTTGGGGTGGATCATACCGCTGCCTTTGGCGATGCCGCCCATGCGGCAAACCTTACCGCCCAGGGTGAATTCCACAGCCAGTTCCTTTTCCATGGTATCGGTGGTCATAATGGCTTGTGCGGCGGCGTTGCTGCCTTCATAAGACAGACCGGCACACAGTTCGTCCATACCGCCTGCGATGGGTTCTAAGTTCAAAGGTTGTCCAATGACACCGGTGGAGGCAACTACTACGTCCTTGGCGTTTACGCCTGCCTTTTCGGCAACCAGAGCGCACATGCTTTCGGCAATTTCTATGCCGTTTGCATTGCAGGTGTTGGCGTTGCCGCTGTTGCAGATCACTGCCTGAGCGAAGCCGTCGGAAATGTTCTGCTTCGTAACAGTCAAAGGTGCGCCTTTGACCAAATTGGTGGTGTAGACAGCGGCGGCGGTGGCTTTGCAGTCGCTGACGATCAGCGCTAGGTCCTTTTTGGAGTGATTTCTGCGAATGCCGCAATGGATGCCGTTTGCTTTAAAACCTTGTGCGGCGCAGACGCCGCCAGAGATCAGATTCATACCAAATCTTCCTTTTATGTATCAGTTTTTGAGGGAGGGGAAGGCCCCTCCCTGTTGTTTGCAATATTATACACAAAGACCTGTGGTTTCGTCAATGCCCAACAGGATATTCATGTTCTGAATGGCTGCGCCGGATGCGCCCTTGCCCAGATTGTCAAACCGTGCCGTGAGCAGGATGCGATCCTCGTTGCCGTGGACAGATACTTGCATATCGTCCCGTCCGGAAAATGCGGCGGCGGATAGCATGCCGTCGGGGTCGGCATCGTTGTTGTAACGGACAAGGCCACCTGTGTAATAACCTTGGTACAGAGCGCGAATGTCGTCAACGCTGCCTTTAATATCTTTTGCGAACAGAGGAACGGTCACTTCCATACCGCTGTAAAAATCGCCGACGATAGGGCAGAAAATGGGGGCACATTCCAAATTGCACAGGGCGATCATTTCTTTTAGATGCTTGTGCTGTTGGGTCAGGGCATACTGTCGGGGACCTTTCAGCAAAGGACTGCGCTCAGTACTTTCATATTCTGCGATCATTTTCTTGCCGCCCCCGGAGTAACCCGTGAGGGAGAAGCAGGTCAGCGCCAGATCTTTAGCCAGGATACCGCTGTTTACCAAGGGTGCGACCAGGGCCACAAATCCGCTGGCGTGACAACCGGGATTGGCGATACGGCTGGAATATAAAATCTTCTCTTTTTGTCCCGAAAGTTCCGGGAAACCGTAAGCCCAGGCAGGATTGGTACGGTGGGCGGTGGAGGTGTCGATGATCTTCGCTTTAGATCCCTCGGCCAGGGCAACGGCTTCCATAGCCGCCGCATCCGGCAGACACAGAAAGGCAATGTCTGCGCTGTGCAGAGCATCTTTCCGTGCGGTGGGGTCTTTTCTCAGTTCTTCCGGCAGGCGGATTAACGCGATGTCCGTTCGTGCGGACAGGCGGTCTTCAATGCGGATGCCGGTAGTGCCGGCACTTCCGTCAATAAATACTTTGGTCATTGCAAAATCTCTTTCACATATTGGATTTGGGCTTCTACGGAAGCCACGGATGTACCGCCCTGGGAGATCCGTTTTTCCACACACTTGTAAAGATCGATGGCTTCGTACAGATCGTTGTCAAACAATTCGCTGAACGTCTGATAAGTGGACAAAGGCAGATCTTCTAACACGGTGCATTTTTGGATGCACAGGGCGACCAACTGACCGGAAATTTTGTAGGCACTACGGAAAGGCAGGCCCTTTTTCACCAAGTAATCGGCCAAGTCGGTTGCGTTGATAAAACCCTTTTGGGCTGCCAGTTTCATATTGACAGTGTTGGCAATCAAGGTTTCGACCATGCCGCTGAACACTTGCAGACACATTTTGACTGTATCGCAGGCATCAAACACCGCTTCCTTGTCTTCCTGCATATCCTTGTTGTAGGCAAGGGGAAGACCCTTTAAAGTGGTCAGCAGAGCCATGAGATCTCCGTAGACCCGGCCGGTCTTACCCCGAACCAACTCCGCCATATCGGGGTTTTTCTTTTGGGGCATGATGGATGAACCGGTGGTGAATGCGTCAGACAGTTCCACAAACTTAAATTCCCAACTGGACCACAGGATGATTTCCTCAGAAAACCGGGAAAGGTGCATCATCAGCAGGCTGATGGCGCCCGTGAGTCCCACACAGAAACCCCGGTCGGCCACGCCGTTCAGGGAATTTAGGCAAATGCCGTCAAAACCCAATTTTTCGGCTTCAAAATTTCGGTCTGTATCATAAGTAGTGCCGGCTAAGGCGCAACAGCCGATGGGAGAAATATTCATCCGCTTGCGGCAGTTCGCCAGGCGGTCCATGTCCCGGAGTAACATCATGGCGTAAGCCATCAGATGATGACCGAAGGTGATGGGCTGAGCCCGCTGCAGGTGGGTATAGCCGGGCATAATGGCAGATTTGTATGCCTCGGCCTTGTTCACGATGGCAAGGAGCAATCTCTTGGTCAGATCGGTGATGTCGTCAATTTGACTCCGCAGATACATACGGATGTCCAGGGCCACCTGGTCGTTCCGGGAGCGTGCGGTATGCAGTTTTTTACCCACATCCCCCAGTCGCTGAGTCAGCACCTGCTCTACAAACATGTGAATGTCTTCGCATTCCATGTCGATGGTGAGCGAGCCACTGTCAATATCGCTGAGGATATTTTCCAGGCCATCGATGAGTTGATCAGCATCCGCTTGGGAAATGATCCCCTTGCTTGCCAGCATGGCGGCATGGGCCATGGAGCCGGTGATATCCTGCCGGTACATCCGGCTGTCAAAATGGATGGAAGAATTAAAGTCGTCCGCAATTTTTGCGGTCATACCATCGGTCACGCCTGCCCACATCTTTGCCATGAGAAATTCTCCTTACTTCTTGTTCTTTGCGTCTACCATAGCCTTGACCGTGATGGGCAGGCCGTAGAGGTTGATGAATCCGGTGGCGTCTGCCTGGTTGTAGTCGCTTTCACCGAAAGTGGCGATCTCTTCGGAGTACAGGGAGTAGTCGCTCCATACGCCGGCATTGATCATGTTGCCCTTGTACAGTTTCAGACGCACCTTGCCGGTGACAGTTTCCTGGGACTTGTCCACAAATGCGGCAAGCGCCCCCCGCAGGGGGGTGCACCACTGGCCGTTGTAGACCAGCTCTGCGTAGGTGATGGCCAGACGCTGCTTCTCGTGCAGGGTCATCTTGTCCAGGCAGATGGATTCCAGAACGCTGTGGGCCTTGTACAGGATGGCACCGCCGGGAGTCTCATAGACACCGCGGCACTTCATGCCGACCAGACGGTTCTCCACGATATCCAGCAGGCCGATGCCGTTGGCGCCGCCGATCTCGTTGAGCTTCAGGATGATGTTCTTGGCGCTCATCTTCTCGCCGTCCAGAGCCACGGGGATGCCCTGCTCGAAGTCCAGGGTCACATAGGTGGGGACGTCGGGGGCCAGGATGGGGGAAACGCCCATCTCCAGGAAGCCGGCCTGCACGTACTGGAGGACGTTGCCGGTGTCCTCCAGATCCAGGCCCTCATGGCTCAGGTGCCACAGGGTCTTGTCCTTGGAGTAGTTGGTCTCCCGGGTGATCTTCAGGGGGGCGTAGGGCGCCTCGGCGGACTCGATCTCCTCCTCGCGGGACTTGATGGACCACTCACGCCAGGGGGCGATGATGGGCATGTTGGGGGCGAAGTGCTTGATGGTCAGCTCGAAGCGGACCTGGTCGGTGCCCTTGCCGGTGCAGCCGTGGCAGATGGCGTCGGCGCCTTCCTTGATGGCGGTGTCCACCAGACCCTTGGCGATGCAGGGACGGGCGTGGGAGGTACCCAGCAGGTACTCTTCGTAAATAGCGCCGGCCTTCAGGCAGGGCATGATGTAGTTGTCAACGTAGTCGTCGGTCAGATCCAGGACGTACAGCTTCAACGCGCCGGTCTTCAGCGCCTTCTCTTCCAGGCCTTCCAGCTCGTCAGCCTGACCAACGTCGCCGGAAACGGCGATGACTTCACAGTTGTTGTAGTTTTCCTTCAGCCAGGGAATGAT
>JAZOLS010000042.1:0-1943 GCA_045653245.1 Faecousia sp.
CAGAATAGCGACCTGGACTTCGGGAGAACCGGTGTCGCCTTCGTGGGTTGCGTTTTCCAGGATTACCTGGGTCTTCTTTTCCTTCAGAATCATGATGTTTACCACCTTTTTTGAATTTACCTCGCGCCAAGTAAAGGGTCGGTGTCTTCCCGAAACTGAGCTGCGGGCATAGAAATATTCTCTGACTTATAGCCAGCCTGAATATCTTATCACAAGTTTTCCCAAAAGTAAAGGGAAATTTTCACAAAATACAAACTTTTTATGCAAAAATATATCACGACACTTGGCTCTCCCCCTGGGAGAGCTGGCACGCCGTAAGGCGTGACTGAGAGGGCAATTACAAACAGTTCTCTTTTTACCCTCTCCGTCAGCCTGTTCGGCTGACACCTCTCCCAAAGGGAGAGGCAAGGAATGGTGCTTATTTTAGAAGCTTATAGGTTTCTGCCGCATCTTTTTGAATTTGCGCCTTTAAATCCTCTAAATTATCGAATTTTTTCTCCGGACGGAGGAATTTGTGGAACTCCAGGGTGATTTTTTTGCCGTACAGGTCGCCGTCAAAGTCCAGGATCCAGGGTTCGACAGTCACGCCTTGGCCATCCACCGTGGGTCGGGTACCCATGTTGGTCACGGCTACGTAACGCTTCCCGTCCACATCCACATGGCAGGCATAAACGCCAAACGGCAGTTGCACGAGTTCTTCTGACATACGCAGATTGGCGGTGGGCACACCGATTGTGCGGCCCAAATGCTGTCCTTTTACCACCGTTCCCGATAAAATGTGGGGATGCCCCAGCAGGCGGTTTGCGGTTTCAACATCACCTTTTTCCAAAAGGGCACGGATCCGGGTGGAGGAGATTTTCCCTCCATCCATGGTCTGCTCCGACACAATAATGCAAGGCAGATTTTGTTCTGCCGCAAATGCGGCCAGTTTGTCTGCGTTTCCCTCACCATTTTGGCCGAAACGGAAGTCATAGCCGCAGACAAATCCGGCAGCGCCCTCCTCCATGAGCAGTTTCAAAAAGGAAAGCCAGGGTATGGAGAGGGTGGCACTGTCGGAGCGCAGCAACAGAACATCATCCATTCCAAACTGGCGCAAAAGTGCTTCCCGATCCCGGATGGTGTTCAGCATATTCGGTTGTGTATTTTGTAAAACCGCGCTGGGGGGAAGATCAAAGGTGACCGCGCAGGCAGTTACATTCTGTTCTGTCGCCAGTTGGCGGCAGGCATCCAAAAGCACTTGGTGCCCCAAATGCACCCCATCAAAAAACCCCAGGGCGAATATTTTTTTCTGTTTCATACAAATGACCTTACTTTGAAGAACGACATTCTTGGCCCCCTCTGACGAGGGGGCTGTCAGCCGAACAGGCTGACTGGGGGAGAGAATGTGCGACCAATGTGTCTATACATTCGCAAACACCACGAAAATTTCTATCGATATCCAGATTGCAAATGCGCATTACATGCAGGCCCATTGCTTCCAAATGTGCAGTTCTTTGCAAATCTACTGTCTGTTGATGTTCTTCGTAGTGTCCTCCTCCGTCAAGTTCAATTACCAATTTTGCTTTTGCACAATAAAAATCCGCGATATAATCTCCAAGAGGCTTTTGGCGTTGAAAGCGCACAGGATAGTGGCACAAAAACAGATACCAAAGTTTTCGTTCCCATGGGGTCATATTTTTACGCAGTTCCTGTGCAAGAGGAACATTGCTTTTTCTGTATTGCTTCATTTTCTCTCCCCCAGGCAAAAATCAGAGATTTTTGCCAGCCCCCTCGTCAGAGGGGGCCAAGATTATACCTCAAAGAAACTCTTAATGGTTGACATAACGCCGCCTTTTGCCTGGCTGAGGGCGAGAAACTCTCCGTTTTGGCTGTAGACCCGATATGTACCGTCCTCCAAAGCGATGGAAAAGGCATTGCCATTGCGGCAACGTGTCTCCTGCTTG
>JAZOLS010000043.1:0-8103 GCA_045653245.1 Faecousia sp.
TAACCCGTCATTATAAAATTTTCGTATACAACAGCGCTCTTCTATGGTAAGATGGTGGTAGTTCATACAGGTCTCCTTTCGGTGTGGTGGTGTGTGGTAACTCTATTGTACCAGAGATCTGTATGAACTTCTTCTATTTTTACGAGTGTTGCACTTGATAGTATAATTCACCCTGATTCTTGTACCACCCTGGTTTCCCGGGGTGGTACAAACATAAAAAGAAGTTGACAACCGGCAGTAAAACCGATATAATAAGCACGCTTGCTAGTGTAGCACAGTCGGTAGTGCATCTCACTCGTAATGAGAAGGTCGCCTGTTCGAGTCAGGTCACTAGCTCCAGCAAACACGCCACCCCATCGGGGTGGCGTGTTTATTTGTAGTTGGGGTAGTAACTCAAAAGATTAAATGCAACAGTCCGGGGGACTGTTGCCGGTGAGGACTAGACCAAGCCCAACAATTATTTGCGAAGCAAATGCAACCGCGTCAGTCATTCGCTCTACCATAACAATGCATAACTCCCATAATCGTTCATATACCTATACCAACTATGTTTAAGGTGGGATCCTATGAAGCGATTTGCATTGGTGTGTTTGGTGATGATACTTCTGTGCGGATGCAGTGCAGATTCTGCAGATATGGATCGGGCAATGGCGCTCCGAGGAAAACTTCAGCAAAAAGAGGTCACCTTTGATGTTGCCATTACAGCAGACTACGGAGATAAAGTCCATACCTTTGCCATGCAGTGTCAGGGGGACACACAAGGAAATATGAAATTTACCGTTACGCAGCCGGAAAGCATCTCCGGGATTTCCGGAACCGTTTCCAAGGGCAGCGGAAAACTGACCTTTGATAATCAAATACTGGCCTTTGACATTCTTGCAGATAATCTGATCTCCCCGGTCAGCGGTCCGTGGGTGCTTCTGGAGACCCTGCGAAGCGGATATCTTACCTCTTGTTCCCACGAGGGGGATCTGCTGCGGGTAGCAATCGATGACAGTTATGCGGAAAATGCTTTGCACCTGGAAGTGTGGCTTGACAGCAACGATATTCCCCAGCAATGCGAGGTCTACTGGCAAGGTCGCAGACTCCTGTCGATGGATGTCAAAAATTTCACCTTTCTGTAACATGGAAAGGGATTTCTCCATAGGATATTTCGGTGGCGCTGCCGTATAAATTCCATGTAGCCGTGGGAGAATATTCCCAGATGCGTTACATAGGAAGACCGGTAGCGCAGGAAAAATTCTTCGGAGAGTGAAGCACATGGATACCACGGTCAAACGAGGAGATATTTTCTATGCAGATCTGTCACCGGTGGTGGGAAGCGAGCAAGGTGGAACAAGACCGGTTTTGATCGTCCAGAATGATACAGGGAATCGGCATTCCCCTACCGTGATTGCTGCCGCAATTACCAGTCAGACAGGAAAAGCCCGTCTGCCCACCCATATCAACATTGCCGGCGGAAGTGTTGGGCTAAGCAAGGATTCCGTAATTCTGTTGGAACAGGTACGGACCATCGATATACGACGTCTACGGGAGCATATGGGCCAACTGGATGAAAATCATATGGCCATGGTGGATGACGCAATCGCCGTCAGCCTTGGTCTGCGCAATGGTACAACGTGAATAAATCCCCCTTTGCTGCATAGGTTGTGGCAAAGGGGGAATCTTTTTGGAAGGGATCTATGATATTTACCTGGGCGGCGAAAAGATCGGCAAGGCTGAGGTCCGCCGCGAGGGGCTTTACTACCGCTTTTTATGCTGTTGTGACCTTACTGGAGAAGTGATGTATCGCATCACCATCACCTGCGGCGGAAAAACAGAAAACCTGGGTATTCCTGCTCCGGACAGAAACTGCTTTTGTTTGTCCGCAAGATTGCCTATCAGCCGTTTTACAAAGGAAGCACCTCAATTCCGGGCGGTACCCCGTCATCCGCAGAAAACACAGGGCCTTTGGATGCCCATATCTCCCGAAACACCATTTGCCTACATCCACAGGCTGCAAAATGCTGTGCTTGAGCGCAGGGATGGGCAAATGGGCATTCTTATTTCAGAAGCAGTTCCACAGGACAGTGATCCGAGCCCATCACATCCGCATGAATGACAGAATCCCGGATGGAATCCCGTAAGCGATCGGATACCACAAAGTAATCGATACGCCAACCGGTGTTTCGCTCCCGGGATTTGAACATATAACTCCACCAGGTATAGGCAAGTTCCTGATCCGGGTACAAATAACGAAAAGAATCGGTAAAACCTGCTTCCAGCAGTTTGGTAAAGGCGGCACGCTCCTGATCGGAGAAGCCGGCACTGCCATGGTTGGAGGCGGGATTTTTTAGGTCGATCTCGTTATGTGCAACATTCAGATCGCCACACAGAATCACAGGCTTTTGGGCATCCAGACCTATCAAATAGTCACGAAAAGCCTCTTCCCAGCACATTCTGTGATCGATTCGGGCCAGTTCCCGTTGGGCATTGGGGGTATAGCAGGTAACCAGGTAGAAGTCCGGGTATTCTAAAGTGATCACACGTCCCTCATTGTCCAATTCCGGCACGCCAATGCCATAGGTCACGGAAAGGGGTTCATGCTTCGTAAAAACGGCTGTGCCGGAGTAACCCTTTTTCTCCGCATAGCACCAATATTGGTAATAACCGGGCAGGTCCAGATCTATTTGACCTGCCTGCAATTTGGTCTCCTGTAGGCAGAAAAAGTCCGCATCCGTCTTCCGGAAGAAATCCAGAAATCCCTTTTGCATACAAGCACGCAGGCCGTTTACATTCCACGAAAGAAAACGCATAGAAATACCTCGAAAATCAGTTTTGGGTTGCTCCGCTGTTATCGATCAGCAGATAACTGTCCCGGTTGAGTGTGATAAAATTCTGTCCGTCCAGTTGTTTTGTGGCTGCACTGATAATCACTTCCCGGCATCCGGTCAGAGACATGACCGTTTGGGTCAGGCAGGTCAATGAGATCGTTAGATCCATGCCGGTAAGCTCTGCGATCTGATCACTGAGCACAACTTTTGCGGTCAAACCTTCCTGTTTGAAACTGAAAAGAAACAACTCCTTCGGGAAAGTCGAAACCAATCCATTGCCTGGAGTGGTACGTAAATACTTACCCAGCAAATAAGCATAATCATTCCCACGCCCGGAAGCATCCAAATAGGTAGCAGCAATGACACTGTCAGCAGTACCGTAGACAGGCTTTTCCCTTTTGAAATAAACCGTCACAAAATCTTCCGATACTGTATTTTTTGTGCTGCATCCCACAATAGAAAACAGACAACAGAGAATCAATGCAAAGCATAAAAACTTTCTCATAGACTATCCTCCTCCGGATCAAAAACAGGAAATGTTACTGTAAACACAGAGCCTTGATGCATGGTACTTTCCACACGAATAGTGCCTTGATTTCGCTCTACCATATTACGAACGATGGCAAGACCCAGGCCGGTGCCGCCGGTGGAACGGGAGCGTGCCTTGTCCACCCGGAAGAACCGTTCAAATACATGGCCCAGCGCATCATCCGGGATACCAACGCCGGTATCCGAAACCTGCAAAATGGCATTTTCTCCATCCCGGTAGGTGCGAATTCCCAGTTTTCCTCCAGATAGATTATATTTAATACCGTTTTCCACCAAATTGAAGATGATCTGATACAGGTCATCCTCCAAAATGAGGATCGGACAGTCTTCTTCACAATCCAGATCGATCTGAATGTTGTTTTTTTCCGTCAGTCCTGTGAGCATCCGTACCACACGGTCAATGGTAGGCTTCATATAGGTAATCTCGCAGTCGCCGTCCTTCTGACTCTCGATACGGGACAGGGACAAAAGTTTTTGGGTCATACGGGTAAGCCGGTCGGCCTCGTTGCCGATATCGGATACAAATTCACGGACTGTATCCTGATCCATATCGTTCTGCAAAATGGAGTCAGTAAGCAGTTTGATGGAAGCCAGAGGTGTTTTCAATTCGTGAGATGCGTCAGATACGAACTGGGCACGCTTGTTTTCGGACACCTGCAAGCGTTCCGTCAACTGGTTAAATTCATCTCCCAGGAAAGTCAATTCATCGTTTCCGCCCATGACCACCCGGTGGGAATAGTCACCGCCACGTATGATACGCATGGATGCCAGCACCCGTCGCAAACGCTTGGAAAAACCAGTGGCAAAGAAGATGGAGAACAAAACGACCACCACTTCCAGCACCAGAGTGATGGTAAAAATATTCTGTTGAAGGGTCTTGATCACACCGCCCTGCTCCGCATCGAACTCCATCATGTATACACATCCGACAATGGTACCGTAGGATACGATGGGCGTGGCCGCCCGGGAAAGCATGATCCCATCATGGTATTCCCAGGAAAACACATCGTTACCACCTGTACCTTCCATGGCCTGCACCACTTCCGGCAACAGAACATAACTTCCCAACGCGGAATCGGCAACATAAGAATCATACAGCACCACACCGGCATGATCCGTAACCAGCAATCGGGTAACGCGCAGACTCTCCATACTGCTGACCGCATTGGAAACATTGGCGGTATTCAGCACTTCCAACGTGGCAATATCCGTCGCCGCTAACTGACATTTTTCTACCATGGACGCTTCCTTGCTTTGGTAGAACAGACGCTGGCTCGTACCGGAGCAGTAAATATTCAAAAACAGCAGCACCACAAAGGTAATGCACACATACACCAGCGCATAACGAAACTGCATATTCCCATATCTGCGCTTGGTAGTCTGATCATTTCTTGAAGTAATAGCCAACGCCCCACTTCGTCATAATATAGTTGGGTTCTGCCGGATTGCTCTCCAGTTTTTCCCGCAGAAGGCGGATGTGCACATCCACCGTTCGGATGTCGCTCTTATATTCATAGGCCCAAATGGTATCCAAAAGTGCCTCACGGGAGTATACCCGATTGGGATTGCGCATGAGAAATTCGATAACATCAAATTCTTTGGCAGTCAAATCCACCAATTCTCCGCTTCGGAAAGCATTACGGGCATCTGGGTCCAAAGAAATAGACCCAATGGTCAGCAACTTGGTTTCCTCTTCTTTCTGTGCGGATGCCCCGGATCGGCGGAGCAAAGCCCGGATCCGGGCCTTCAGTTCCAAAATATTGAAGGGCTTGGTCAGATAATCATCCGCGCCATTGTCAAAGCCCATGAGTTTATCCATATCATCGGCCTTGGCCGTGAGCAGAATGATGGGTACATTGGAAAACTGGCGGATCTTAGAGCAGGCAGTAAGCCCGTCCATCTGCGGCATCATCACATCCAGAATGATCAGATCCGGTCCTTGGGTCTGTGCCAAGTCCACAGCGTCCATACCGTTGAAGGCGGTGATTACCTCATAGCCGTCATTTTGCAGATTAAAGCGAATGCCTTTTACCAGCAATTCTTCATCGTCTACAACTAATATTTTCATAGATCAGCCTCCTGTTGTAATAAAATCTTTGATCGCATCAAAACGTTTTTCCCCAATGCCCGTAACATTCATGATGTCGGTAATATCCGCAAACGGGCCATTGGCCTGCCTGTAATCGATGATCCGCTGTGCATATGTTTCTCCAATGCCCGGAAGGGACATAAGCGTATACAGATCAGCGGTATTGATGTTGATTTTTCCGTTTCCCTGAGATGCAGCAGGCTTTGTCGTGACAGGCGCAGTGGATGCCGGTTGCGTAGTATCAGAACCATGTGAAGTACCCGCAGTGGTAAGTACAGAGGTTTGAATACTGCCGCCGGTGACATTGCGTCCCACAAACATGCCGGTCAGGAAAGCAGCCAATATCAAACATACCCAGGCAAGAATCGATACGGGGGTATTTTTCATTTGTGTATCTCCTGCATTGACGAACAAAATAAAAACTGATATAATATTTTAAATTATTATACACGATTTTTTCCTGCCGGACAAGTCCGGTTTGAAATATAGAGGTAAAAATATGAAAATAATGCGGTTTTTATGTCTCTTTTTAGCGTTTACTCTGACGATTTGTGCTATATATATTCCGATTTCCGCTACCGAAACCGACCCCGAGGTAACCAACGGCTGTCACAGTCTGGATGCCGCCATGACCCTGAGCACAGAGGAAAAGCTGGTCAAAACTGCCAAGGCAGCGATCATCTATGAACGCAACAGCGGCACTATGCTTTACGCCCACAACCCCGATGGCAAAATCTACCCCACCAGCATGGTTAAGATCATGACCACATTGGTTGCCTTGGAAAATGGCAATTTGGAGGATATGGTCACTGTCACCCGTTCTGTGCTGAATCAGGTACCCATCGGTATTCTTGGTGCGGATCTGAAGGCAGGAGAGGAGATTTCTCTGAAGGACCTGCTGTATAGTACGATGGTGGCTTCCGCAACGGATGCATCCGTTGTCGCCGCCGTGCACGTAGGTGGAAGTATCGAAGGCTTTTTGCAGATGATGAACGACAAGGCCATCCAGTTGGGCTGTCAAAATACCCATTACGGAAATGTCCATGGTCTGCATGATGCAGAAACCTATACCACCGCCCGGGACATTGCCCGTATCACAGAGGCTGCTCTGGAAAATGAGATTTTCCGCCAGATGTTTTGCGCCGGCGAATACACATTGGCAGCAACCAATAAGCACGAAGCGCGTACTATCACCACAACGAACAATATGATGAACAGCAAGAACTCCAAGTATTACGACAAGCGCGTAACCGGCGGTAAGACCGGCGCAACGGACGAAGGCGGACGTTGTCTGACCCTGACCGCGGAACGTGACGGTATGGAGATCCTGTGCGTACTGATGGGCGCACAACCAACAGTGGCTTCTAACGGCAGTTTGTCTGCCTACGGCAGTTTTGAGGAAAGCAAAGTCCTCATAGATTACGCATTTGACAATTTCGAATTCCGGCAGGTGTTCTTTGACGGGCAATCCTTGGCCCAGTATCCTGTAGAAAACGGTACCAGCCATGTGGTGACCCAGGCGACTACATCTGTTTCCACTGTTCTGCCCAAAGAAGTGGACGAAACCCAACTGAAATGGGTCTACGAAAAGCAGAACAGCACCCTCACAGCTCCGGTGGAAAAAGGTCAAAAATTGGGCGTTGCCCAGGTTTGGTACGGCACAAAATGCCTGGCTCAGACGGATATGACTGCCATGCACGGTGTCGAAGTTTTCCAAGCACCGGTGATTCCGGAAAAGCCTGATAACCACACTGGAAGTTGGCTGACACTCCTGCTGGTACTTGTGGGGCTTGTGGTCATCGGATTCCTTGGCGTGATCGGCCTTCGGGCATTTCGGATCATGCGCTACCAACGTATGAAAAAGAGAAGGAGCCGCAGAAGATGATGAACTGGGATGAATTACAGCGCACCTGCATGAATTGTACTCAGTGCGGCCTTTGCGAAAATCGTCACAATGTGGTGTTCGGCGTAGGCAATGCAAATGCGGAGATCATGTTTGTGGGCGAAGGCCCAGGCGAACAGGAAGACCTGCAAGGTGAGCCCTTTGTGGGCCGTGCCGGTGGGCTGCTGGATGATATGCTCAGCATCATAGATCTGAGCCGGAAAGAAAACTGCTACATTGCAAACATTGTCAAATGCCGTCCGCCTCAGAACCGGGATCCCCTGGAGGTGGAGCAGGATGCCTGCATCGGTTATTTGGAGAATCAAATTGCTTTGGTGAAGCCGAAGATCATCGTATGCCTGGGCAGAATTGCCGCCATGCGGCTGATCCGGGAAGATTATCGCATCACCCGGGAGCATGGCCAATGGGTAGAAAAGGATGGCGTATGGATGACTGCCATCTATCATCCCTCTGCCCTGCTACGGGATGTTTCCAAACGCCCGGAGACCTTTGATGATCTGCTCTCCATCCGGCAGAAATTGAAAGAAGTTTGTAAATAAGTAAGAGGCCCTCCACGAGGGCCTCTTTGCTATTTCAGGGTGAATTATACTATCAAGTGCAACACTTGAAAAAATAGAAGAAGTTCATACAGATCTCTGGTACAATAGAGTTACCACACACCACCACACCGAAAGGAGACCTGTATGAACTACCACCATCTTACCATAGAAGAGCGCTGTTGTATACGAAAATTTTATAATGACGGGTTA
>JAZOLS010000044.1:0-49206 GCA_045653245.1 Faecousia sp.
CTGACCCTGCTTTGCCATATCTACTGGTTGCTGTTTTTCCACAATAGAATTATCGGAAAGCTGATACCCGGTGGTTCTGCCGCCCTCTTTTACTAGACCGACGATTTGCTTTGCGTTGGAATTGACCTGCGGAATCTGATCCAAGGTCTGTTTTACAAGTTCTTTCCCGTCCATAAAAATCACTCCTTTGGGAGTAGTTTTTGCATCAAGGCAAAAAGTATGCAGAACAAATGCAAGATGGGGAAAGACCGTTGAAAAGATGGGGAAAGACCGTTGAAACGTACCCTTGTTTTTTGTGTTGAATCATGCTATACTAGAAAAAATCAGACAGAAGGAAGTTGCAGTAAACATGGCCAGTAGCAATCAGAATTTGGATAGCCTAGGCCGAGACATCCAGAATGTTGTAGATCAGGCCGTCAATTCCCGGGATTATCAACAACTGAATCAAACAGTCCGCCAGGTAGTAGAGCAAGTGGTCGACACCGGGAGCGAGGAAGGACAAAAGGAATTTGCAGAGTGGAAAGCAAAGAAAGAAGACGTGGATCACGAAGTAACGGGATTGCTATTCATGATCGTAAAGAATGGTAAGCCATCATCATCGATTTATTAAGTCGATAATCACATCAATTCGTCATGTTCATAAACACTTTACAATTATTTCCAAAATTACACTTGAGTTTTCCTTGCCGTTCGCGTTATTACATCAATTTCCGTTAGCGTTGTTGAAGATAACACCGAATTGATTCTTGGTATGTTTGAGAGTGGAGAAATAATTGATTATGGACGCTGTACGGGAACATATGAAACGGGTGCATATAAACGACTTAATAATGTTTCGCTAAGTGGATGGACTTCCGTAACAGTTCCAACCAATTCTCAAACCAATGTGATTAGAATTGTACCTCAAACGAGTGGATCTTATAAATTTACTACCTCTAGCAGTTCCGGCGATCCTCATTTCCGTATTACCAACGCGACTACTGGCGCTGCTGCTGTTTCTGCCACCGACGATATTGATGGCGCAAACAATCGAAATGCCACCCTCACCATCACATTAACGGCAGGAAATATTTATTATCTTGAGGCTTTTCGATACGGAACTCCCTATAACTATAATATAATAATGCAGCCAACGAGTTAACGGTAATTGGATAATAATTAAAAAAGGAATCTTGTTTATGAAGAAAAGTTTGTTAAAATGGGCAGTCATATTTCACGCAATTATGTACAGCGTTTCCTTGTTGTATATAGGTTATAAGTTTGGTATGAGCGCCCTGCTCCCATATCCGAATGGGCCTGAACTCTTCATTTTTCCGGCGGCAGATCTAATTCTGCTAATTATAGGTCTTTCCTTGTTCAATAATCGAGAATACGTTAAAAGCAAAAGTTACTTGATGATGGGGATAGTTACACTTGTCTTTGGCAGTTGGAAATTGGGAAGTAGGCTGTTCTTCTATTATCAGGGAATGATATCTGAATACGTGGACTACTATGTACATCCCATAGTTACGTTCTGCCTGTACTTTATTATTTCCATTATTTACTTCGTCTGTGCAGCAATAACTTCCAAAGAAAATCAAGAATATTAGTATAATCCACATTGATATTCACAGAAATTAGGCCTATTTAACCATTAGCGTGTGGAAAGGGAAAGAATCTAATGTAAATATATTTAAATTGCACCGTTAAATTTGACCTTAATTAAAGAAAATTTTAAATGTATCGCAATTTATAAAGCAGGAAAGCGCCGGATTGCCGGCGCTTTCTTTCTTACTTAAACATAACTTAACCTAATCATTTCGGAGACAAATGCTTCATCGAATTATATCGATAGAAATGGAAAATCCAAACACATCTCCTACTTGGAAGATTGCGTTCGGATTATCCTTACTTGGTCCAAGTGGCGAGACTCGAACTCGCGGCATCCTGCTCCCAAAGCAGGCGCGCTACCAACTGCGCTACACCTGGATGATTAACAAGAACCATTATACACGAGCACACCTAAAAAAGCAACAGCAATTTATAAACCCCCGGCACAAAAGTGTCGGGGTGCGATGTCTACATTTGCTTATCATCCGTTGCCGGATTATTGATCAATTCTCCGGATTCGGTAAATCGAGAGCCGTGGCAGGGACAATCCCAGGAATGCTCTGCAGGATTATATTTCAAGGCGCACCCAAGATGGGGACACCGGGGCACAGTAGGCGTGAGCAATCCGACTGTGGATTCCAAAGCATTGATTGCCAACTGCGGGTGCAGAATACTCCGCGATGGGGAGAAAACCTGAGCATACTCGTTGGACTTGCCTTGCACCAAATCGGATAGGATCATGGCAGATACCATGGAAGAACTCATACCCCATTTGTTGAAACCGGTGGCTACATAAAGATCCGGGGTGCTCTTGGAATACTGGCCGATATAGGGAACGCCATCCAAACTCATGCAATCCTGTGTGGCCCATTTGCCGACAACATGGGCAGAGGGATAATACTTCCGGGCAAATTCCTCCAACTTCTGCCAATTTCCACCCCTTTTACCTGTCCGATGCGACCCTCCGCCCAGGAGCAGAAGATCTCCGTGGGTGCGAAAAGACAGCCCCTTTTTGTCCTCGTCCACATACATCCCGTCAAAATGTTGCGCACCCTCCAGTGCCAATACATAGGAACGGTGCTGATATAGCTTCAAAAAGTACGAGCCATGTTTGTTCAGGATAGGGAAGTGGGTGGCCACAATGATTTTTTTGCAGTTGATCTGCCCACGCTGGGTCAGCACCTTGCCGGGCATCAACTCGATCACTTTGGTTTTTTCAAATATGGGCAAGTCCTTGGCAATCTCAAAGGCAAATTTCAGGGGATGAAACTGCGCTTGATCTTTTACCAGGACAGCGCCGGCTGTGGGAAAGGGAAGATTTTCTGTCTTGGAAAACTGCGCCTTACACCCCAGCCGGTTTAATGCAGTGACCTCTTTTGAAATCTTGATCCGATCTTTAACAGAATACACATAGGAATCCTGTTTTTCGTAATCACAGTCGATATTTTGGCACAGCCGTTCATATTCTGTGCACGCTTTTTCCTGGGCCTGCAGGTAAAGCCCGGCTTTTTCTACCCCAAACTGTTGGATCAATTTGTCGTAGATCAGTCCGTGTTGCATGGTGATCTTGGCTGTGGTGTCACCTGTGACACCGTCGCAGATTTTTTTGGCCTCCACCAAGACGCAATCCACCCCGGCCTTTTTCAGCATATGGGCGCACAGAAGACCTGCCATGCCACCACCAATGATCAACACGTCTGTTTTCATAATTCCGGGCAAAGTGGGAAGTGTAGGGCGCTCAGCGCTTTCTCTCCAAAGGGAATCCATCGTATCACATCCTTTGGAAGTAGTATCGGCAAGTTTTTTGGGGGATATACAGCAAAAAGCGTGGCATAAGCCACGCTTTTTTACTCTTTTCCGCGAAGTTCAATGATTTGGTCACGCAGGACGGCGGCGTATTCGTACTCCATCATCTTTGCGGCTTCCTTCATCTGTTTTTCCAAACGGGCGATCTCCCGTTCCTTTTCCGCCTTGGTCATCTTCACGCCACTGCGCCCCTTGCGCTCTGCGGTGGGAGAAGAAATTTCAATCAGATCCCGGATGGATTTGATGACTGTCTTGGGAACAATGCCGTTGGCTTCATTATAGGCACTTTGGATCTCCCGGCGTCGGGCAGTTTCGTCTATGGCGCTTTGCATGGAGGGAGTGATGTTGTCCGCATACATAATGACCCGGCCCTCGGCATTTCGTGCCGCCCGGCCGATGGTTTGGATCAAACTGGTCTCTGACCGGAGAAAACCTTCCTTATCCGCATCCAAAATGGCCACCAAACTCACTTCCGGCAAGTCCAGGCCCTCCCGGAGCAGGTTAATGCCAATGAGTACATCAAATTTTGCCATCCGCAGATCCCGGATGATCTCCATACGTTCCATAGCTCCGATGTCCGAGTGCATATACCGTACCCGGATGCCGGCCTTTTGTAGATAGACTGTCAGATCCTCTGCCATTTTCTTGGTCAGTGTTGTGACCAGCACACGCTCATTCCGGGCGCTTCGTGCGTTGATCTCGCCGATGAGATCATCGATCTGCCCGTCAATGGGCCGGACTTCTACGATTGGATCCAGCAAGCCGGTAGGACGGATGACCTGCTCCACAGTCTGGCCGGAACGGGTGCGCTCGTACTCAGCAGGAGTAGCAGAAACATAGATCACTTGATTGATCTTGCTGTCGAACTCCTCAAAGTTCAGAGGGCGGTTATCGTATGCAGATGGCAGACGGAATCCGTAATTCACCAATGCATCTTTCCGACTGCGGTCACCGGCATACATAGCACGGGTCTGAGGTAGTGTGACGTGGCTTTCGTCAATGAACATGAGAAAATCATCGGGGAAATAGTCCAGCAGGGTGGTGGGGGGCGTGCCGGGGGCACGGCCCTGGATCACTCGGGAATAGTTCTCAATGCCGTTGCAGAAACCAATCTCCGTGAGCATTTCCAGATCGTAATTGGTACGCTGTGCGATGCGCTGGGCTTCGATCAGTTTATCATGTGCCCGGAACCATGCAACTTGTTCATCGCACTCCCGGCGAATCTCTTCCATGGCCCGTTCCAACTTGTCCCGGGATGCCACATACTGACTGGCAGGATAAATTGCTACATGTTCGATGAAGCGCTCGGTCATACCGGTAACAGCATTGATTTCGCTGATCCGGTCGATTTCGTCACCGAAAAACTCCACCCGGATGGCCCGTCCGGACCAGTAGGCAGGATAGATTTCCAAAGTATCGCCCCGCAGGCGGAATTTGTTACGGGAAAAATCGATGTCATTGCGCTCGTACCGAATCTCCGTCAGCTTGCGCAGTACCGCATCCAGGGGGTACTCGTTACCCACTCGCAGGGAAATGACCATGCTCTTATAGTCAATGGGGCCACCCAGGCCGTACAGACAGCTGACCGAGGACACCACGATCACATCCCGCCGCTCGAACAGTGCAGAAGTGGCGGAATGGCGCAGACGGTCAATCTCCTCGTTGACGGAAGCATCTTTTTCGATATAAGTGTCTGTGTGGGCAATATAGGCTTCCGGTTGGTAGTAGTCATAGTAGGGGATAAATTATTCTACCGCATTATTGGGGAAAAACTCCCGAAATTCCGAGCAAAGCTGCGCCGCCAATGTCTTATTGTGGGCTAAGACCAGGGTGGGGCGGTTCAATTTTTCAATGACAGAAGCCATGGTAAAAGTCTTACCGGAGCCTGTGACACCCAAAAGAGTCTGCTCCCGCAAGCCCCAATTCACGCCGTTTACAAGCCCGGTGATGGCCTTCGGCTGGTCACCGGATGGCTTAAATTGAGATACTAACTCAAATCGATCCATAAAGCCTCCGTCTTTCAGAATAACAGACGGCAATCATCGGGATTGTATCGACCGGACTGCCGAAGAGAAATAAATTCATCGTCCGCCATGATCATATGATCAACAAGGGTAATATCCACTGCCGCCAGGGCAATGGCCAGTTGCCGTGTGGTCAGTTGATCCTCGTCCGAGGGAATAGCCAGTCCACTGGGGTGATTGTGGGCAAGCACCACTGAGGTTGCATTAGCCCCCAGGGCCATTTCTACCACCCGGCGAATGGGAACAGCGGCGGAGTTTACGCTGCCTTCGCCCACTTCCTTGCAACACAGAACTTTGCATTTCGCATCCAGGCACAACAGATAAACAGTTTCGTTCCGTCTGCCGTAGAAGAAGGGCATCAAATATTGCCCACACGCTTCCAAAGTTGTGAGGATCGCCAGAGATGATGTACGATTTACTTGATAATACCGCTGAAAGGCGTTGAGCAAAGACAGAAATGTTGCGGATGCCTCGCCCATACCAGCTACTTTTTTCAGTTCGGAAGGCGACGCTTCCATAACCTGACTTAAAGAACCGAAATGCTCCAACAGGGCATGGGCGATGGGATTGGTATCCTGCCGGGGGATACAGTAGAACAGCAAAAGTTCCAAAACCTGGTGCTCATCAAAGTGGTCCAATCCCTCCTCCAGGAAGCGGTTTTTCAGACGTTGACGGTGGCCGTTATGCAACATATCATTATTTGCCATGAATTTTCACCTCAAAAACGGATTTATCTTGCTATTTTCGACATTTTTCGATAGAATAAGGAAAAGACAGATTTCTGTCGAGAATGGGAATGAAAGTTTCCCCTAAAAATGCAAATGCTATATCCCATGAGGAGGAACATCATGGAACGAAAGGAATCCAATATCGGGATGCTGGATTTGATCGTCCAGCCTGCTTTTGCGGTGCGCAACGGTGTCATTGCCACGGTCAATGATGCCGCAAAAGCATATTGTTTGGAGCCCGGCACTCCGATTTCTCAACTGTTGACCACCGGCCAGACGGAATATCGGGAACTTTCAGAGGGATGCCTGTATTTGACCCTGGGCATTGCCGGCGTGCCCTGCGGTGCGTCTGTGCGCAAAATGGAAGACGCTGATATTTTCACATTAGAGCAGGAAGCAGACCAGTCGGAACTTCAGGCGATGGCCCTGGCGGCCCAGGAACTGCGCGCGCCACTATCCAATGTGATGACTGTGGCGGATCAACTGTTTCCTGTGACGGAGGAAGGGGAAGATCCGGATGTGAAAGCGCAGACTGCAAAGATCAACCGGGGCCTGTTTCAAATGCTGCGCATTATCAGCAATATGTCCGATGCGTACCGTTACTGTCAGCAGACTGAGCCTAAAATGGCGGTTGTGAATATTACAGGACTGTTGGATGAGATATTTGAACAGTCGGCAGAGCTGTTGCGCCACGGTGGAACGCAGCTCTGTTTTGAAAACCTGAAACAACCTGTGCTTGGTTTGGTTGATCGGGAAAAACTGGAGCGAGCCGTCCACAACATCATTTCCAATGCGGTGAAATTCTCTCAAAAAGGTGGCCGTGTGGATGCAATGCTCAGCCACAGGAATCATATGCTGTATCTGACGGTGCAGGACAGCGGAAACGGCATTTCGGGAGAAATGCGGGGCAATGTCCACACGCGATTCCGTCGCCAGCCGGGACTGGAAGACAGCCGATTTGGCATTGGCTTAGGTATGGTTCTGATCCGCGCGGCGGCTGCGGCCCATGGCGGTACTGTTTTGATCGATCACCCGGATGGGTGTGGCACCCGTATTACCATGTCTTTGGCCATCCGTCAGAATACAGACAATATGGTGCGTGCCAGCATGATGCATGTGGACTACGCAGGAGAGCGAAACCATTCCCTGATTGAACTAGCCGATGTTTTGCCCATTTCGGCGTATGAATCCAAAAAGATCAATTAATTCCCGGGCCTGACCTGCTTCTGCAGGTCAGGTTTTTTATTTCAGATATTCTTTCAGATACTGGCCGGTGTAACTGCCCTCTACAGCAGCCACCTCTTCCGGTGTGCCGCTGGCGACCACAGTGCCACCGCCGTCGCCACCCTCAGGGCCCAGATCGATGATATAGTCTGCGGATTTGATCACATCCAGGTTGTGTTCAATGATGAGCGCGGTATTGCCGGCGTCCACAAGGGTCTGCAGAACGTCCAGCAACTTGTGGACATCCGCCGCGTGGAGGCCTGTGGTAGGTTCGTCCAGCACATAAATGGTTTTACCTGTAGATGTCCGCGCCAATTCTGTAGCCAGTTTTACACGCTGAGCCTCACCTCCGGAGAGGGTGGTACTGGATTGGCCCAGTTTCACATATCCCAGGCCCACTTCCACCAGGGTCTGGGCTTTTCTGCGGATCTTGGGCAGATTTTCAAAGAATTCCACCGCTTCTTCTGCAGTCATGTCCAGAACTTGGGAGATGTTTTTGCCCTTGTACTGTACTTCCAAAGTTTCCCGGTTGTACCGGGCGCCCTTGCAGACTTCACAGGGAACATATACATCTGCCAGGAAGTGCATTTCAATTTTCACAAGGCCGTCACCGCAACAGGCTTCGCAACGACCGCCCTTAACATTGAAGGAGAATCGGCCCGGGCCGTAGCCGCGTACCTTTGCATCGTTGGTGGACGCGTACAAATCGCGAATGTCATTGAAAAGGCCCGTATATGTGGCAGGATTGGAACGGGGTGTACGGCCGATGGGGCTTTGGTCAATGTCAATGACTTTGTCCAAATGCTCCATACCCTCTACACACCGGCAAGCACCGGGACGGGTGCGTGCGTGATTCAGTTTTGCCAAAAGATGCTTGTTCAGCACTTCGGTAACCAAACTGGATTTGCCGGAACCGGAAACACCGGTGACGCAGGTGAGCGTACCCAGGGGAATTTCCACATCCACATCTTTTAGATTGTTTTCCGTTGCACCCCGGATGGAAAGCTTGTTACCGTTGCCTGCCCGGCGGGCGCTGGGTACGGGGATCTTTTTGACCCCGGACAGATACTGGCCGGTAATGGATTCGGGTGTGCGGACAATGTGTTCCAATGTGCCGGCGGCAACGATCTCGCCGCCGTGACTGCCTGCTCCGGGGCCCACATCCACGATATAATCCGCCGCGCGCATGGTATCCTCATCATGCTCCACCACGATGAGGGTGTTGCCAATGTCGCGAAGATGCTTCAGCGTTGCTAAAAGTTTGTCGTTGTCCCGTTGATGCAGTCCGATAGAAGGTTCATCCAAAATATACAGCACGCCCATCAAAGAAGAGCCGATCTGTGTTGCCAAACGAATACGCTGGCTCTCGCCGCCGGACAACGTGCCAGAGGAACGGGAAAGGGTCAGATAACTCAGACCCACATCCGACAGGAATCGCAGTCGGGAAATGATCTCCCGGACAATCTGTTCTGCCACAATGGCCATATTGCCTTCCAAATGGAGATTCTCCATGAAAACCAGTTCTTTATCAATGCTCAGTTCGCAAAAATCCATGATGCCTATACCGCCAACAGTCACCGCCCGGGCAATATCGGAAAGGCGTTCGCCATGGCAGTGGGGGCAGGGGGCGGAGGACATGCATTCTTCCAGTTCTTTTCGGGCGGCATCGGACTGGGTCTCCCTGAAACGCCGGGCGATGTTGTTCATAATGCCCTCGAAAGGCTGTTCCAGCACGCCCATACCGTTGCCCCGGTTGTAGGTCATCCGCAATTTCTCTTCTCCAGTGCCGTAGAGAACCACATCCAACGCCTTTTTAGGCAGTTCGGATACGGGTATGTTGAGAGAGAAGTGGTATTTCTGCGCCAAGGCTTCAAAATACATACGGAAAATGCTGTCGGTTCGGGCGTTTTGCCAGCCGGATACCTGAATCGCGCCGTCCAACAGAGTCTTACTCTTATCCGGAATTACCAGGTCAGGATCTGCTACCAACTGGAAGCCCAGTCCTGTACAATGGGGACAAGCGCCGGAGGGGTTGTTGAAAGAAAACATCCGGGGTTCCAGTTCTGTCAGACTGACACCGCAATCCTCGCAGGCATAGTTTTGGGAGAAACTCAGTTCTTCTTTGGTATCCGGCAACTGGATGATCACCAAACCGCCGGAATGAGAGCAGGCTGTTTCGATGGAATCAGTCAAGCGCCGGCGCAGACCCTCTTTCAAAACCAGTCGATCTACCACCAGTTCAATGCTGTGCTTTTTGTTCTTTTCACAGGTGATCTCTTCGGTCAGATCATAGAGGATTCCATCCACGCGGACACGGGCAAAACCACCTTTGCGCGCATCTTCAAAGACCTTTTGGTGTTCACCCTTCTTGTCCCGCACCACAGGAGACAGGACGATAAACCGGGTGCCTTCTCCCAGGGCTTCCACGCGGTCCACGATCTGATCAATGGTCTGCCGTGCGATTTCCTTGCCACACTTGGGGCAATGGGGCATACCGACCCGTGCCCACAAAAGACGCAGGTAGTCATAAATTTCCGTAACCGTACCCACCGTGGAACGGGGATTCTTGGAAGTGGTCTTCTGATCTATGGAAATGGCAGGGGAGAGGCCGTCGATGCTGTCCACATCCGGCTTGTCCATCTGACCCAAAAACTGCCGGGCATAACTGCTCAGACTTTCCACATATCGGCGCTGACCCTCTGCATAAATGGTATCAAAAGCCAAAGAGGACTTGCCCGAGCCGGAAAGACCGGTAAAAACGATCAATTTGTCTCTGGGAATGGTAAGATCCACATTTTTTAAGTTGTTTTCACGGGCACCCTGAATGATGATCTTGTCGTTCATAGTCTGCTCCTTGTATTGATTCGTTACAGAGTATTATATCACAAACCGACATCCTCTACAAGTACAACTTTTGAAAAAATCCGGACCCACTGCATTGTCGCAATGGGTCCGGATGTGTTAGGAAATTTTTTGATACAGATAGTAAGTGTAGGAATAATTCTTGTCGTAAGGATGGCTTGCTTCGTCCACCAACTGGTATTTGGACATATCGATTCCGTATTGCTCCAGTTTGTAATACCGGGTGACAATGAAATCGACTTCACCATGTGTGATGCAGGCGTTTTGCTCTGCCCACATTTCCGGAGGATTGATATTAAAATAGCAGAAATACCGACAGGCAGGTGTTGCCCCTGAAGCATAGTAAAAACCGCCGTCCAGAAAGCCATAGTTCAGAAGCGTGGCATCTTCCACGGTCTGAATGGTCTTGGCGAACCGATATTGCACGGTATCTTCCTTGCTGTATCTGCTGAAATAGAGGTTTTGGTTAAAAGCCAGAGTGTTGCTCAGCAAAACAGAGCAGGCAAGGGACAAGGCCAGGATCGCGGACAGAATATGCCGGGGCATCCATCTATGCCACAGATCAAACAGTTTGGTGCTCCGCAAAAATTCTGTCCACACGATCAGACCCAGGATGCAGAATGCGGCAAAGATAAGTCCGTAATAATCCCAAGGCTTTCCGCCCCAGTAGGTAGTGATGGTCAGACCGATAAAGCACAGCACTGCCATAAGTCCTGCCTTCCATTGTCCTGGACGCTTCAACAAGAGGAAGAATGCACCGGACCAGATCAGCCAGCCATAATTTGTGTTGTACTTGACAGCACCTTGCAGACAGTCCCATATCGCATCGATTCGAGAACCCTTAATTTCTTCTGTATAGAGGAAGATGTTCTCATAAAAATAGACTGTGAACAGATCGTTGACTGCACCGTTGATTGCAAAGTAAGCAAATACCACTGCACTGACAGCAACAATACCTAACAAAAACTGCCCGATTACAAGCAGGAGTTTCCTGGGGAGTGTTGCGTCCGTCAGATACCAAATCATCACAAACAGCGCAAGGCCGATATAGAAGCCCAATGTCGTGTATTTGACCCAAAGGACGATGCCGGCAAAGATGCCATTGACAAAGGCTTCCCGGAAAGTGAGCCCCCGCCCTTCCTGAACGGCTCTCAGAATGCTGTACATTCCGTATACCAGGACAAAAAGCATATTTTGCTCTACGCTTCCGCCATGGGTAAAAGACCAGGAGGTGACCACTGCGGCCGCCAGAATGGCTACCAGAAAATAAACCACTCGGGATGTGCCCTGGTACAGTTGGGCAAGTTTGCCAGAGAAATACAGGAACAATCCAAAGGTTATCACTTCCAGAAGATAAACACCTACATAACTGTCCCTGGAGAACAGAGCAATGATGGCATAAATAAAGTACAGCACAGGGCCTTTTTGTTCATAAAGATCCCGGTAGGGAACAAGTCCGTCTAAAATACCACGGCCCATGGTGAAAAAGCAGTTCACATCCACCCAGTCGTTCAGCGGGTACAAAGGAGAACTTTTGGATGCCAGGCCGATGAAAATTGCTGACAGCAGCATGGACCACAGGAGCAGGATTCGGTTCTTCTTCAATCAGATATCCCCCCATTTGTCGGTGCGGTCGCTGATGATATACCGGGGGCGCTGTTTGATCTCCATGTAGATCTTGCCGATATACTCACCCAAAATGCCCAGACAGGTCAGCTGCACACCGCCAAGCAGGCAGATGATGCAGGTCATACTGGCCCAACCGGGCACGGAATTCCCGCACAGGGCAACGATCACGGACCAGATCACACCGATAAAGCTCAGCAGTGCGATAAAACAGCCGATGCCTGTGATGATGTGCAAAGGCCGGACGCTTAGGCTGGTGATGCCCTCAAAAGCCAGGGAAAGCATTTTCTTCAGAGGGTAGTGACTTTTACCGGCCATGCGTTCCCTTCGCTCATAGTAAACGCTGGTGCTTCTGAATCCCACAAGAGGAAACATACCACGCAGGAACAGATTCACTTCCTTAAAGTTTGCAAACTCCTTCAAAACCCGACTGGAAACCAACCGATAATCTGCATGATTGTAGACTGCATCCACGCCCATGGACTTAAGAAATTTATAGTAACTTTCCGCAGTAAAACGCTTGAAGAAGGTGTCGCTTTTCCGGTCGCTGCGTACACCGTAAACAATCTCACAGCCATCCAGGTAAGCATCCACCATAGAATCCATAGCGTTAATGTCATCCTGGCCGTCGCAGTCGATGGAGATGGTGATATCACACAAAGCTTTTGCTTCCATCAGACCGGCCAAAACTGCGTTCTGATGGCCTCTGTTACGGCTCTGACGAATGCCCTTGAAGTGGCGGTCTTGTTTTGCAAGATCACAGATGATCTGCCATGTGCTGTCCTTAGAGCCGTCATCCACAAACAGGATACGACTGTCAGGGCTGATTTTCCAGTCCCGTTCCAGGGATCGGAGTTTCTTCAAAAAAATCTCCGAGGTAATGGGAAGGACCTGCTCCTCGTTATAGCAGGGGACGATGATATATAATACAGGAAGCATAGATGCCACTCCTTTTTGCACATTTTTCTTAGTATATCACAGAAATTCGGGAAATGGAAGAAGAATACAAAAAAGCCTGCTGCAGCGCAGCAGGCTCAGAGCATATTCAGATCCGGTGGAAATTATAAACACACTTGCTGCAGACGAACTTTCCCTTGTACTGTACCAGTCCTTGAGTGGCGGAACAGAACACGCAACTATGCTCATATTTCTGGAGGATGATCTGGTTATTTTCAATGTAGATCTCCATCTCGTCGTGCTCGGCGATATCCAGCGTGCGCCGCAGCTCGATGGGAAGGACGATTCTGCCCAATTCGTCCACCTTTCTGATAATTCCCGTTGATTTCATAATCTACCAATTCCTTCCATTTTGTTTGGTTTTTTATAGAAAATAGTGGCATAATGCCGAATTGTTTGTATTATATATCCATATTTTCCGCCTGTCAACAGAGAATTCATATTTTGTCTAATTATTGGAGAAATGGTATGTAATAACTGTGCAATTTGCACATAGGGTGATTTGAGGTGATGCTGATGGTCATGAGTTGGATTTGGACCGGGATTTTGTGCTTGTCACTGGTCTGCGCAGTTGTGTTGGGAAATGGGAATGCTCTGTCCGCGGCTGTCGCACAGGGGGCACAGCAAGGGGTTACATTGGCGATCTCTATAGCTGGGTCTATTTGCTTGTGGACAGGTGTGGGAAAACTCATGGAGCATGCCGGAATGACTCGGATCTTGTCTAAAATTTTGGGCCCAATTCTGCGTAAAATCTTTCCAAGCACGAAAACAAACAAAACAGCACAGCATTATTTGAGTGCAAATATTTGCGCGAATGTCTTGGGTTTGGGCAATGCGGCTACACCTATGGGCATCCAGGCCGCGAAACAATTAAAAGATCCCAAACGTCCGCAGTTGGCAACAGATGAACTGTGCAGGCTGATCGTTCTGAATACGGCGTCCATCCAACTGATTCCTGCCAATGTAGCTGCAATAAGAGCTGGGTTGGGCGCTGTTGCGCCTTTTGACATTTTGCCTGCTGTTTGGATCACCAGCCTGTGCTCCGCATCCTTGGGGCTGGTTGCGTCCTGGGCATTGGGGGCGTTGATGCGATATGATTGATTATGTAGTTCCGGTTCTGCTGTTACTGGCATCGGTTTTGGCCCTGCGGAAAAAAGAAAATGCCTACGATCTGATGCTTACGGGGGCATCGGATGGGTTGAAATTGCTTGCATCTATTGTGCCGGCGCTGATCCTGTTGCTGACTGCAGTAACCATGCTCCGTGCCTCTGGGGCAGTGGAGTTGCTGGGCAACTGGTTGGCACCTGTTTTTTCCTTCTTCGGAATCCCCTCTGAGACGGCACTGCTTGTTTTGATTCGGCCATTAAGCGGCAGTGCGGCCTTGGCAGTGGGTGCGGAGTTGATGGCAGAATATGGCCCGGATTCTCTCGTCGGTCGCACAGCGGCTGTGATGCTGGGATCGACAGAAACCACATTTTACACAATCAGCGTCTATTTTGGCGCTGCAGGCATTAAAAAAACGCGATATACCATACCGGCAGCACTGTTTGCGGATTTCGTGGGATTTTTTATGGCATCGTTGACGGCCCGGCTGTTTTGGACATAAAAATGCTCTGCTGCGGTTTGCAGCAGAGCATAAGTTTTATTCATTATCAACCAAGCGGTTTTTTCCCAACTGAACCTTATGGTAGTAAATGGCGGTGATGGCGCTGCATAGCAGCCAGCCGGCAGGATAAGACATAGAAATGGGCAGAATCTCGTTGCAAATCATGGACATGACATACAGGTATACCTGCCGGAATGCCACAAAAGAACAAAGGGTGATGATCATGGGTGCCCGACTGTTCCCGGCACCGCGAAGGGCGGCTACATGGATCTGGTTGAAGCAACACAGCACATAAAAAGGTGTCAGCCATCGCAAAAACAGAGAGGAGAATTCCACCACTTCCGGCTTTGCGTTGAAGAAGGCGGCAAGGGACGGTGCAAAGACGATGACGGGGATCATCAACAAAGCGGTTGCACTGCAAGCCACCAACAGAGAGGTTCTGATGCCTTTTTGTGCACGCTCGATAAGTCCTTTACCAAGATTTTGACCAACAAAAGTGGTAGTAGCCAAGGAAATGGACTGCATGGGCAGAAACAAAAGTTGGTCGACTTTGGAATATGTGGTCCAGCCGGACATGCAATCCGGGCCGAAGTAGTTGATATAGGACTGGACAAATACATTGGAGAATGAGGTGATTGCCATCTGCAATGCCGCAGGAATGCCCACGAAGATAATTTTCTTCAAGATATCCCAATAAATACGCAATTTGGTGAAAGTAATTTTTACACAACTGTCCGTGCGGATCAGCAGAATCATCACAAGAAGCGCAGAAACACCTTGGGACAAAATGGTTGCCAAAGCAACGCCTTCAACCCCCATGGCAAAGACCAAGACAAACACCAGGTCAAGCACTGTATTCAGCACAGCACACACGACCAGGAAATAGAAAGGACGTTTCGAATCACCCACAGCCCGAAGGATGCCTGCACCAATGTTATATAGCATCAGCCCCAGCATACCGGAGAAATAAATGGATAGATAGGTGGTGGCCTCGGGAATGACTTCCTCGGGCATATTCATCAGATCCAGCATAAAGGGGATCATGCCAAGACCAATGCCGGTAAATAGAACGGCAAGCCCCAGGGTCATCACGATGGCAGTGTGGACCGTTTTTTGAACTTTATCCAGTTGCCCGGCACCGTAATACTGACTGATAACCACACCGGCACCTGAGGACAGGCCCATAAAGAAACCAATCAGCAAATTGACGATGGGACCAACATTGCCAACAGCGGAGTAAGCCTCGTTGTTTACGAAATTGCCTAGCACCCAGGTGTCCACCATGTTGTACATCTGCTGAAACAGATTGCCCAACAGCAGAGGAATGGCAAACGTAATGATATGTTGCAGGATATTTCCCTGCGTCATGTCCACATCCTGCCGTTTGGCAGAACGGTGGGAAAGGCGAAAGCCCGACATGAAGACCCTTCTTTCTCTAAATAATCAGAACCAACTGGAAATGAAAATCTCCAAACCGATGAAGATCAAAATTGCACCGCCCACAATGCCGGCTTTGCCGGACAGGCAACTGCCTGCTTTTTTGCCGATAAAGAGGCCCACCAGACATATGACAAAGGTAACTGCGGCAATGATCAGTGCGCAAAGCAGTGCCATGGGGAATAAGTAGTCCGCAATGGTAAAACCAACGGAAAGCGCATCAATGGAGGTGGCAACGCCCTGCACCAGCAAGACAGACACGCCCAATGCCGCAGGAACAACAGGACAACTTTGGCTCTTGATACCCTCGTAAAGCATTTTACCCCCGATATAACCCAGTAACGCCAAAGCGATCCATGGGATCCAGGCTTGGAAAGCGTGGAAGTATTGGACAACTGTGTGAATGCAGATCCAGCCCAGCAGGGGCATCAAGCCTTGAAATACAGAGAAAATACCTGCGATGCCGCAGGTTTTGCCAAGGGACATTTTCGGCTCCCGGATGCCGTTTGCCATGGCAACGGAAAAGGCATCCATAGCAAGGCCAACGCCCAGGCCGATGCTTTGTAAAAAGAATCTTAGATCCAATTCCACGGGAATGCTCCTAACTGTAAAAGTATGTTCATAGTACCATATTGGGTAGTTGCTGTCAATCATCCCAGAGGTTTTGTTTGCATTTTAACATTGGAGCATATATAATAAAAGGGAAAGGTGGGATATCCGTGAAAAATCTGTTTCCTGAGATCAAAAAGAACTTCGGTTTTGGTTGTATGCGTATGCAAACCAAGGGCGATGATGTAGATTATGATGAATTTCGAAAAATGATCGATACATTCCTGAAAAATGGTTTCAACTATTTCGACACAGCGCGGATCTATTTTGACGGCAAGAGCGAGATTGCCCTGCGTGAGTGTCTGACTTCCCGCTATCCCCGGGATGCCTTTGTGCTGACGGACAAGTTGTCATACAACTTTTTTAAATGCCGGGAAGATATCGAGCCCTGCTTGGATGCACAATTGGCGGACTGTGGCGTGGAGTATTTTGATTTTTATTTGATGCACGCGCAAAGTTCCAGAAATTATGATCACTATAAGAATAACGGCGCTTATGAAGAA
Organism: Faecousia sp.; assembly: GCA_045653245.1. Classification (GTDB taxonomy): domain Bacteria; phylum Bacillota; class Clostridia; order Oscillospirales; family Oscillospiraceae; genus Faecousia. The sequence continues at coordinate 16,973 of JAZOLS010000044.1, forward strand.
GCATTTAGGCTGAAAGAGGCAGGGAAGATCCGCCATGTGGGTATTTCTTTCCATGACAGCGCGGAATTTTTGGACAAGATTCTTACGGAAAACCCCGGCATTGAAGTGGTGCAGTTGCAGTTTAACTATGTGGACTACGAGGATGAACGGGTGCAAAGCCGGCTGTGCTATGAGGTCTGCGTCAAGCACAATAAACCCGTGATGGTGATGGAGCCTGTCAAGGGCGGTCAGTTGGTGAATATGTCCGAGCCCATGGCGAAGATCATTGACGGCTTGGGTGGCGGATCCCGGGCAAGTTATGCTCTGCGTTTCGCTGCCAGTTTTCCCAATGTGATTATGGTTCTATCCGGCATGGGTAATATGGATATGGTCAATGACAATATCCGAACGATGAAAGATTTCAAACCTCTGAATGAAGAAGAATTGGCAGCACTGAGAAAGGCGGCAGCTATCTACCATGGCGAAGAACAGATTCCCTGTACCGGCTGCCGGTATTGTGTGGAAGGTTGTCCGGAGAATATCCCCATTCCGGAACTTTTCAAAGCAGTAAATACTGCAAAAAATACTGGTGTGTCAGCAGATTTGGACAGCATCCCTGGTGGAAAGGCTGCTGATTGCGTAAAATGCGGAAAATGTGAAAAAAGTTGTCCGCAGTTTTTACCGATTCGTGCCCTTTTGCGCAAATTGGCGAACCCGAAACAGGAGGGAGAAAAGTGAAGATCGTGGTCAGTGCCTGCCTGTTAGGGGAGAACTGCAAGTATAACGGAGGGAATAATTTTTCCGATGCCGTGGCGGAGTTCGTAAAGGGCAGGGAAGTGATCCCTGTTTGCCCGGAACGGCTGGCAGGCCTGGGTGTGCCCCGGGAGCCTATTGAGATCGTCGACGGGGAAGTACGCCGGAAAGATGGAGCATCCGTTGACGAAGCTCTGCGCAAAGCGGTGGAGCAGATCCTTGCGCAGTTGGATGGACAGGACATCGAATGTGTCATTCTCAAATCCCGCAGTCCTACCTGCGGTGTCAAGCAGGTGTATGACGGTACATTTTCAGGAAAACTGGTGGACGGAATGGGCGTTTTGGCTGCCGCGCTCCAGGAAAAGGGCTATCAAGTGGTAGATTCAGAAGATTGTCATTGCAAATGATGCATGTTTGTGGTATGATGCTTCCACTAAAGGAGTGAAAACCAATGGCAATGAACTTAGATAACAAATTGGTGGTGGGTATTTCATCCCGGGCGCTGTTTGACCTGGAGTATGAGAACACCATTTATGAGGAGCAGGGACTTCAGGCATACCTGGAATATCAGCGCACCCATGAACAGGATATTCTGAAGCCGGGCACCGCTTTTCCCTTGATCCGCGCATTGCATAAACTGAATGATGGCGGCGAGCAGTTGGTAGAGATCATCATCATGTCCAAGAACAGTGCAGATACCAGCCTGCGTATCTTCAATTCCATCGAGCATTATGGCCTGGATATCAGCCGTGCGGCCCTGGTGGGGGGAAATAAGATCGCACCATACCTCAGCGCATTCCGGACAGGCCTTTTCTTGTCTGCTAACGAAGAAGATGTGCAGGAGGCTATCAACGCCGGCGTGGCAGCTGGTCTCATTTGCTCTCACAACGATTTGCAGATCCAGCCGGATGAAGTGATGGATCAGATCCGTATCGCATTCGACGGAGATGCAGTTATCTTCTCTGATGAGTCGGAAAAGATATTTAAATCCCAGGGTTTGGAGGCTTTTGAGGAACATGAGCGTTTGAATGCCCGGAAACCGCTGCCGGAAGGCCCATTTGCAAATCTGTTGGCCACCATTTCCAAGGTTCAGAAGAAGTTTCCTACGGACAATATGCCCATCCGTACCGCACTGGTCACAGCCCGGAACGCACCGGCTCACGAGCGCGTGATCCGCACCTTGATGGCCTGGGGCGTGCGAATCGATGAGGCGTTTTTCCTGGGCGGTGTGCAGAAAAGCGATTTTCTGAAAGCCTTTGGCGCCCACATTTTCTTTGATGACCAGGCTGTGCATACAGAGCCTGCTTCCAAATTGGTGCCTGCCGCAAGAGTGCCTTATAAGACAGAATAAACACAAAATCCACGCCATAAGGCGTGGATTTTCTAAGAACAAAAAGAAATGACCCTTGACCGTGTATCTTTCGACAACATCAGTCAAGGGTCACTTCTGTTCATTCTTAGTATCTAACATCATTGGTTAACCTCGCTTTCTGCAGATTAGATGTCACCTTCAGCGATTTTTCGAAATACCTTCCAAACCACTACCACTTCTCAATTCCCTAAGCGTGAATCACTTGTGTGTTGGAATATTTCCCTTGTATGGGAAGGTGCATCTTTGCGGCGTCTTACGGGTTTTAAATTTTCCTTTCCGGCATCCTAAGCAGCTTTGAATTCTTTACGAATTGTTTGTTTACTCTATATGGCCTTATTCAATTCAAATACTGTTATTGATTCTTCCGTTTGTTGATTGCTTACCTTACTTCGCATTTGCGTTTTCACATTGCTGGATCAACTGCTGGAGTCTGCCTTTTGGAATTTCCCGTTGCCGAATGGGTTTTGTTTACCTGTACATTGGTATCACCCTTTCTGACTATAGATTAGCACACAGAAATGACTTTTTCAAGACGGAAAAATGTATAAAAATGGAAGTTTGTAATCGTGCAAAACACAGATTTCTTCAGCTTGCACACAAAAATGCTTGACAATCGGCAACTGAATTTGATATGATAATCCTGTTAGGGCCCTGGTGAAGTGCATCTTCATCAGGGCATTTTTTGTGCATATATCTTAAAAGAACACCACCTGTTAAGGCGGTGTTCTTTTTGGTATATCGGAGGCTATTGCTATCAAGCCATTACTTTGATAAGTATTTTCTATCTATAATGATCAGGAAGATGCAGAGGGCTCCGCTGACAACCATCATACACGACCAGAACGGAATATGCGTGCTGTCTCCGGTGGGATCTGAATCCGTACTGTCAACATGATAGGTGTTTATAAATTCTGCAACCAGGTCTTCGCTGACCTGTCCGTCAATGAGAACATAAGCAACCAGTTCATTATCCTCGCTCAACGCGATGGAAATCGAAATCTCGTATACCCGATCGTCATAGGACATGCCAATATCGTTCAGATCCGTTTCAGACAGGCGGTAAATATAGGTGTTTCCAATATCTTCGGAAGTAAACGGCAGTATGAAAAATGCTTTGCCATCAGCGTTGGATGTGGAGATTATCTTTTCGTTTGCGGCTGTGTTCTCAAGGACAAATTCAAAACCCTCCGGACCCACGATGATATCGCCGGTATTATGAACAGTCTTGTGAACGGTGAGTCTCAGGGAAATACTGTCGGGGTCACCAACAGCAGGTACGAAGGTGTTTATCAAACTGTCTGTTTTGGTTACGATAAAACCAAATGTGGTATTTACAGTAGAAGTCAGCAGCATGACCAAGGAAACAAGCAAGACGAATCTTCGGAAAATCTTATTTTTTATCAATATATTTACCTCCTTTCAAAACGGGTAAAAAGGGGTTTCGATCAGCGATCAAAAGGCACAAACGTGCGCGATTATGCCCTTTGATCGCTGCCCATCTTTTCCGATGGGGCAGCATGAAGATATTATCAGTCTCTATGATACTTGATAAATGGGAGCAGCGAAAGCCAAAGCCTTCTGCGTTTGTAGAGATAGTACTCACGCTCGTCATCATCTGTCCGGCTTATTTCAATATTCAGAGATCTTAATTCCTTAGAAAAGTCGCAGAAGAAAGAGATTGCCTTGCAAAACAGCAGAATTAAGATCAATGTAGCAATGATACCACCGATGCAATATACCAAGGTATCAGTATTTGTTTCAGGCATCGCTATCTCCTATCTCTTTTTTGCGTGTGGTTTTTGTTGGGCGATCCATACTGGAAAGACTCCAAAAGGCACATATGCCAAATCCGAGGACGCCGCCTAGTATGACACCGATCATAAACTGTAACATTGAGATCCTCTCTCTTTAAATGAAGTGCATGTTAAAAATCCTGGCCGCCCATCCCCCCGAAAGGGGATGGGACGGGCTTGTTTTACACAATTGTCAATTATTTAACAGTCGCATTTTGGATATTGCTTGTTACAAGAGTAGCCAAATTGCTTTCGGTAAGAGGCTGGCCTGCAATTGTACAGTTCTCAAAGGTAACCGCCGCTACGGGATCAACTCTAAAGCCTTCTTCAAAATCACAGCCTACGAATTCAGTGACGGCATAAGGACGGCAGTATGCATATCCATTGCCTTCACCAAAGGAGCAATCAACAAATTTTGCAGTACCGAGAGTTGCTGCAAAGCTGGTCCAACCCTTGAAAGTACTGTTTGTTGCAGTCAAGGTCTGATTCATGCCCTGATCGCAGCTGATGGTGTAGGTCGTGCCATCAATGGTGACATTGTCCAGAATAACAGGCTCGCTGTGCGTGCTGTTGTGGTTGATGAAAATACCACGGAAAGAGCCTGTAACCTTGATGTTCTTAATGATACCGCCGGTTGTATTGATGCCGCTGTCCCAAGTACCGCCTGCACCCTTGATGTCGAGGGTGTAGCCATTTCCGTCAATGGTCTGACCGTTCTTAACGTTGATACCGGTTTTACCATAAGCGTTGCTCATGTTAGCAGGATCGATCTTGATGTCGCTGTTCATCAGAACATCCTCGCCCTTTTCGAGTGCTTCAATAAGCGCATCAGCAGAGGATGCAAAGTTTGTCGCGGTCTCGCCTTCCTGCAAATTGGCATCCTTACCCTTAACGAGATAGCGAACGATCTTGCCCTCTGCATTGGTAACTGCGCCTACGATGGGCCACAGATTGTCGGGACCGTTCATCTGGATCTTGCTCTCGTCAGCCTTCATGCCGTCGACCCACAGTTCTGCTCTGTCGGGTTGCATCTGCAGAGTAGGAGCGATATCCCACTTCATACTCCAGTAACCGTCGTTATTAGCAGTTGCATCTAACTGGATGTTCCATGTGACATATACATCGCCATCAATAATACCGTTAATATTTTTCAAAGAGGTTTCGCCCATATAGGTGTCGCCGTTGAAGAACTTGATCACATGGCTTTCCGTTGCGTTACTGCCATGCTCGCCCCAGTAACCGTTGGCGTTGGTATAAACATTACCCAACTTACCGGTAGGCTTATTGGAATAATCGGGGGTCTCGATGACACCGGCCAGGATCGCGAAAGCAGTCTTAGCCTTGCCGTTGGCATCATTCTTGTACTGTGCGTCGACACCCATGTTGTCAGCCTGGATCGCCTTGGCTTCCACATCGATCTTCAGGCCGTCGAACATCTTGATCTGCTCATTGTTGAACTCAGCAGGGACATTCAGACCGTTGAACAGAGTGGTGGCTTCGCCTGCGGGGAGATATGCGTAGTAGATGTACTTCAGCTCATATTTATCCATATCGCTGGTGTAGTAACCGTCGAAAGGAAAAACGTCCGACTGTTCGCCGAACCAGTTTCCGCTGTAAAACTGAGCATAATCGGAAATCGTCTTTACGGAGTCAACATGAAGGACATTTTCGGGCATATCGTTACCAGTGATGGTCAGACGCATACCAGCATCGTTGGTGCCGTCGCCATCCAGATCCTTGCCGTAGTTCAGTCCCCAACCATCAAAGATGAAGTCATAAACAGCCTGAACCTGCTCAGCGGTATATTCGTAGGGTGCTTTCTCATAAACTTCGTCAATTGCTTTATTGATTGCAAGCGCATTGTTCAGGGTCACAGTAACCGCAACATAAGCGGGGGTCTTGCCATTATTGGTGACAGTTACTTCCTTCTTCAGATAGTCACCGGGCATAATACCGGCGTAGTCAGCGCCGTTTTCGGTCTTCTTGACCTCGCCGCCCTCACCGAAGATGGCTACATCCTCGCTCAGAGAAACGTTGACATTGCCAATGCTGAACACATTGTTTTCATCGCCTGCATCCATAGTCAGGTAAGCCAGTGTACCACCGATGGAAACAGCGGCTACGAGCACAAGACTCAATGCCGAAAGCAATACTTTTTTCAGTTTCATTTCGTTATTTCCTTTCAAAATTTTATTATGTAACGGCTTTGCCGTTTACATCAGGGGTTTGTGCCGGCAGGGATTTTGGCCCAAGCATCGGCAGCGGTAGTGATATTACTGTCACGCTGTACTGCGTAAGCGGTAACGGTAAGGGTCGGATAGTTATTAGTACCGCCATTATCCAGAGCGTTGAGCATTTCCTTTGTGACTTCACCCTTTACATGGACGGTGTTGTCCTTCAGGACCTCAAACTCTGCGTTGGAGGCAGACTTGTCCACTGCTCTGTAATATACGCCGGGGACATTTTCCAGCGCAGTCCAGCCCTCTGCTACCGCAAAGGTCATGAAATCGTCAAAGTTTTCGCTTTTTTCCAATTTCACAAACAGCCAGGATGCTTCGCTGTGCGCAAGAACAGTCACCTTCGGGTCTTTTTCGATGGAGTTGCCGGGAACCATGGGATATTTGTTGGCACCGGGATCGCCGTCGCCATCCACATCTGTTTCTGTCAGGGCGATGTTAATATCACCATAGGTAAAGGTGTTGATCACCGGTTTGGTGTCAGCAATGAGCCATGCAACAGTGCCGCCAATAATGCCGCAAAGGACGAGGGTAAGTGCCAATGACATAAGAACAAGCTTTGAACCTGCAAATCTCTTTGTCTGTTTACAATATTGACCTCTCATTACGTGTTCCTCCTTTCTTTGACTTTTATTTCAACAGACGGTGACCCACGAATAGAACCGTCTGATCGAAAGCACAAATGTAAGTTAGCCGTTGATTTCGCTTGCAAATGCAGTCCAGGCAGCATCAGCATTGTCAAAACCGGCAGCCTGGATCGCATGGCCCACAACGGTGATCTTAAGATCAGCGATGGAAGCCATGTCATCGCCGGACATAGAACCGGGGACAGTCAAGGAATCAAACAAAGCATCCAGCACAAGGTCGTCATTTGCGGTGGGTTTTACAGTTTCTTTGTAACGGAATTCATAGGTGGCGGTATCCGCGTTGGTGTCCACATCGATCACTTCTGTGCTGACCCAAGTGGCGCTATCCCAACCGGATACAAAATACTGAGGCAGGAACGGTTTGCCGAAAATATCAGTCAGTGCGCTGTAGCAGTTAATGGTAACAAGCATACGCACATAGGATTCTTCGCTTCCTTTCACAACGGTCATCGTGGGGTCCTTGACATAGGTCATGCCGGGAACGAGATGATAGTTGTTTTCCGTTACGCGGTCTGCGCCATCAACAGGTTTGCCATCGGAGGTGACTTTCGTTTCGTTCAAAACGATATTCACCTTACCTACGGTGAACGTATTGACAACGCTGTCCTGGCTTGTCAAATAGGCAAGTGTGCCGAACACGGAGGTGACAATGATCAGCACCGCGCAAAGGGTTAATAGCAACACTTTTGACATTTTCATAGCAAGATCTCCTTTTTGATTTGTTTTATTGCTCCGCTGTGCTTGTGTTCTTGGACTCCTTATCGTCCAATGCAATGGTCAGGATAATTTCAAAGAGAATCAAGGCAACAGCCACGGTAAGAACGATATACCTTCCGGAGGGGTTCATTATGTATGTTGCCAGATATCCAAGAAAAGGGATGCAAAATACGGGTGTTCCGATTACGCTGTTAAAATCCACCAAAGTTCCATCCGCAATGTTATTTTCGTCGCCTTTCGTACGGAAACGGATGATATTGTGGTCGGATTCATCGGGAACAAGTTCGATAATGCGGTGCGTTGCGATGGTTCCGCTTGGCATCTTAAAGGTGATAATGTCGTTGACCGCTAATTCTCCGGGGTCTGCCGTGACTACATAAATAAGAGAGCCGGTTGGATATACAGATTCCATCGATCCTGACAATACAGAATAGGGGACAAGACCGAACAACTGAAATCCATGGAGCAGAAAGGCGAGAATCACGACAAGTATTACCAATATATTGGAAATAATCTTTAGGATTTTTTTTACGTTGGGTTTCATATGTTTTTGCGATTACCTCTTAATTTCTGAAATATTGCTCAATAAAATAGGTACAAGATTTAAGGGTGAGAGATAGGCATGATATTGATAATACTTTCTGTTCCGCAGCGTTTACATTTAATTGGCAGATCCCGAATTTCTGTAGTCGGAAGCAGCCACAGTACGGTATGTTTGCCACAGTACGGGCAGAGAAAGCGTTGCCGATTTGTTTTTGTTTCGTTGTCTTGTGTGTTGCGTTGCAATGTATCCTGCAAGTGGTATCACCTCGATTATTAATTCGTTACCGAAAAGGGGTATAAACAAAAAAAGCCTGTACCATAATCGCATTCAGCGATTAAATGGCACAGGCTCTAAGGCGCAGGCGCATATTCAAATAAAAATCCATTGCACTGTGTTGTGAAAGGATAGATACCAAATTAAGGTCTCTTTATCCAAAGCGGTTGGATTCACAACTGCTTTGTATTATCTAAGATCCAAAATATCGGTAATAGTTATAACGAATATTGTTACGATTATTATACACTCCATCCGCATCACTGTCAATCTACGAACTATTACAAAAACAAGTGATTTCAATTGTTTTTTTGTGCAATTTATGAACAGCCTGATGCAGATATAATGCAATGTTTGCTGACCAATAAAAACAAACGCACTCACTTAAATACCGAAAGATACTCTTATAGAAAGTATAATTATATTAAGAAATAGTAATTGTCTATAAGTGAGGTTCTGATCATGGGGAAGGAAGTATATTACAAAAACAGAGACCGTTTTATTCAACTGGGAATCGTAATATCTACGCTTAGAAGAATACGGGGACTGTCGCAGGAGATGTTGGCGGAAAAGGCCAATATCAGTCGTTCGCTGCTGAGCAATATTGAGGCACCGAACATGGCCTATGGATTTTCATTGGATGTGTTTTATAATATTGCGGATGCACTGGAAATTGCACCTGAAGATTTAATCAAAGCTTCGGTGTTTCCCGACGGGATCATTGGTCACAAATAAGGCAACGAAGCAACATTTCAAGTTAAGAACAAAAAGAAATGACCCTTGACCGTGTATCTTTCGACAACATCAGTCAAGGGTCACTTCTGTTCACTCTTATTATCTAACATCATTGGTTAACCTCGCTTTCTGCAGATTAGATGTCACCTTCAGCGATTTTTCGAAATACCTTCCAAACTACTACCACTTCTCAATTCCCTAAGCGTGAATCACTTGTGTGTTGGAATATTTCCCTTGTATGGGAAGGTGCATCTTTGCGGCATCTTTCGCATTTTCCCAATAGACATATGCAGCAGTTTTCGAATTTACGTGGTTTGATAACTTACAAATTATATGGCCGTATTCAATTCATATTTGCTGATTTTTCAGATCATTTGATTTTCGTTTATTGCTTTCCTTACTTCGCATTTGCGATCTTATTTGCATTGAACGAACTGCTCATGTCTGATCTATCGGGTTTTGCGTTGCCGATTGGGTTTCGATTTACCTGTACATTGGTATCACCCTTTCTGACTATAAAGTACCATACCGGAACTGCTTTTTCAAGATGGAATGATGTATAAAAAAACAGGCAAATAGTTGTATAATATACAGAAAAAATAGGAAAAGACAAAATGCACATTGACAATTCTGATAATAATCTGATACAATAACTCTGTTAGGGCCTTGGCAAAGAGCGTTTGCTGAGCCGATTTTTCTACTTTTAAAATAAAGGGGATAAGAGACAATGGAGCTTTTGTCCGGTGCGCTGTCTGCGGCCGCTACGACCCTCGGCTTGATCGAACCCTTTTTTAAGAAAATGAAGACCGTGCTGCTTTTTAAATTTCTGGTAAATGGTCTGGTCTGTGCCAATTATCTGCTCACCAACAGCCTCAGTGGCGCGTTAATCTGCGCGGTGGCGATTTTTTGTCTGTGTATCAACTTTGCCTTTACCTCCAAGGGGAAGGAGATTCCCAAGTGGGTGGTTGTTTTCCATTCAGTCATTTTCCTGGCGGCTAATTTGCTGACCTTTACCTATTGGTACGATATTCTGACCCTGATTGCATCGCTGCTGTTTGTGCTGTGCATTGCCCAGAAGGCAACAAAGCATTACCGCTTGCTGTATATCGGAAATTGTCTGATTTGGATTCCCTATGATATTTTGGCCGGCGCTTGGGGAAATCTCTTTACCCATACCGTGCTGACGATTGCAATTTTCGTGTCCATAATTATGAACGACGGAAAAAAGGAAAAAGCCTATTGACAAAAAAAACCTTGGCGGTTATAATACTTAGGCGATTGCGAGAGTGTTGGAATGGTAGACAAGCACGTTTGAGGTGCGTGTGGTTTCGCCGTGTGGGTTCGAGTCCCATCTCTCGCACCAAAAAGAACACCACCCTTTGGGGTGGTGTTCTTTTTGGTATTAAAGCGAGAGATGGGACTCGAAAGGCCGTTAAGAAACCATGCCGGGGGCATGGTTTTAGGCCGTGGGAGAGTCCCTCAAATTACAGACGCATCCAGTATGGATGTGGATGGAATTTGAACTTGATCACGAATCCACCCTTTGGGGTGGTGTTCTTTTTGGTATTAAAGCGAGAGATGGGACTCGAAAGGCCGTTAAGAAACCATGCCAAAGCCTTCCCCTGGGGGAAGGTGACGAGCGTACGCGAGACGGATGAGGGTGTTAATACTTGCTTATTTCCAACCTGATATCACCAGTAGATGTTACAATGCTACATTTCCCACCGGATGCAGATTGGGGAACTTTAATCTTTCCTGTTGAGGTCTTGGTGATAAAAACCTTTTCAGAAAGCAAACTGCCCGTTACATCACCCGTGTCGGTCTTTACAAAGATCTCGGGAGCATCACATCTGTCAAACTTCACATCGCCTGTGCTTCTGTCGATGGAAAACTGTTCGGTTGCAATGACATTCTTCAGAGATATGCCACCGGTGCTTCCTTTGGATTCCAGTTTGTTGCAGCGGATATCGGTCAAGTAGGTATCACCTGTGGAGACGGTAAAATTGATGGTGTTTGCAGTTACATTTTCTACTCGGATATTTCCGGTACTGGTTGCTATTTTCATGATATCAGTTGCGGATGCAAAGTTTGTTACATCGCCGGTATCTACAGAAACATCCAAAATTCCAAATTGAAAATCCTTGGGAATATCCACATCGCCAGTGCTTGAATTTATAAATAGCGCATCATATTGAATTTGGGGAAGAGACACGGTGATTTTTGGCGAACCAAAGTTGATGCCAATATATTCATACCATTTTTTGTTGTTGTGGGTGCGGATGTAGAGGGAATCATTCTGCACATCCACCAAATGCTTTGCGTTCTTCATTTCGTAGCAAACTACTTTGCAGATGTTGTCTTCCGAGGGGGTAAAGAGGACATCCGCTTCGTCGGTGTATATATGTATTTTGCTGAATGCGTCATCTAATGTGTATGTGTTGGTCTCATATTTTGACGTACTGAGTTTTGTGAAATCCCAGCCATTTGCCATCATGACGGATGTGAAGAGAAGCAGTCCGGCAACCACAAGACAACCGGCGACAATCAGCCATATTTTCGTTTTTTTGCTCATACAGCTTTCTCCTTTCTGATACACGAAACAACCTTTTTGGCAAGCAACACAGTGCCCATTGTTACCGCCTTGCATCCGTAGAACAGGAAGATGGAAAGGCCTGCACAGACGAAACCTGCAGCTATCATGGCAACGCCGGTAAGTCCGTACCCCGCAAGGGCAAATGCAATACCGCTAACAATCCCGGCAAAGGTACAGGCAACCAACGAGCCAAAGATAGCCCACAATGATACGATCACCGCCCACAGGGAAATATACAAAGACAAAACGACGGCAAGTGCGGCGACCAGCAGGGAAAGCCATACAGGCGAGTCCAGTGCTAAAAGCACAATCTCCCATACTTTTAGTCGTCTTTTTTGTTTTGCTTTTTCTTTTGCTGGGGGGATTTCAGCGATGATTTGCGCGGCGATTTTCTCCACAGTACCCACTGCCGCCAACGCTTCTTCTTCGGTAAGTCCTTTTTCCATGCGGTCTTCAATCATTTCACTGTAAAAACCCAGGCGTTCTTCTACATCTTCCTGGGGAAAATCCGATAATCTATCCCGCAGGGACAAAAGAAATTTAAGCTTTGTCATTGCTGCCATCCTCCTTTGTTACAAATTGGTATATGGAAAGGATCTCTTTCCACTCATTCTTGAATTCTTCAATGCGTTTTAGTCCATTGTCGGTGATGTGGTAATATTTCCGCAGTCTCCCGCCGTGCTCTGCAGTACGGACGGTCAGCATGTTTGCCCCTTCCAGTCGTTTGAGAATGGTGTATAAAGTGGATTCGGACAATTCCAAATAGGGCTTCATATCTTTGATGATCTGATACCCATAGGAATCTTCGCTTTTGATCGCGGCCAAGACGCATACATCCAAAAGACCGCGCTTCAGTTGAATGTCCATATCATACCTCCTTTTGTGCAATACATCATAACACGAAGTATTGTGCTTGTCAATAGGAAAGCCGGATGCAAGTGCATCCGGCTTTGCGATTATTTCAGATCCAGGTCTTCGTTAGAGACCACCTTGATGCCGGTACCTTCCAGGGCTTTCAGGAATGCGGCTTCATCAGAAATGCGAAGGACCATGTAGGCAGTGTCGTTGCGGTGGGTGAACAGGGAGTACATATACTCCACATCCACATGATTTTTTGCAAGCACTGCCAACAGTTCTGCAAGACCTGCCGGACGGTCCGGTACTTCCACAGCCCACACAGGGGTCATGGAAAGGATCGTGCCGTGCTGAAGCAGGATGGAGCTTGCTTTCTGTACATCGTCCACGATCATACGGGCCAAGCCATAGTCGGTGGTCTCCGCGATGGAAATAGCCCGGATGTCCACCTGTTCATTGGCCAAAAGCTGGGTCAGTTCTGCCAGCTCGCCGGTGCGGTTCTCCAGAAAAACAGAAATTTGATGGATACTCATATTGTTACCTCCTCAAATTTTACGGTTGTCAATGATACGAACGGCCTTGCCCTCGCTTCTTGTGATGGACTTGGGAGCAACCAGCTTGACCTTTGCCATAATGCCCAGCATTGCCTTCAGAGCGGCAACCAGTTCCTTTTCCCGTTTGGTGATGTCAGCCAGGGAGTCGGAGAACATCTCAGGTGCCATTTCAACCATAACTTCCAGGGTGTCAGAATGATTGACCCGATCCACGATGATCTGATAGTTGGCAGGATAACCCTGCTGCATCAGAACAGTCTCAATCTGAGAGGGGAAGACGTTAACGCCGCGGATGATGAGCATATCGTCGCTGCGTCCCATGGGCTTGGACATCTTCACATGTGTGCGTCCGCAAGAGCACTTCTTGCGACTCAGCACACAGATATCCTTGGTGCGGTAACGAAGCAGGGGGAAGGCCTCCTTGGTAATGGCGGTAAACACCAGTTCACCCTTAGTGCCCTCGGGCAGGACTTCGCCGGTATCGGGATCGATGATCTCGGCAATGAAGTGATCTTCGTTGATGTGCATACCGGTCTGCTCAGAGCACTCAAAGGCAACACCCGGGCCGGAAGTTTCCGTCAAGCCGTAAATGTCATAGGCCTTAATACCCAGTTTATTCTCAATGTCGTGGCGCATGTCCTCAGACCAGGCTTCTGCACCGAAGATACCGGCCTTCAGCTTGATCTGGTCACGGATGCCACGCTCGTAAATGGATTCTGCCAAATAGGCAGCATAGGAGGGGGTGCAGCACAGGATGGTCGCGCCCAGGTCGGTCATGAACTGCAGCTGCCGATCCGTATTGCCGGAGGACATGGGCAGGGTCAAACAGCCCACCTTGTGAGAGCCACCATGCAGACCTGCGCCACCGGTAAACAGGCCATAGCCGTATGCAACCTGGCACACATCCTCATCGTTGCCACCTGCGGCCACAATAGCGCGAGCGCAGCAGTCTTCCCACAGATCTACATCGTGCTGGGTGTAGAATGCAACCACACGCTTGCCGGTTGTGCCGGAGGTGGAGTGAATACGGACGCATTCGGAAAGGGGTTTGCCCAAAAGTCCGTAAGGATAGGCTTCCCGCAGGTCGTCCTTGGTGAGGAAGGGGAGCTTGTGCAAATCCTCGATGCTCTGAATGTCATCAGGGGCAACGCCCTTTTCTTCCATCTTCTTGCGGTAGTAGGGGACATTGTCCCACACGTGGCGCACCTGCTTTACAAGGCGCTCGTTCTGCCATGTGGTAATTTGCTCCCGGGAGGCGGTTTCAATCTCGGGTTGATAATAATTTGCCATATGGACCCTCCTTATGCCTCTCTGCCCAGCAGGAATGCCTTTTTATTCAGTTCCAGGAATTTTGCAGGGACACTTTCGGCGATAGCGTCAAGCCATTGCTCTAAAGTGAAATCAAAATTCTTGGACAGGTGGCCCATGAGGACGATATTGACCGCCTTGGAAGAACCAGCCTGTTCTGCCAAAGTCAGCGCATCAAAGGCGTCTACGTCGATACCGACGGACTGCATCTTCCCAATCAGATCCTGGGGATATTCGGCAGCACCGATGATCACGGGCATGGGATTGATTTGTTGGGTGTTGGTAATGATCTTGCCATTGGGCTTTAAGTACTCCGTCCAACGGGCAGCTTCCAGCAATTCGAAGGAGACAATAAAATCGGCCTCGCCCTTGTCAATGATGGGGGAGTAGACCTTATCACCAAAGCGCACATAAGTGACAACGCTGCCACCGCGCTGGCTCATGCCATGGACTTCCGAGACCTTGATGTCATAGCCACGGCTCAGCAGAAGTCGTCCCAACAGCTTGGAAGCCAGCAAACTACCCTGACCGCCTACGCCAACGATCATAATATTCTTTGTTTTCATGATCATACCTCCGTCAATGCGTCGAATTTGCACAGCTGCTGGCAAACGCCACAGCCCACACATTGGGTTGCATCTACTTTTGCTTTGCCGTCAATGATGCTGATGGCAGGACAGCCGATCTTCATACAGGCCTTACAGCCCACGCACTTGTCTGCATCCACAGCCAAAGGTGCCTTGTGTTTGACATATTTCAGCAGTGCGCAGGGACGGCGAGAAATGATGACGGAAGGCTCCTGGGCTTCCAGTTCTTCTTTCAGAACGGTGTCGCATTGTTCAAGATCGTAGGGATCCACCACGCGCACCCGCTTGATGCCAACGGCATGGCACAGAGTTTCCAAATCGATTTTCGCACAGGGATCACCCTTGAGGTTGAAGCCTGTGGTGGGGTTCTGCTGGTGACCGGTCATGCCGGTGATGGAGTTGTCCACAATGATGACGGTTGCGTTGGATTCGTTGTAGGCCATGTTCACCAGGCCGGTGATGCCAGAGTGCATGAAAGTGGAGTCACCGATGACGGCAACAGTCTTGTTATCCGCTGCGCCGTTCTGAGACTTGCAGAAGCCGTGAATGCCGGATACGGATGCGCCCATGCAAATAACCGTGTCCACAGCCTGCAGGGGGGCTACAGCGCCCAAAGTGTAGCAGCCGATATCACCCAGGACAGTGACTTTGTTCTTTTTCAGTGTGTAGAACAGGCCTCTGTGAGGGCAGCCTGCGCACATAACAGGGGGACGGGAGGGGATAGCAGAATCCAGTGCGATACCGGGCTGGACAGGAGCATCCATAGCGGCAGCAACCTTATTTTGGCTCAGTTCGTCAATGCAGGAGAAAGTGTCCTTGCCTACACAGGCAATGCCCAGATTCTTGCAATGTGCTTCGATAAAGCCATCCAGTTCTTCCACGATCACCAATTTTTCCACAGATGCGGCAAAATCTGCGATCTTCTTTTCCGGCATGGGCCAGATCATGCCCAATTTCATAACAGGATACTGATCGCCGAACACTTCTTTCACATACTGATAGGAAGTGGAGGAGGTGATGAAGCCCATGGCGTTGCATCTGCCTGCTTCGATGCGGTTAATGTCCGCAGTTTCTGCATAGTCTACCAGCGCACGAGTCCGTGCTTCCACAACAGGATGGCGCTTTTTGGCGTTACCGGGCATCATGACATACTTGGGGATGTCCTTTTCGTATTCTTTGAGGACTTCCGTCCGGTCGCCGGTCTCTACAACGCTTTGAGAGTGGGACACACGGGTGCACATTTTGAGCAGAACGGGCGTATCAAACTTCTCGGACAGGTCGTAGGCCAGTTTGGCAAAGGCCAGGGCTTCTGCAGAATCCGCAGGTTCCAGCATGGGGATCTTGGACGCCATGGCATAGTGCCGGGAATCCTGCTCGTTCTGAGAGGAATGCATACCTGCATCATCGGCAACACCGATGACCATACCGGCATTGACACCGGTGTAGGAAATGGTAAACAGAGGGTCAGCGGCCACATTGAGGCCCACGTGCTTCATGCCGCAGAAACTCCGACGGCCGGCAACGGATGCGCCGAAGGCAGATTCCATAGCCACTTTTTCATTGGGGGCCCACTCTGCGTAGACTTCCTGGTATTTGGCGATGGCCTCGGTGATCTCCGTGCTGGGAGTACCGGGATAACTGGATACAAAAGCGCATCCGGCCTCGTATAATCCACGGGCAACAGCCTCGTTGCCCAGCATTAACTGTTTCATGTTGCTTCCTCCTTAGATTTATTGAAGCAGGAGAAGACTTTCTCCAAATGTTCTTTTTCAGGCGCTTTAGAAATCAAACTTGCAATAGGTACGATCACCAATCCGGCAATCATGCAAAATACACCGGCATTGATGGGTGATTGAAGAATGGGCGGGAAGAGTTGTTTTGCCAGCATATTCGCAAGCATCACCGCGGTAGAGAAACCGAAACAGATCCAAACAGAGAGTTTGGAGACCCGTTTCCAGTACAGACCGTACAGGAACGGTGCTAAAAATGCGCCTGCCAATGCACCCCAGCTGATGCCCATAAGTTGGGCAATGAAAGTGACATTGGAGTTGTACTGAACAATGGCGATCACTACGGAAATGGCGATAAAAACAGCAACCAGGATCCGTATGAGAAGAAGTTGTTTTTTTTCACTCAGATTCTTGATAACCGTTCCCTTGATGAAATCCAAGGTCAGTGTGGAACTGGAAGCCAACACCAAAGAGGACAGGGTGGACATGGATGCGGACAGCACCAAAATCACCACAACCGCAATGAGTAATGGAGAGAGGTCGGACAGCATGGTAGGGATGATAGAGTCGAAGCCGTTAGCGGCAATGTCCAACTTATCTGAGAACAGACGGCCAAAACCGCCCAGGAAGTAGCATCCACCGGCAACCACCAAGGCAAAAATACTGGAAATGATCATGCCTTTGTTGATGGCCTTTTCGTCCTTGATGGCGTAGAATTTCTGTACCATCTGGGGAAGTCCCCAAGTTCCAAGGCTTGTTAGAAGCACCACACCCATGAGGCTCATGGGCTCGGGGCCAAACAGGGAAGTGAATGCACCCGGTTCAGTGGATACAGCAGGATCAGTCACTTGACTAAGTTTTTCAATCGCTTCCATAAAACCGCCTTGGTTGTTCAGAACAGCAATGACCACAGCAATAATTCCCACCAACATGATCATGCCCTGGATAAAATCGTTGATGGCGGTGGCCATGTAACCACCTACAATGACGTAAACGGCAGTCAAAACCGCCATGACGATGACACATACGGAATAGTCAATGTTAAACGCCATGCCAAACAGGCGGCTCAAGCCATTATACAGCGATGCGGTATAGGGAATCAGGAAAATGAAGATGATTACGGATGCGGCCAGTTTCAGGGCTTTGCTGTTAAAGCGGCTTTCGAAAAACTGGGGCATAGTGGCGCTGCCAAGATGCTGGGACATTACCCGTGTGCGCCGGCCCAAAACAGCCCAGGCAAGCAGTGAGCCGATGATTGCGTTGCCGACGCCTGCCCAGGTGGCGGCGATGCCGTATTTCCAGCCGAACTGGCCGGCATAGCCCACAAAAACCACGGCGGAAAAATAAGAAGTTCCGTAGGCAAATGCGGTGAGCCAAGGGCCAACGCTCCGTCCGCCCAGAACAAAGCCGTTTACATCTGTGGAGTTTTTGCGGCAGTATATGCCGATTCCGATCATGCTTCCAAAGAAAATTATCAGCATTACGATCTTGATAGCAAGATCCATATGTATTCCTTCTTTCTTTTGCGCTGAAGATCAGCCTGTGATCTGCACCTCGACCAGACGGCCATGGCAGTATTTTTCACGGAGCACCGGCTTTTCAATCTTGCCGGTGGGGTTACGGGGAACGGTGACAAAGAAGATCTTCTTGGGCCGCTTATACCGTGGCAGAGCTTTGCAGAATTCGTTGATCTCGGTTTCCGTGCAGGTCTCATTTTCTTTCAATTCGATGATTGCGGCGGTGATTTCACCCAGACGGGCATCCGGCAGGCCGATAACTGCCACATCCTTGATCTTATCAAAGGTGCGCAGGAAGTCTTCAATCTGAACGGGATAAATATTTTCGCCGCCGGAAATGACCACGTCTTTCTTGCGGTCTACCAGGTAGATAAAGCCATCCTCGTCCAAACGCGCCATATCGCCGGTAAAGAGCCATTCGCCCTTAAGAACCTCGGCAGTTGCCTCAGGATTCTTATAGTAACAGCACATGACACCGTCGCCCTTGACAATTAGTTCACCCACATCGCCGGCCGGAACATCCTTGCCCTGTTCATCCACGATCCGGGTTTCCCAGCCATAACCGGGCATGCCGATGGCACCAACCTTGTGGGTATTTTCCACACCCAGGTGGACACAGCCAGGGCCGATGGACTCGGACAGGCCGTAGTTGGTGTCGTATTGATGATGGGGGAAGACTTCCAGCCAACGGCGGATCAGACTGGGGGGGACAGGCTGTGCGCCTACGTGCATCAGCCGCCATTGCGCCAAGCGGTAATGGGCAAGATCCACACGTCCATCACTGATGGCGTCCAGAAGGTCCTGCGCCCAGGGCACCAACAGCCAAACGATGGTGCAGCGCTCTTCTGTAACAGCGCGCAGGATCCACTCGGGCTTGACGCCCCGGAGCAGTACAGCTTTAGAACCGGATAGTAGAGAGCCGAACCAGTGCATTTTAGCGCCGGTATGGTACAGGGGAGGAATGCATAGAAATACATCATCCCTTGTCTGACTGTGGTGATTCTGCTCTGTCAGACAGGAGTGCATCAGCGCGCGGTGCTTGTGGAGGATCGCTTTGGGGAAGCCGGTAGTGCCGGAAGAGAAGTAGATGGCGGCATCGTCGTCCTCTGTCAACGCAATGGGGGGTACATTGGAGGAACAGAAGTTCATCAGACTCATGCAGTCCTCAGCATATTCCGGGGCATCCTTACCCACAAAGAAGAGCATCTTCACTTCAGGAATATCCTTGTAAATGGTATCCATACGGCTGATAAATTCCGGGCCAAATACCAACACTTCTACATCCGCAAGATCCAGGCAATACTGAATCTCGTCGCTGGCGTATCGGAAGTTCATGGGAACAGCAAGGCATCCTGCCTTGAGAATGCCAAAATAAATGGGCAGCCACTCCAGGCAGTTCATCAACAGAATAGCAACTTTTGTGCCCTTTTTCACGCCACGGCTCAGAAGAAGATTGGCAAAGCGGTTGGCTCTGCGGTCAAAATCTTTCCAGCTCATTTCCCGGCGGTAGGGAGCATCCGGGTCAGCGCTTTCAATCAGATTAAATTCCCACCAGGTTTCCGCCCGGTCGCGCTCCTCGGAAGGATTGATCTCCACCAGGCTGGTTTCCTGGCCATAGAGTCGTGCATTTCTTTCCAGTAAATCTGTAATGATCATATTGTTCCTCCTGCATACGAAACAAAAAGCCCTCTGCCAAACAGCAGAGGACAAGAAATTCCTGTGGTACCACCTCAGTTTACCGCTTAACGCGGCCTCGTGGGCCCCAAGTAGGGCCGCATGCTGTATCGGGCATTCCCCGTCTTCGCCTACTATTGAGATCCCAAATATATTTTGCGTCCGCATATATGCCTGTGATCTCATTCAGCAAAGCCACTCCGAAAGGAATTCCACACCCCAACTTTCACTGCCTTGCACCTACCGGCAGTTCTCTGAGAAAGCGTTTGGATGTGTACTGGTTTTCATCATCGTGTTGTGCATATGAATGGAATCATTCTACCATTTCACAGGTCATAAGTCAACCATTATTCCAAGAAAATCCCACACCTTTCTCCCTTTTTAAAAAAGAATTGCAACTTGAATTTCTTTTTGCTATAATGACTCGTAGAAAACAAGAAACAGGTGATGCGAAATGGAAAAATTGTTTATAGGTGTAGACCTTGGAAGCACAAATATTAAAGTTGCCCTGTATGACGGGAACTTTCAGATGCTGAAATGTTTGAGCCATCCGGTGGAGTATCTGCGCGACGGCGGCGTTGTAGAATTTGATGCTCTGGATTACTGTGAGAATCTGACCGGGATGTTGGGCCGGTTGATGGAAGGTAAGGATGGAAACGCACTGCGCCGCATCTCTTTTACCGGTCAGGCAGAATCTCTGGTCTGCGTGGGTGCGGACGGAAAGCCACTCATGAATGCCATCTCCTGGATGGATGAGCGCTCTACTGAGGAATGTGGAGCCCTTTCCAAGCAGTTTGCGCTGGATACGGTATATAAGACCACCGGCCAGATGGAAATTTGCCCCACATGGCCGGCTACCAAGATCCTGTGGCTGAAAAAGCACAGACCGGATGTATACGCCAATACTGTTACCTATATGTTGTTGAAAGATTATGTGGTATTCTACCTTACAGGGGTAAAAATGGCGGATATGTCCATTGCTACATTCAGCCTGTATTTTGATATTTACAAGAAGTGTTATTGGCAGGAAATGCTGGGTGCCATCGGTGTATCGGAAGGTCAACTCCCTGCATTGGCAGAGCCGTGTACCGATGCAGGAATCCTGTTGCCTGAGATTGCTGAGCGAATCGGTGCAGGCAAGGAAGCGGTGGTCAATATCGGTACGCTGGACCATTTTGCGGCTATGGTTGGTACGGGCAATATCTGTCCCGGCGGCATCAACCTGTCCATGGGTACCGTGATGGCACTGGCTACCATGGCTCCGGACCGGTCTAAATTGAGTGAAAACGTGGCGGTGCATTACGGATTCCTGCCGGATACATATGTGTTGCTTCCTGTGGCCTCCAGTGGCGGTGTCAGCCTGGAGTGGTTCCGCCGTACCTGTATGCCTCAGGTGGATTATGGCGAACTGAACCGGGTGCTTGCCCAACGGGATGGCTGCGGTCAGGTGATGTTCCTGCCGTATTTGGTTGGCACGAATGCTCCCGAGTTTGACGCAAATGCCACCGGCGTATTCTGGGGCTTGCGACAGAGCAATGACTGTTTCGATATGGCCCGGGCGGTCATGGAAGGTGTTGCATTCTTGCTCCGGAAAAACTGTCAAGCTTTGAAGGATGCCGATCTGCCCTGTGACAGCATTTTGGCTGTGGGGGGCGGTACGAAGAGTGCCGTTTGGTGTCAGATGTGGGCGGATATTTCCGGCATCCCGGTAAAGATTCCCCAAGAGCAGGAGGCAGCCTGTTTGGGGGCGGCTATGATTGGTGCAGTTGCCGAGGGACTCTTCACGGATTATGCAGCGGCAGTTGCGGCTTGTGTGACGATGAAAGCGGAATACACGCCGAATCCATCTGCGCATTACGAGGAAAAGTACCGCAAATTCTGCGCCCTGTACCAGGCAACTTTGAATATCTGAATCTGAAAGAGGACGGTTTTGCCGTCCTCTTTTTGAAATTTCACGGAATTTGCTCTTCCTTTTTATTACATGGCATGCTATAATTACCATGTCCGAGGTTTTTCGGAAAAACAGCACAAATATCAGAAGTAAGGAGACATACCTATGAGTGTAGACATGACCAAGTGGCAGGAAATTGCCAAGCAGAATATTCACAACCGTCCCACAGGGCAGGGTCGACTGGCCGGCAAGATCACCATCGTGACCGGTGCAGCCCAGGGTTTCGGCAAGGGCATTGCCGAGGAATTGTATAAAGAAGGTGCTACCATTGTCATTGCGGACATGAATCAGCCCCTGGCTGAGCAGGTTGCCGAGGAAATGGGCGAGCGTGCCTGCGCCATTGCGGTGAATGTATCCGATGAAGAGAGCGTTGCAAACCTGGTGGCGCAGACGGTGGAGAAGTTTGGCGGCCTGGATCTGATGATTGCTAATGCAGGTGTTGTCCGTTCCGGCCCTCTGGCAACTTTTGAAAAGAAGGATATGGACTTTGTCACTGCCATCAACTATACCGGTCTGTTCCTCACCTGCAAGTATGCTGCAATCATCATGGAAGCACAGCACGAAGCAGATCCCGATGCCATGTTTGATATTATTGCCATGTCCTCCAAGTCCGGCCTGGAGGGCTCCAACAAGAACTTTGCCTATGCAGGTTCTAAGTTCGGCGCCATCGGTCTGGTACAGAGCTGGGCACTGGAACTGTGTGCACATAACATTAAGGTCAACGCCATTTGCCCCGGTAACTACCTGGATGGCCCTCTGTGGAGCGATCCTGTACGCGGTCTGTTTGTGCAGTACCTGGAGGCCGGTAAAGTTCCCGGTGCAAAGACTGTGGACGA
This sequence comes from Faecousia sp., assembly GCA_045653245.1. GTDB lineage: Bacteria > Bacillota > Clostridia > Oscillospirales > Oscillospiraceae > Faecousia. The sequence goes on from JAZOLS010000044.1 coordinate 39,628, forward strand.
TGTCCGCCGCTTCTATGAGGCTAAGGTGCCCATGAACCGCGGATGTCTGCCCCTGGACGTGGCACGTGCTGTTATGTACTGTGTGGAGCAGAAGTACGAGACCGGCCAGGCCATTCCTGTCACCGGTGGACAGGTCATGCTGAACTGAGGTAGAAACCGTGATCGATATTGCAATTTTGAACAAGCTGAATGCGCCTACCAAGGAAGCGCGTTTGGCAAATTTGGCCGAAGTGCTGAAGACCACCGTTTTTCCGCCCATGGTTCCTCAGTACATCAACAACCATATTCATACTACTTATTCTTTCTCGCCCTACTCTCCTACAGCGGCTGTTTATGCTGCCCGTATGGAGGGCTTGTGCACCGCCGGTATTATTGACCATGATTCCATCTCCGGTGCAGAGGAGTTCCTGGAGGCAGCAAAACTGGTGGAAATGCCTGTTACCATCGGTATGGAAGCCCGTATTTCCATGGACGGCACCCGCCTGGAGGGTCGCCGTACCAACAATCCCGACCAGGTGGGCGTCAGCTATATGACCATCCAGGGCGTGCCTCACGATAAGATCCGTGTGCTGACGGAATTCTTCCGTCCTTACCAGGCAGCCCGTCATGTGCGCAACCGCAAGATGATCGAGAAAATCAACGCACTTCTGCCTGGCATTGCACTGGATTACGACAAGGATGTACTGCCCCTGTCTATGGCAAAGGAAAACGGTGGTGTTACGGAACGTCATCTGATGTATGCACTGGCGATCAAGTTGGTACAGCAGGTGGGTAAGGGCCAGGCAATGGTGGACAAGTTGGCAGAAATGGGCCTGAAACTGTCTGAAAAGCAGACGAATCAGATGCTGGATACCGAATATCCCTTCTATGAGTACGATCTTTTGGGAATTCTCAAAAGTGCATTTGTGCCCCAGATCTTCATCGATGCCGCCGATGAATGTCCCAAACTGCCCGACATGGTCAAACTGTGCAATGAGATCGATGCATTCCTATGCTATGCCTATTTGGGTGACGTGGGCGATAGCGTCACCGGCGATAAGAAGGCGCAGAAATTTGAGGACGATTACCTGGAAGATGTGTTTGAATGTCTGAAAGAAGAGGGCGTGAAGTCCGTGACCTACATGCCCACCCGGAACACGCCGGCTCAGTTGGAGCGCCTGCGCGGACTGTGCGACCGGTACGGTATGTTCCAGATCTCCGGTGAGGACATCAACTCCCCCCGGCAGAGTTTTGTGATCAAGGCCATGGAAAATCCCATGTTCCAGAATTTGATCGATGCTACCTGGAAACTCATTGAACACGAAAATCGATAAAGCAAAACGGCCATTGGCAAAGTAGCCAATGGCCGTTATTCGTTTACAGTACCCGGCGTGCGCCGAGATAGAGATTCATCCAGTAATTGCTGAACAGATTTGCAATTACAATTCCTTTACTGGCGGCAGAGTGAATAAACTGCCCGTTGCCAATATACATTCCCACATGGGAAACACCTTTACCGCTGGTATTGAAGAATACCAGATCGCCGGGCTGAAGATCGGATTTGGACACTTTGCGCGTTAACTCATAGTACTGGGAACTGCTGGTTCTCGGAATGGTAATTCCGTGTGCATTGAATACATACTGTACAAATCCACTGCAGTCAAAACCCTTGGGTGTAGTGCCGCCCCACTTGTAGGGAACACCGATGTACTTCTTGGCTGTTTGAATAATTTTGTTTGCCAGGGTAGGTCCGGTGCTGCCATGAAGCGCCTCGGGACTGGGTTTGATGCCGGTAGAGACGCCGCCCCGGAAGAACAGGGGAGTCTTGGAAGAATCCTGATTTTCGTAGGGAACTTCCGTCAGATCCACATAATCACTGCGGATGTAGCCAATGTGCTCACCGAAAATGACTTTGAACCATTGATTGTTAATGCCAATGATGTAAGCCTTGTCGCCTTTATATCCGGCAGTTAAAATGGGGTAATTGGTACCGGGACCGCTGCGGACCTTGACGTTGTTGCCGTTGATCATGCCGTAGCCCAGTTCACCGTTTTCCCGGGTGGTATACTCCAGGTAATCCTGATGCATGTAACCGATTTGAAGATTGTAATTTACCTTGTACCAACTGCCGGACTTTCCTAAAATAACAGCAATATCGTTGCCGGGTGCATAGTCCAAAGTCGCGCTGCTACTTGATGCGCTGCTGCGAAGCCGCAGCGAGGAAGCGGTAACAAAACCGATTCCGTTTTTCAAGTGCCGATCTGCGGCCTTAGCCGTAGGTGCGGTAATGCCTATAAAAAGAAAAATTGCCAGTAGGAAACTGGCAGCGCGATGAATACGCTTCATACGTTGCCCTCCGTCTTACGAGAAAAATTTATTTGCCTGCAAGTGCACGCTCCAGCCAAACACAGCCAAAATCCAACGCTGTGTACAGGCCGTCCTTTTCGCCTTTCTTTACGATCCGATCGCGGCTCTTGGCAGCGGGATCAGTAAGTTGCAGCTGAACGGATACCTTGGTGGCCACATCCAGATCGCCGACCTTCTTGGTCTCCAGGATCTGAAGCATGATGATGTGGGAGTCCGCCATGGAACCGTAGTAGATCAAATTGTCCTTCCGCATCAGCGGATGACCCTTATAGGTGAGAACTTTTTCATCAGCCATTTCGGTTGCCTCCTGTAAACGATGATCAGATTGTAACACTTTGTAACCAAAATGTCAACACTTTTGAAACTATTTCAAATATTTGCCAGTTTCGGGTTTTGGATTTTGTAAGACGGAGGGGAGTATGAAGTTATTTAATTTGTAAAAACAAGAGGCTTTTGCCGTGGCAAAAGCCTCTTGGCGATGACTTAGGCAAGATACTGCCGCACCAGTTCCTGTAACAATTCGTCACGATCCAGTTTGCAGATCATGCTCCGTGCATTGTTATAGTTGGTGATATAGGTGGGATCTTCCGTCAGCAGATAACCAACGATCTGATTGACAGGATTGTAACCCTTTTCCTGCAGAGCGTCGAACACCGTGCGCAGGATCCGGCGCATGCTGTCCCTGTCGTCGCAGGGGACTGTGAATTTTTGTGTGCTTTGGTCCGTCATGATTTCGACCTCCTAATGGTGATAGTGGTATTATATCCCAAAAACAGCGAAGTGTAAAGACCTGTTCTGAAATTTTTTGTGAACAGATGTTTTATCGAAGCACTGCGCCAAGTTTTTCGCTCAGGGCATTCAGCACCTTGGACATGACACCCTCGGAATCGGCATCGGTCAATGTGCGGTCATCAGCACGAAGCTCCAGGGAGAACGCCATGCTCTTCTTGCCCTCGGGAATGCCCGTGCCGCGATAGATGTCGAAGAGTTTCACACCACGCAGGAGTTTGCCGGCAGATGCGTTGATTACATCGGTTACATCCGCAACAGTAATAGCCTCATCGCACAGGAAGGACAGGTCGCGGTTAACACTGGGATACTTGGGCAGGGGGGTGTAAGTGGCATCCGGCATCTGCAGATCAAAGAGTTTGGTGAAGTTAATCTCAGCACAGTAAACATCACCGTCAATGTCGTAGTTCTGTGCAACCAAAGGATGCACTTGGCCGATGAAGCCCACATCTTCGCCACCGACAGTTACCTTAGCACAACGGCCGGGATGATAGGAAGGATTGTCCTTCACGGCAGTGTAAGTTGCCTTCTGAATGCGCAGGCCATTGAAGATGGCTTCCAGTTCGCCCTTGAGGGAGAAGAAAGTTGCGTTGGCACCGTAAGAGCCGAGAACCAGCATCTTGGGCTCCTGGGGCAGAGTCTGACCCTCTACAGGCAGATAAATCTTGGCCATCTCATAGAGTTTTGCGGATTTGTTATGGTATGCGCTGTTCCGTGCGAGAATGTCCAGCATGGAAGGCAGGGCAATGGTACGCATGATGGAAGTATCCTCGCCCAGGGGATTCTGAATCCGCAGAGCATTGCGCAGGACAGAATCCTGGCTCAGGCGGATCTGATCGAAAATAGTGGGGGAGACGAAAGAATAGGTGATGATCTCATTGAAGCCAAGGCTACGGCAGAGATTGCCTGCCTTGCTTTCCAGAAGCATCATGGGGGAATAGCCGCCCTGGGTAGCCATTTTCAGTTCGGTGGTGGGAATCTCGTTGTAACCGAACGAACGGCCCACTTCCTCAGCAATGTCCGCCATATGCACCAGATCGGGACGGAAAGAGGGGACGAGAATGTCATCGCCCTCTACGGGAATTTCCAGATTGTTCAGATACTTGACCATATCCTCACGGGAAATGTCAGTGCCCAGAAGATTATTGATCTTCTCGGGCTCAAGCTTGACAGTTCTTGCCTCGGGAACGTAGTTCAGCACATCGATAATGCCATCCATGACATCGCCGCAGCCCAGCAGTTCCACCAGTTCACAGGCGCGCTCCACAGCGGGAACGGTCATCATGGGATCGATATTCTTTTCAAACTTGCCGGAAGCATCGGTACGCATACCCAGTGCCAGGGCGGTCTGACGAATGGAAGTGCCGTTGAAGTTGGCAGATTCAAAGACGACAGTGGTGGTATCGTCCATGATCTCAGAGTTTTCACCGCCCATGATGCCTGCAAGACCAATTGCACGCTCGTCGTCAGCGATCACCAGCATACCGGCCTTCAGATTCCGCACATTGCCGTCCAAAGTGGTGAGAGTTTCGCCCTCGACTGCTTCCCGCACCACGATCTTTCCGGAGGAAACATACCGGTAGCCAAAAGCGTGCATGGGCTGGCCGTATTCCAGCATCACGTAGTTGGTGATATCAACGATATTATTGATGGGCCGCACGCCATTGGCGCGCAGACGCTGGCGCAGCCACTTGGGAGACGGGCCGAATTTCACATAGGTGACCATCCGGGATGTGTAGCGATTGCACAGCTCGGTGGCAGGCACTTCCACATCCAGTTTTTCATAGATAGAACCGGCATCGCTGCCCTTGACAACAGGCTCGTGGTGCTTCATGGGCAGGCCAAAAGCAGCCGCAGATTCCCGGGCCAGGCCGATGATGGAGTAGCAGTCGGGGCGGTTATTGGTGATCTCAAATTCTACGATGGTATCATCGTTGCCGATGACTTTATTGATGTCATCGCCGACCTTGCAATCTTCATCGTTCAGAATCCAAATACCGTCCAGAATGGCGTTGGGGTAGTCGTTCAAAGTCAGACCCAGTTCCTCAAGGCCGCAGAGCATGCCGTTGGAGACCTCGCCACGGAGCTTGCCCTTGGTAATGTGCACGCCGCCGGGCAGGTAGGAATTGTGTAGCGCAGCGGGAACAAGGTCGCCCTGCTTCACGTTCTGTGCGCCGGTGACGATCTGGACTGGCTCTTCGCCACCTACATTCACCTGGCAGACCCACATGTGATCGGAATTCTCGTGGCGGACGATGGAAACCACCTTACCAACAATGACATTCTTAATCTCGGCATCCATGCGCTCCCAGGTTTCCACCTTCTGACCGAAGATGGTCATGGTCTCTACATATTCTTTATCGGAGACGTGGGACAGGTCCACGAACTCCTCGTTCAGCCATTTTCTGTTGAGTTTCATGTCTATCCCTCCTTAGAACTGATTCAGGAACCGCACATCGTTGTCGAAGATCAGACGCAGGTCGGTGATCTTCAGACGGCCCATTGCCATACGCCCCAGGCCCATGCCGAAGGCAAAACCGGAGTACTTCTCGGGGTCAATGCCGCAACCGGACAGAACCTTGGGGTGCACCATACCGGCACCCAACAGCTCGATCCAGCCCTCACCGTGGCAGGTGGAGCAGACAGCGCCGTCTACTTCGCCGGTGCCGTGGCACTTATGGCACTGCATATCCATTTCGCAGCTGGGCTCGGTGAAGGGGAAATGGTGAGGACGGAAACGCATGACCGCATCCTGTCCATAGATCTGCTTCATCACAGTAACCAGGGCGCTCTTCAGATTGCCCATGGTAATGTCCTCGGCCACCACCAGACCCTCGATCTGATGGAACATGGGGGAGTGGGTAGCATCTGCTTCGTCCTTGCGGTACACACGGCCGGGAGCAAGAATGCAGATGGGGGGCTTTGCGTTTTCCATGACACGGATCTGCATGGAGCTGGTCTGAGTACGCAGAAGCACGGAATCGTCATCGGTAAAGTAGAAGGTGTCGCTGCGGTCACGAGCAGGGTGACCCTCCTCGGTGTTTAGTTTGGTGAAGTTGTAGTCAGACAGTTCCACTTCAGGGCCGTCCACGATGGTGTAACCCATGCCGACGAACAGATCCTTGATCTGCTGCAGCACCTGGTTCATGGGATGCTCATGGCCCATTGCCACCTCGTCACCGGGGATGGTAACGTCGATGGCCTCACTGGCTAATCTTTGCTCCAGCACAGCGGCATTGATGATGGTCTTGCGCTCTTCAAGCTTGGCCTCAATGTCCGCGCGGACAGCGTTGGCAACCTGACCCATGATGGGGCGCTCTTCGGGAGTGAGCTTGCCCATCTGCTTCAGAACGGCAGTCAGTTCGCCCTTTTTGCCCAAAAGGCTGACCCGGAGTTCTTCCAGGGCTGCCGGAGTTTCAGCAGCATCCAGCGCGGCCAAAGCCTGCATGCGGATATTTTCCAGTTGTTGTTTCATATCGGTTTCCTCCTAAAAGGTTGTATAATAATAGTGTGTCGCAAAACCTGTCATTGTGGACCAGTGACCGATGTCACTGGTGTGGCAATCCGCATCTTTTGTGGCACCATCGGTGCCACGCGGCTCTTTGAGCCGCAAGGAAAACGGATTCCCACGCCAGTGTGCAAAATTGCGGTATGATTGCCACCGGCAATCATTCAGATTGGAGATCCGCTGCGCGGAGCACCACACTGGCTCGGAATGACACTACTTTTTGGCAGCTAAAAAAATAAACCTTCCATCCCACAATCGGGACGAAAGGCATTCCTTCCGCGGTACCACCCGCAATTCGCTTCAATAAGCGCAGCTTTTCGGTGCAAACACACCATAGACCTGTAACGGGATCACCCGGCGCACCCTACTTATTCTTCAGGCGGCGGCTCATGGGAGAAGGCCCGGCATTGCACGCAAGCGGCTCTCACCATCCCGCTTTCGCTGAAAACGCAAACCAACACAAGGCAGCCCAATCTCTGCTTTTTGCATATAACAGATGTATACTAACATATTTAATAGGAAAAAGCAAGGGGTATTTGTATTTTTAATGTAGGGGCGAACTGCGTTCGCCCGCGGGCGGTCGCAGACCGCCCCTACGATATCAAATGTTACATTTCATGAAGACAAGGTAGAATAAGGCAAATGCAAGAGGCATAATCGCTTGATTTCCCCTTGGCGTTGAAGTATAATTTTGGTAGAGAAACTTGAATTTGGCGAACGGAGGCAACTAAGATGAAAAAGAAAATACTTATCACATCTATTTGTGCTATCATTGTTTTGGCGTTGTCAATCGGAATATTTTGGTATTATCACCCAACTTACTATAAATATAATGACCGCTTTATTATTGGTAATACAGCTGAAGAAATAATTGAAGAATATGGTGAGTTTTCTGTCGTGCGCCGTAATGAAGTAGGCGATATGTTCTGTGGCGTATATAAGATTCGGGATAATACCCCCGAGCTGATTATGAGCTATGACAATTCCCTTTGGTATGAAATATATTTTGAGGACGGAATTGCTGTAAGCGTAAGGCTGCAAGAAGGCTGGTACGGAGGATAACTTCAGGTGGAACAAATTCATATTTGGCAAACGAAACAAACAGGAGAGGAATTATGCAACTGACTCACAAAGAAGTTCTGAATATTCTGCCGGACCGAAAGGCCGACAGTCACAAGGGCGATTACGGCAAAATTCTACTTCTGTGCGGCAGTCGGGGTTTTACCGGCGCGGCGGCGCTGGCGGCTATGGGCGCACTGCGCAGCGGTGCAGGCTTGGTTTATGTTGGTGTGCCCGAAAGCATCTATGCCATCGAGGCGGTGAAGCTGACGGAGGCAATCGTCTTTCCATTGCAAGAAGAGGATGGAAAACTGTCCGCCAAGGCGATTCCCGCCATCCGAAAGCATTTGAAAGGAATGGACGCTGTACTGATTGGCTGTGGTCTAGGGGTTTCCGCAGGTACGAAGGCTGTTTTGGATGCGGTCATGCGGGAGTTCCAAGGCTCTGTTGTGGTGGATGCAGACGGTATTACCATGCTTGCATCTTGCCCAGAATTGGTCAAAGAGCGCAAAGGTACGACCATTCTCACGCCCCATGAGGGAGAATTCCGTCGCCTTAACATTGCCATCGAGGAAGAACGGCTGACAGGGGCGATGATTGCCGCAAGGGAATTGGTGGGCATCATCCTGCGCAAGGGTCACGAAACCGTCATTACGGACGGCAAGGATTATTACATCAATCCCACAGGAAATCCCGGCATGGCCGTAGGCGGCAGCGGTGATGTACTTGCAGGTATTTTGGTCAGCCTTTTGGGGCAGGGGATTGCACCTTTGAAGGCAACTGCCTGTGCCGCATGGCTTCATGGGGCAGCTGGTGACCGATGCGCAGAAAAAATGGGCCAGTACGGAATGTTGCCCACAGATATGGTGCAGGAACTGCCCTATTTACTGAAAGTGATTTGTCAAACTAAGTGCAATACTTTTTGAAGTTCAAGATCCCAAAGGTATTGTGCTGAAGCGAATTTAAGAACCTTGCGAGGCCTGGCGTTGATCAACGCCAGGTTTCGTTTTAGTGTGGCCGGACTGACTCTGGACAGATTTCTGCCTTTTGGATAGAACTCTCTGAGTAGACCATTGCTGTTTTCGTTGCTGCCTTTTTGCCAAGCACAATATGGATCTGCGAAATACACATCGCAATTTAATGCTTGTTCTATCTCTGCCCAATTAGCAAATTCTGTTCCTCTGTCGCAGGTTATTGTTTTAACCAGCTCTGGCGGGAACTCAGATAGCGTTTGTATAATTGTTTTTGCCATAGTTGCAGCCTTTCGGTCAGGCATTTTTACAGCTATGTAGTAGCGTGTTTTTCTTTCTGCGAAAGTAGCAAAACATGCTTTACTCTTTCCTTGTCCACTAACAACAGTATCTATTTCCCAATGACCGGCCTCTTCTCGACGGTATACGCTCTTATCCCTTTTACGAATAGACTTTCCCTTACTGAATTTACCGCGTGTTTCCTTTGATCCATGTGATTTTCCCTTGCGGCGCAACACTTTTGTATTTCCATTCAGTAAATATCTGTCATATATCCAGCGATAGATAGTGCGCCAGCTCGGCATAGGAATAGGTGCTGGTGTACAAGCAATTTGCTCCGGGGACCATGTAGCAAGCAGTTTTTCCTCGATATAGGAAATGACCTCTTGAGAATGAAACATTCCTCTGTGACAGTATGAACGGCGCAGGAGATACTTCTTTTGTGCCGTGTGGGGATAATAGGTGGGAATGTCATACATATGGGTGCGGTTTCTGTTGATCTCTCTACTGACTGTACTGGGGCTTCTGCCAATTAACTGAGCAATTTTTCGATAACTTAGGCCTTCTACATAATATTTTCGTATACAACTGCGTTCTTCTATGGTAAGATGGTGGTAGTTCATACAG
>JAZOLS010000045.1:0-20608 GCA_045653245.1 Faecousia sp.
AAGTTCTACCGCGTGTTCGGCACGGAACAGTTCTTCCGTGGAATATTGAGAAACATTGATTTCAAACGCCCTGTCAGCCACGATGGTCAGTCCGTTGTCCAGTTGCAGATAGCGCACGCCATAGTGGTTGCCATGCTCCTGGGGCATGATATAAGGGACATACTCTTTGGATGCCGTGGATCCCCACATGCCACACCGGGCATAGTGATGCATATCTACATAAGTCTCACCCGGGCCAAAGCCGAAATAACGGAATCCGGCATCGGGATCGCTTACTGTAAATTCAAAGCCGAATCTCTGAAGCCACACACTACCGGGTCTGCGTTTGACATCCACCTGAAACTGAATTTGTCCATCCGTGTCAATGGCAATACACTGGCTGTACCGCAGATAGGGCGCTCTTGCCACACCTGCCAAAGACCCTTCCACGAAAATAGCGCCATCCTCAACCTTGACGGAATAGATCTTGTCAAAGGTGGCATCCAGGTTTTCGCCATAGTTGACAATGTTGCGAATCCACATATTTTTCACCTGTCGTTCATTGTCCGTGGGTGCACGGAATGCACTCAAGCGAATGGGGCTATCAATGAGATGCTTACCGTTTGCTTCCAGGTCGGTGAATACGCCGTAATGTTTGGAGAAAGTATAGCGAAAATTGTCACCGGACGCAATGATCTCCATTGCCGTTTCTTCCAAATGCGCACTTGCCTGCACCGTTTCCAGTTTTCTTGCAGGCACGGACAAATCGATCTGCTCCCGGGCTACTTCATAGCCGGTCTCGTCCAGCAGTTGCATATTCACGAAACAGCCGTAAGTGCATTCTGTCGGCACATTGCCGGGAATATCCAACGCAATGCTCTTGCCGGGTTGGATGTCCAGTGCCGTTTCCTGTTCCCAAAGGGTTTCCTCATCGCAAACCAACTGCCAGCAGAAACGGTAATCCGACAGATTTTTAAAAGAATTGCGGTTGCGGATGCTGATTTTCCCATCCTCAAAGGTAGCGCGCATGGGCTGATAGGCATATTTTGCTTCCAACGAGCCTGCCTTAAAACTGCGGTCCGGGAACACCAGACCATCACAGCAGAAGTTGCTGAAATCTACCAATTCCGTATCCCAGTCACCGCCGTATTTACAAATTCCGTCTTCCATGACCGTATGATCCGCCCATTCCCAAATGCAGCCGCCAATGAGTTTTGGATAGGCATCGATCACGCGCCAATAATCCATCAGGTCGCCGGGGCCATTGCCCATGGCATGGCTGTATTCACACAGGAAAACCGGCTGAGGCAGTTGCGCACAGGTAGCGTCATATTCACAGGCAGTTGGGTCGATATACATACGGGAGAAAATGTCCGCATCCAAACGCTGGGCATACATCGCCTGCTTTTCTTCCTGCGTAAAGGTGCGGCCCTCCCAGATTTCCCACCAGTCGGGATCATTTTTTCGGGAGCAATCCTCACAATGCACCGGGCGGGACTCGTCACGCTTGTGCACCCAATCGATCATAGCCTTATGATTGATGCCGTAACCGCTTTCGTTTCCTGTAGACCAAATGATGACGGATGGATGATTTTTGTCACGCTCCACAGTGCGTTCCATGCGCTCCACAAATTCCTTTTGCCACTGGGGCTGTTGGCACAGCCAGTCCATGGACTGGACATCATAGGAGGTTTTGTCCGTTTCGTTACCGTAGCGGTGGCAGAAGCCGTGGGTTTCCAAATCCGCTTCCAATATCACATAAAAGCCCATTTCATCGCACAGTTCCATAAATCGCGGTGTGGGCGGATAATGGGAAGTGCGGATGCAGTTGATGTTCAACTTCTTCATCTGTTGAAGATCCAGCCGAATATCCTCTTCCGACATCACCCAGCCGTTGGTAGGGTGGGTATCATGGTGGTTGACCCCCTGTAGTTTCACAGGAACGCCATTGATCAGCAGTTCGTACCTGTCAGAAATCGCAATGGTGCGAAAGCCCACCTTTTGGGTAATGATCTCGCCTTTGGATTCAAACCGCAGTTCGTACAGATAGGGCTGTTCGGCATTCCACAAAACGGGATCTTCTACATGGAATGCTGCTTCGCCGGTGGCTTCCTTGCTTTCCAATTCTTTTCCTTGATCCAGCAGGGTGATCTTCGCACTGCCGTCGAAACGGATGCAGATATCGTTGCCCTTGGTGCGGATATCGATATCCACAATATGTCCCTGGGGACGGGAAAGCAGATATACATCCCGGAAAATGCCGTTGAAACGAAAAAAGTCCTGATCTTCCAAATAACTTCCACAAGTCCACTTCAGAACTTCCACGCGAACAGTATTCGTACCCTTGACCACGAAATCTGTAATGTCGAATTCCGCCTGCATATGATTCCCTGTGGTAAATCCTACATATTTGCCGTTGACAGACACCCGGCCGGAAGACGCCACGCCCTCCAGCACAAAATAGGTGCGGTTTTCGGTGTTTCCAATCTCGAATTCCCGTTCGTACACACCGCAGGGATTGTCCGTGGGCACATAAGGAGGGTCTACCGGGTAAGGATAGTCAATATTGGTATAGTTGGGATTCTCATAACCCCGTGCCTGCCAACAAGAAGGAACATCAATATTGTCCCAATCGGCGATGTTTGCCTGCACATCAATATCCCGGGTATAGTATTTAAAACGCCAAATCCCGTTCAAAAGCGTATACACTCCCGGATTGGAAGGAATATAGTAACTTCTGGGCTTTAAGCGGTTTTCGCTGGTCCTTTGGGGATCTTCATAATATCTCATAAGGACGCCTCCTTTTGTTTTTTATCCGCCACATTTTAACATACGTGAAAACGGAGATACAACAGGAAAAAGTCGACACTTTCCCAAGAAAAACCAGTCTTAGAGAATTTCGGCAATCCTACGGAAAATGGTACAAGAACACCCTTCCAAACGGAAGGGTGTTCTTAACGATATCGCAAGGTCACAGCCGTTCTGACCACAGAACCATCCACATATTTGGCATAGTCCAGCACCTGCCGAAATCCGCATTTTTCATGCACCCTCATGGATGCGGTATTCTTTTTGCTCACATGGGAGTAAATTGTTTGGGGAAACTGCTCCTGTACCGCCCGGATCAGTTTTTCAGCATAGCCTTTTCTACGCTGAGCCGGAGCAGTTTCCAACGCTTCCAGCAAGAGTCCGTCTTCATAGGGTTCTAGCCGTAGAGCGCTGACGTATACACCTTTTTCTACCCACAGGGCATACACCGCCCTGTCTACCGGAAAGAATCCCTCCTGTAGATACTGGTAGAAGCTTTGCTCCGCCTGGAGCATCCGCTGACCTTCCGGCAGTTCCGGGAAAAACAGCGCCGCATTTTCCCGGTTTCCCTCTTCATAAACCGACATCAACTGTCCGAAATTTACTTCCTGCAATTTGGTCGCCAGGTATAACATTGCGCCCTTCCTCCTTTCGGTTTTTGCATCAAAAGTTGTAAAATTTTATGAATACAAATTGTGAATATGGTTTCCATAACACAAATAATTTTCAGCTCATCCAATAATTATTCACAGTTTCCACAGCGTTTTCCACAGGGCCAAAATCCAATTTTGTAGTGTTGAAAAGAGTCGATCCCTGTATTTTCTAACCTTTTTCCAATATATTTTTTATTCTTCATAATAATTATACAAAATGAGTATACATATATACAAGGCCTTCAAAAATGCAGGAGAACTACGAGTCTCCTGCATTTTTATATCGTTTCGCCCAGAATGGATTTTGTGGCGTAGGCATTGAGGTGCATATCCGCCACATTGCCCGCCAAAAACTCATAGTACGCCTGGGCGCCGATCATGGCTGCATTGTCTCCGCACAGACTCAGCGGCGGCATGTAAACCGTCGCGCCCAACTTATCCATTGCCGCCAAAAGATCCGACCGAATCCGGGAGTTGGCTGCCACGCCACCGGCGATGGCGATCTTTTTCAGCCCCGTTTCCTGGATGGCCCGCACCACCCTGGGCACCAAAGTATCGGAAACAGCCGCCGAGAAAGATGCACACAGGCTGGGAATATCCAGTTCCTCGCCCACCTGCTCAGCATGGTGAATAAGATTCAACGCCGCTGTCTTCAGGCCGGAAAAACTCATATCATAGGGGTTCGCGCCGGGCTTGCTTCGGGGCAGATCGTACTTGGTATCATCCCCCTGTTTTGCCGCCTTGTCCAAAGCCGCACCGCCGGGATAGGGCATACCTAACACCCGGGCAACTTTATCAAAACACTCCCCTGCCGCATCGTCCAAAGTTGTGCCAAGAATGCGCATTTTCGTATAATCCGTGACTTCCGCGATCATGGTGTGACCGCCGGACACCACCAGGCATAAAAAAGGCGGTTTCAGATCGGGATAGGCAAGATAATTGGCCGCAATGTGACCACGAATGTGGTGTACCGGAATCAAGGGCTTATTTAGAGCCAGGGCAGCCGCCTTGGCAAAATTTACACCTACCAGCACCGCACCGATTAGACCTGGGGCATAGGTCACCGCCACTGCGTCAATATCCTTACGGGTCAGCCCGGTCTGCGCCAGAGCCTGATCAGCAAGGCCGTAAATGGCCTCAATGTGCTTCCGGGAAGCGATCTCCGGAACGTCACCGCCATAAATGCGGTGCAGTTCCACCTGGGAAGCGATGCAGTCGCACAGCACTTCCCTGCCATCGCGCACGATGGCAACCGCGGTTTCATCGCAAGAAGATTCCACTGCCAGAATGTTCATAGGTTCACCTACTTGTTTCAAGTTTCCGTGTCATTGCAAACCAGTGACCCGAGGTCACCGGTGTGGCAATCCGCATCTTTTGCGGCACCTGCAGTGCCGGCGGCTCGTAGAGCCGCAGGGAAAACGGATTCCCACGCCAGTGTGAGCACTGGCTCGGAATGACATATACGAGAGATTAAGCGTCAAAAAACTTTTTTAAAATCAGCGCATCCTCTTTGGGATTGCGGTAGTAATTGGGCCGCAGGCCCACCTGCTGGAAGCCCAACTGCTCATAAAGGGCGATGGCCGAGGTGTTGGACTGGCGTACTTCCAAGGCAAGGCTTTTAACACCTTTTTCTGCCAATGCCACTACCAATCCCGTCACCAATTCCCGGGCGATGCCCTGTCGACGGTAATCGGGATGCACCGCCACATTCATCATATCCGCTTCCTCGCCCACACTTTGCGAGCCGATATATCCGGCCACGGTTGCACCATCCAATGCAACCAACCACAAAGCCAGCATGTTTTTCAGTTCTGATGCCACACTGTTTTCGCTCCAGGGATCGGAAAAACACAATTTTTCCAATTCTGCCACTTGGGCAACATGAGCATCTGTCATTTGTTCCAATCGAATCATTTGGCCTCATACCAGCTCTTTCCGATTTTTGCTTCCGCAGTCAGCGGAACTTTCAGGGCCGCAATACCCTCCATTTCCCGGCTGACCAGTTTTGCCACTTCCGGGGCGATGTTTTCGGGACATTCTACGATCAATTCGTCGTGCACCTGCAACAGCAGTTTGGCTTCCGGGAACTTCTCCCGTAACGCCTTGTCCACCCGGATCATGGCCATTTTAATGAGATCCGCCGCAGTACCCTGAATGGGGGTGTTCAGCGCCATGCGTTCTCCACCCTGGCGAACCATAAAATTGCTGCTGGTCAGTTCAGGAATGGTACGTTTACGCCCAAACAGTGTCTGGGTAAAACCCGTCTCCCTGGCATCGGCCACCACCTGCTTCATATACTTGCGTACACCGCTGTAATTTGCCAAATAACTGTCGATATAGTCCCTGGCCTCCCAACGGGAAACACCGATGTCCTCGGACAGAGAAAACTCCGAAATGCCGTACACGATGCCGAAATTAACAGCCTTGGCATGACGACGTTGCAGGGCTGTCACATTTTCCGGTGCAACTCCAAATACCTGAGATGCAGTAACGGTGTGGATGTCCTGCCCGGAAATAAAAGCCTGTTGCATCACGGTGTCGTCAGCAATGTGGGCCAGCACCCGCAGTTCGATCTGACTGTAGTCCGCATCCACCAGGACACAGCCCGGTTTCGGCACGAACATCTTGCGAATCTCTGCGCCCAAATCGGTACGCACCGGGATGTTCTGCAGATTGGGCTCTGTAGAAGAAAGCCGGCCGGTAGCCGTCACCAGGTTTTGGAATGTGGTGTGGATACGGCCATCCTCGCCGATGACTTTCATAAGCCCGTCGGCATAGGTAGATTTCAGTTTCGTCAACATCCGATAGTCCATAATCGCCGGGATAACGGGATGCTTGTCCTTGAGTTTTTCCAGCACTTCCGCGTTGGTGGAATAGCCGGTTTTGGTCTTTTTTACCGGGGGCAGACTCAATTTTTCGAAAAGCAATTCACCCAACTGCTTGGTGGAATTAATATTGAAAACGCCCTCAGAATAACCGTAGATCACTTTTTCACAGTCGTCGATGCGCTGAGCAAGCATCTGCGAGAATTGCTCCAACTGCTGACGGTCAATGGCAACACCGGCACATTCCATGCGGTACAGCACTGCGCACAGGGGCAGTTCAATGTCCTCATACAGCGTTTTCATGCCCTGCTTTTCCAGCTCCGCAGACAGCACCGGCTTTAACTGCCACAGTGCTTCCGCACAGGCGGCAGCATCCCCGTCCTCCACGCTGGTGCCCAGGAAATTGGTGGCCAGTTTGGATACGGGATAATCAGAAGAAGTAGGATTCAAGTCATAAGCGGCCAGTGCCGTATCAAAGGAAAAGTCCCCATAACACAATCCCAGTTCGTCCAACCGGTGCATGGTAGTCTTCATGTCATGGCAAATGCAGTCCAAACGGCCCAACAGGCAATCGCAGGCCATCTGCACTTCCATAGGGGTCATAGTGTACACACCCTTTTCCCAGGCGATGCCCAATGTGCCGTCCTCTGCAAGATACACCGCACAGGGGAGTTTCTCCGCAGGGAGTTCCTCACAACGGGGCAGTTTTTTGACCTCTGCCACCGTGGTTTTCGGCGCTTCTGCCGCCGCGCCCCGCAGGCCGTATTTGTCAATGAGCTTCACAAACTCCAGCCGCTGGAACAGGGCGTACAGTTCCGGCTTGTTGTAAGGCTGAACAATGGCATCCTTGGGCTCAAAATCAATGGGCGCTTCCGGACGTATGGTGGCCAGGTCATAGGAAAGATAGGCGTTTTCCTTGCCGCTGACCAGTTTTTCCCGAAGTTTGGGACGAACGGATTCGTCGTCCAAATTCTCATACACCCCATCCAAACTGCCGAATTTCAGAAGAAGTTCCGTTGCCGTTTTCGGGCCGACACCGGCAACGCCGGGGATATTATCAGAAGAATCGCCCATCAGCGCCTTCAGATCGATCATTTTCTTGGGTTCAAAGCCGTACTCCTCCCGGAATTTTTCTTCCGTATAGAGGGTGGCGGTAGTCTGTCCGGGCTTGGAGATCACCAGCTTGACATGGACATTTTCATCGATCAGTTGCAGAGAATCCCGGTCGCCGGTGGCGATGACACATTCCCAGCCGTTGTTGGAACAGATGCGGCCCACAGTGCCGATCACATCGTCGGCCTCCCAGCCCTGGCATTCATAAATGGGAACATTCATCGCCCGGAGCACATCTTTCATCACCGGCATCTGCATTCGAAGTTCCTCGGGCATGCCATGCCGGGTGGCCTTATAGCCGTCATATTTCAGATGGCGGAAAGTCGGGCCGTGCAAGTCAAACGCAACACACACTGCATCCGGCTGTTCCTCTTTCTCCAGCTTTTCCAGAATGTTCAAAAAGCCGTAAATAGCATGGGTATAAAGCCCCTCCCGGTTGGTCAAGGGCTTTACACCAAAATATGCGCGATTAATAACCGAGTTGCCGTCTAAGATCAGCAGTTTCATACTTTTCTCCATTTTGCGCCCTGGGGCGTATCGATAATCTCAATGCCCCGGGCTTTCAGTTCGTCACGGATGCGGTCGGCTTCTACCCAGTTCTTGGCCTTTTTAGCCTCGGTACGGGCAGCTACCAGTGCATCGATCTCCGGATCGGCGGATGCGGCCTCTTCGGCCGCCTGCTTGGCGGCCAGTTTTTCTGCGGCAGAAATCAGATTCAGACTTAACACCTTGTCGAAATCTGCAATCAGCGCCAACTTAGTGGCATCGCTGCACTTGGCTTTCAGTACATCATAAACAGCGGTCACAGCCAAAGAGGTGTTCAAGTCGCCATTCAAAGCATTGATAAAACGTTCTTTCAGACCATCAAAGGCTTCCTGCTCCACTTCGCCCTCTTTTTTCAGCGTAGCGATCTTGGCAATCAACTTCTCATATGCAACCACCGCATTGTCCAGGTTCTCCCAGGAAAATACCAAATTCCGGCGGTAGTGGCTCTGCAGGCAGAACAGACGGTAGGCCATGGGATCGTAACCCTTGCTTTCCAGCAAAGAAACTGTCAAAAATTCGCCCTTAGACTTGGACATCTTGCCACCTTCGGTGTTCAAATGATGGACATGGAACCAGTAGTTGCACCACTTGTGGCCCAGGTAACTTTCGGACTGGGCGATCTCATTGGTGTGGTGTGGAAAAGCATTGTCGATACCGCCGGCGTGGATATCCAGATCCTCGCCCAAGTGCTTCATGGAAATGCAGGAGCATTCAATATGCCAGCCGGGGTAACCAACACCCCACGGGGAATCCCACTTCAGTGCCTGGTCTTCAAATTTGGACTTTGTAAACCACAGAACGAAGTCGTTCTTATTCTTCTTGTTGGTATCCTCTTCCACTCCCTCACGAACGCCCACGGCAAGATCTTCTTCATCATGGTCGCCAAAGACATGGTACTTATCCAATGTGGAGGTATCAAAATATACGTTACCTCCCACAAAGTAGGCTTTGCCGGTCTCCAGCAGTCGAGACACCATATCGATATACTCGTCAATGCAGTTGGTGGCAGGCTCCACCACATCCGGACGCTTGATGTTCAACTTCTCGCAGTCTGCAAAGAACGCATCGGTATAATACTGGGCGATTTCCATAACGGTCTTGTTTTCCCGCTTGGCACCCTTAAGCATCTTATCCTCTCCGGTATCCGCATCGGATGCCAGATGGCCCACATCGGTGATGTTCATAACACGCTTGACATTATAACCGGTGTAGCGCAGGGCCTTTTCCAGCACGTCCTCCATGATGTAGGTGCGCAGGTTGCCGATATGGGCATAGTGATATACCGTAGGTCCGCAGGTATACATTTTCACCAGGTCGGGATTGTTTGGAACAAACAGTTCCTTCTTATGGGTAGTAGAATTGTATAGATACATAATGGTTTCCTCCATTTTTGCATATTCAAATCAAAAAACGCCTCTTGTACTGTTTTGTACAAGAGGCGGGTCATCAAAACTCGCGGTTCCACTCTCATTTATCGCTTTGTATGCAATTTTTGCTCCCGGACGCACGTTCGCGCTTCCGCTTCGCCCGGGCTTCCAGCCGATGGCCCCGGCTCTCTGAGAAACTTATAAGCGTTACTCTTTCCGTTCTTCGCATCAAATGTATTTTACCATGGGAAAAATCCCCTGTCAAGAGCGTAAAAGACAGCGTATCGGGTACGCTGTCTTTTACAATATCACTTCCACTTATGAATCAAGTTACGAATCTGTGCGGTAAGTCTGGAGTTGTCCTTATTGGTACAACCCCTGCGTTTCTTTACCAGCGCCAGAAGGCCTTCCGCAGCCCCTACCATTTCATTATACACCTGCGTAGCCCGCTGACCGCCGGAAGTAAGCTTCTCTCGACGAACAACAGGCTTGGAATCCGTATACACCGTCATCGTATCCGTAATCAAATCATACTCCGTACCGCTGTACGGGGCTTCAGCATGATAACCTTTTTGTACCAGTAACGCACAAAATGCCTTGCAGGATTCGTCATCTCCATGATTTACATAGACGGTCTTGGGTTTATTCCGAAAACCTTCCAACCAGCGGACCAGTCCCATTTGATCCGCATGGCCTGATGTGCCATGAAGTCTGGCTATCTCCGCTTTTACTGCAATATCTTCGCCAAACAACCGCACTTCCTTGACCCCATCCTGAAGCCTGCGTCCCAAGGATCCCTGCGCCTGATACCCAACAAACAGCACCGTGCTCTCCGGCCGCCATAAATTATGCTTCAAATGATGGCGAATCCGGCCGGCTTCACACATTCCACTGGCGGAAAGTATGACCTTGGGCCGCTTATCTTCATTGATAGCACGGGATTCGTCCGAAGAAACCGACAGGGTCACACCGTCAAACCAAATCGGATTGATGCCCTGTTTGACCAGATCCATGGTCGGTTCATCCAAGCAAGTCAAATCACACTGCAGAAATATACCTGTTGCTTCCACTGCCAGTGGGCTGTCTACATATACCGGAAAATTCTCATGCCCGTGGACCAGATTCTGCATTTTTATTTGCCGAAGGGCATATAGCAGCTCTTGGGTTCTTCCCACCGCGAACGAAGGGATTACCACATTACCGCCTCGGTCAAGCGTCCGCTGAATGATATTTGCCAATTCGGTAATGGTGTCACCGACTTTTTCATGAAGTCGCTCGCCATAAGTAGATTCTATGACCAAATAATCTGTTTCTTCCACAAATTGCGGATCATTGATGATCGGCTGATTCAGATTTCCCACATCACCGGAAAAAACGATCTTTCTCTTTTCTTCACCTTCTGTCAGCCACAGTTCAATGCAGGCAGAGCCCAGCAGATGACCCACATCCGTAAAGCGAACGTCGATTCCCTGAGCCACTTGCAATATTTCTGCGTATTGACAAGGACGTAATTGAGAGATCGCTCCCAGCGCATCTTCCAGGGCATAGACTGGTTCTATGGGCATTTCTCCGTTACGTTGTGCCTTACGGTTGCGCCACTGCGCTTCAGACATTTGGATATGCGCAGAATCCCGAAGCATGATGTTGCACAGGTTGCATGTTTCCCGGGTAGCGTAGATCATTCCCCGAAAACCATCCTTATAGAGCTTTGGTAACATACCGGAATGGTCAATATGGGCGTGCGTCAGAAATACTGCCTCTACTTCTGCAGCTGCCACCGGCAGGGGGACATTCTCAAAAACATCGATACCCTGCTCCATGCCACAGTCTACCAAGTACTTTCTTCCTCCTACCTCCAGTAGCGTGCAGGAGCCGGTCACTTCATGAGCGGCGCCAATAAATTGAATTTTCATAGGTTCTCCTCCCGGCAGAAAGATTTCTACACTTTTACTATATCCCAGTGAGTAGCTTTTGACAAGGCATCCGGATCACTGTTTACAGAATGTTTTCAAGCAGAACGCCCACCGACACGTCGGTGGGCGTAGGCTTTTAGGCCGCTGGGAATATGAGGGTGACCTTAAACAGATCTCCGTCTAATGTCAATTGCAGCGCACCATGTTGCACTTCCATCAATGTCTTGGCAATATTTAAGCCCAGACCACTGCCCTCCCGGTTGCGGGATGCATCTCCGCGCACGAAACGCTCCAGTAGATCTTCAGCCGACAGCCGCAATTCTTCTTTGGAAATATTCTTGATAGAAAGGTGTACCCGATCCTCAACCTTTGTGATCTCAACATATACCCGGGTGCCTGGGGTGGCATATTTGACCGCATTGCTCAGCAAATTGGAAAGCACCCGCCAGGTCAGCCTACCATCCGCAGCGATCATCACAGGCTCTTCCGGAGGGTAGAACACCGGCGTCAGCTGCACTTTCTCCAGTTTGTCGGAAAATTCGCCCAAAGCCTGATTGACCGCCTCTGTTGCATTCATGGTGATGATATTCGCCTGAATATTGCCGCTACTGGCCTTGCTCAGTTCCATCAGGTCCTCAATGAGTTTTTTCAGTTGCAGGGACTGCCGGGACAGCACTTCCAAGTACTGCTTGTCATTCTCTTTGCCGTGGGGTCTGCTCAAAAGATCCACAAAGTTGATGATGGAGGTCAAAGGTGTTTTGATATCGTGGGAAACATTTGTAATCAGTTCCGTCTTCATCCGTTCAGAACGGATCTGACTCTGCACCGCCTGCATGGTGGTTTCCGACAGCGCATTGAGTTGCTCTGCGCAATCCCGGAAACTTCCGTACATATTGTCCGTATTGATCTTATGGTCCAGATCACCGCCGGCCATTTTCCGGGCACCGGCAACAATGGTGCCAAAACACCAACCGCCGTAACCGATGGCCGCCAAACAACCAACACAACATACAGCAAACAGAATTGTCCACAGCATATCCCAATGATTGAGAACCGCCATCACAAAGGACAAAATCGCAAACCCCAGCATCAGCAGAATCATCAATAGCCACTGCCAAATAATATCTATTTTGCGCAGCACCGCACCTAGGCCTCTGATAGCCGCAAGCACACAAATACCGATTACGGAGTGCCGCCACCAGTAACCGTCTTTCACTTTCGCCTGTGCAGCAATTGCGAAGATCAGAGCAAAAACCAGCAGGCCCACGATCACGCCATAGATCACCAGCAAGCTCGCCGTAAGGAAGGACAGGCTGTTGTAACTGGCATAAATGGTCTGAATCTGCGTCAAGGGCCAATAACCCACCAAACACGCCGCTACGGCATAGACATCCAGCGGAAGGCGGTTTAGCCCGCCGGGACAAATGATTCCCTCGGCAGTCTTGCCTGCCGCACAGATCAAGTATACCACCGAAACAGCCGTCAACACCAACGCCAGCGCTGCAACCATAATCAGCGTATTGCGGTAGGGATATACATTGGTCAGATTGGAATGGAAAGTATCCCGAAGTGCATCCGGCGACATGGTAACAGACACAATATAGGTAGGACCGTCATCATAAAAATGCAGTTCATAGATCAGTTTCTGCAGATCTTCCCATACATCCACCTTTTCGATCCGCACCGGCTCTATACCCGGACGTGCAGGGGCAGTTGCCTCGGGATTCTCCACCATGCCCTCTCCTGCGCCCGGGCCCTGTGTTTCGGGGGTATATGCCGGATAGATCTTTACGATCTGGGGATATTGGGGCGTAATACTGTACTGGCAGGTAATGCCATCGGGTATGGGATCAGAGATGGTGTGCACCACATCGTCCCCCTGACGGACACTGACATAATAGTGTTCCTTATCCAAGGATTCCGAAAAACCAAACAATTGATTCGCCAGTGCCTGGGAACACTCTCCCGGGCCCAAGGCTGCAGCTTCCGAAGCGGCACGCCATGCCACCGGATAACCGGCTTCCAGATACCATTGCTCTAACTTTTCTTCCGGGGTGATTTCATACAGATTGTATCGTTCCAGCAGCAACGCATAGCCGCCGCAAACCAGCACTGCAACCAAAGAGCAGGCCGCCAGAAAAAAGGCCAGGAATTTTGTCGCTATGGTGTGTTTCATTGGGTTCTCCCCTCAATTTTGTAACCCTGTCCCCATACCACTTTCAGATAACGGGGCTCAGAGGGATTGATCTCGATCTTTTCCCGCAAATGGCGGATATGTACCGCCACCGCCCCCTCACTGCCGAAGGCAGCTTCCTGCCAAACGGCTTCATACAAGGCCTTTGTGGAATAGACTTTTCCCGGATGATTCATCAAAAGCCGCAGAATGCTGTACTCCGTAGGCGTCAACGCAACCTCTTCTCCCTCCACTGTCACAGTTTTGGTGCGGTCGTTGAGTACAATGCCCCCCAAAGTCAGTTCATCTTCCTGTTCCGAAATGCGGCTGCCCAATTTGTCGTAACGGCGCAGATGGCTGCGTACACGAGCCAGTACCTCCACCGGGACAAACGGCTTGGTAATGTAATCGTCGGCACCCACATTCAATCCCAGGACAACGTCCTCGGTTTCGGATTTGGCAGTAAGAAAAATAATGGGTACATTGGAAATTTCCCGGATTTTTGCAGCGGCAGTAATGCCGTCCATGACCGGCATCATAATATCTAAAAGCACCAGATGGATATCTTCCTTTTTTACCGTTTCCAGCGCCTGCAGACCTGTATGGGCTGTAAAAAGATTGTATCCTTCCGGAGTCAAATAGATCTTCAGTGCGTTGACAATATCCGGTTGATCATCACAAATCAGTATGTTGTGCATGGTCCATACCTCCCTTATTTTACTCTATTATAACATTTCTTCCGCCAATAGGAAAGAGGTATTTGCAAATTCTCCAAAAGATAACGCCTTGATTTCCCCAAAAACCATGATATAATGGTGACATTCTGAATTTTGGAGGTTTCAAATATGAATTGGAACGGCATTTTCGCTTTCTTCCAGCAGCCTTTGCTGATAACTGTATTTAAGGTAATCATTATCGCAGTCATCGGAAGTCTGCTGATCCGCATTATCAACCGTACCCTAAAAAAGATTCTGGAAAAGTCCAAGCTGGAAAAGGCAGCCCACAGTCTGATCCGAACCCTGGCAAAAACAGTTTTGTATGTTTTGCTGGCGCTGATCCTGGCATCTTCCATTGGCATCGACGTCACCGGCATCGTGGCCCTGGCCAGCGTGGCTTCTCTGGCCGTTTCCCTGGCTCTGCAAAATATGCTGGCCAATGTGATCGGCGGATTCACCCTGCTGTATACCCATCCTTTCAGCGCAGGGGATTATGTGGAGATCGCCGGCCAGTCCGGCTCTGTAAAAGAAGTGGGCATTGCCTATACCCGCTTGACCACAGCAGATAACAAACTGGTCTCCATTCCCAATAATGCTGTGGTTTCCGCAGAAATTGTCAACTATACCGTCACCGGCACCCGCCGGGTGGAAGTGAACGTCACCGCTTCTTATGATGCAGACCCCGATATGGTGGTCAGCGCGCTTTTGGAATCCGCCCGAGATGATCGCGTACTTACCGATCCTGCACCCTTCGCCACCTTGACCGGCTACGGTGACAGTGCTATCAGTTATACTGTCCGCGTGTGGGTCAAAACCGAGGATTACTGGGACGTATACCACAAAATTAACCGGGGCATCATCGATATTTTCCGTCAAAAAAATATTGAAATGACCTACCCGCACTTAAATGTGCATTTGGACAAATAATTTTGCATAAATCTATGGCAGACGGGTATACTGAACTTGGACGAAAAAACCGATTTTAACACTGTGACGACAGATAAACGGTACATTTTTCGTCAAGTGTGTCACTGATGGTACCAAAGGTATGATGCGAAAAAGGCGGAGAAGGAACGCTCCGCCGGTACATAAAATATGACACTTGGCACAAAGCAATGCCGCATCGGATTATTCAACTATATTAACAGCCGCTGTTATGAACCAGCGGCTGTTTGTTTTTATTACACTTTTATGGACGAAATATCCCCCCTGGGGGCTTACACAAGCGGACAAACGGTAGTATAATACCAAAGCAGACTGACTACAGGGAGAAAAAGAAACCCGATGAATTCTATTAAAGAACTGGAAAAGAAAAATAAGCGAAATACCATCGTTATCATCACAATGCTGTTGGCCGTGATTTGTGTTGGCATCGCGTGTTTATTCGTGGGCTCATCCAATCTGTCCTTTACTGAGGCGTTGGATGCATTGTTGGGCAGTGGAACCGGTGCTCAAAGCAGAATCCTCTGGAAGATCCGTGTACCTCGGGTGCTGGCAGCGATCATTGCCGGCGCAGGACTTTCGGTTGCCGGCCTTGTGATGCAGTCCACGCTGAATAACTCTATGGCATCTCCCTCCACATTGGGTGTTTCCAACGCGGCGGTGTTTGGTGCAAACCTTTCTATCATTGCTTTCGCTGGAGGCTTTTTGTCCACAGGCAACAACATCCAAAGTTTCGATGTAGGTGCCAATCCTTATGCAACTTCTGTGTTGGCGTTTGTGTTCTCCACGGCATCCATCTTGCTGATTTTAGGCCTTTGTACCATTCGATCCTTTTCTCCCAACGTGGTGGTACTTGCCGGTATGGCTATAGGCTCTGTATGGACGGCCGCGACTACCATTTTGCAGTTTTATGCCACCGATGTGGGACTTTCTGCCGCAGTTGTTTGGAGTTTCGGCGATCTGGGCCGTGCAACTTATTCCACAGACGCCATCATGGCAATTGTGGTGCTGATCGGCATGGTATTCTTTATGCTCATGTCCTGGAAGTACAACGCTTTACTTAGCGGTGAAGCCACCGCCAAAACAATGGGCGTAAATGTGGAAGCCTTGCGGTTTACATCCCTGCTGTTGGCATCGGTGATCACAGCAGTCTGCGTATCTTTCCTGGGTATCATCGGTTTTGTGGGCATTATTTGCCCACATGTGACCAAAAAATTACTGGGGCAGGATCACAGGGTCACCATTCCTGTGTCTTGTTTAAGTGGCAGTTTGCTCCTTTTACTGGCGGATACAGCATCCCGCAGTTTGGGCAGCGGATCTGCATTGCCCGTGGGTGCGATCACATCGTTACTGGGCGCTCCTTTCTTTATCGCCATCATTTTTAGCAGAAAGGAGAACCACGGATGCTGAAAGTAGAGAATTTGTGTTTCTGTTACAGCAATCACGGCAATCCCGTGCTGAACGGAGCTTCCTTGGAATTGAAGCAAGGCGAGGTTGGTATTCTGCTGGGCAAAAACGGTTCCGGCAAGACCACGCTGTTTAAGAACATTCTTGGTATCGAAAAAGCCAAAACAGGTTCCATTCATTTTGACGGAGAAAATCTGCTGAAAATGCCCCGCCGGGAACGGGCAAGACGGATTGCCTATGTCCCACAGCATATCCACTTTGGTGACTTGAGCGTATTCGATTCGGTGCTTATGGGCAGAGTGTCCTACTTTGGCATGAAAGCCGGCAGGGAAGACTACGAAGCAGTAGAAAGAATTCTGAAGGATATGCAACTTTTGGAGTTTGCAAACCGTAGTGCTGAAGCATTGTCGGGCGGCGAAAAGCAGAAGATCGCCATCGCCCGTGCCATGGCCCAAGAACCGAAACTGATGATCTTTGACGAACCCACCGGCAATCTGGACATTGCCAATGAGCAACTGATCATTGCAGAGGCCAAACAATTGGCCCGGAAGAAGAATATCAGCATACTGTCTTCTCTGCACGATTTGAATCAAGCCCTTTATTTTGGTGATAAATTCTTTTTCTTAAAAAACGGCGTAGTCAAATACGCCGGTGGAAAAGAAATCGTTACAGAAGAGGTCATTCGGGACATTTTTGATATCACAGTCAAAATCGTTCAGTTTGATCATCAAAAAGTAATTTTAGGAGGATACTACAATGCACTCTAAGAAACTGTTGGTTGCCTTGCTTGTATCTGCAATGGCCATATCCCTGTGGGCCTGTACTCCCCAGGAGAACCCTGCTGCTGGTGGCGAATCTGCAATCACAGTCACCGATATGATCGGTCGTCAAGTGACCGTTACCCCCGGCAGTTACAAGAAAGTTGTCTGCATTGGTGCAGGCGCGTTGAGAATGTACTCCTACATCGGCGATGTTGCATTGCTGGCCGGGGTGGAAGACATCGACAACACCACTCTTGCAAACCGACCCAAGATGTTCGACTCCGTTGCCCGTCCTTACGTATTGGCTTTTGGGGATACTTTCAACAAACTGCCCTCCTGCGGCGTGGGCGGTCCTATGGCCCAGGCAGCGGAAGCGGAAAAGATCCTCAATTGTGACCCCGACATCGTGATCTCCGAGTTCGAAGATGTGACAAAATCCAATGCTCTGCAAGAGCAGCTGGGTGTACCCGTGATCACTCTGGGTGCTGGCAGCAAGGGCGTTTTTGACGAGAAGTTTGCCGGTTCCATGGAACTGCTGGGCAAGGTTTTTGCACAGGAAGAAAAGTCTGCCAAACTTGTGAAGTTCGTCGCTGATGAAAGATCTGCCATTGAGGCCAAGGTTGCCAACATTCCCGAGGCGGACAAGCCCAGTGTGTACATCTGCGGTTTGGGCAACTGGGGCACCACCAACCACCTGATGACTGCCGAAAACTACATTTCTTTCCAGGTGGCCGGCGTTAAGGATGTGGTCAGCGGTCTTGGAATCCAGGGCATTGGCCCCATCGAGGAAGAAAAATTCGTAGAGTTGAGCGAAAAGATGGATATTATCATCATGGATGCTGCTGCTGTCAAGAACATCAAGCCTCTGTATGCCAAAGACAAAACCATGTTCGATACCTGCAAGGCATGGAAAAACGGTGAAGTGTATCTGGAAATGGCCTACAACGCCTACTATACCAACTACGAGATCGCACTGATCAACACCTGGTTCATCGCCAAGACTGTCTATCCCGAAGTCTTTAAGGATGTGGATCTGACCGCAAAGACCAACGAAGTAACTAAGATCTTCTTGGGAACCGAATTGGCAGACGAGATTTTTGCCTGTCCCAGCAGCTTCGGCGGCTACGGCAAGATCGACACTGCAACCATTTTCAGCTGATGTATGTATCCATAAGAAAAGCCGCCGACCGGCGGCTTTTCCTTGCCAGATTGAATGGACTGTGGTATACTGAACAAAAACTTCGGAGGACTACATATGGAGAAAAAGGATATCATCGAGTTTTTTGATCGCTGCGCTCCTACCTGGGATGCAGAGATGATCAAAAGCGATGTAAAAATCGGCAAGATCTTGGACAACGCTGAGGTGGGCGCAGACATGGATGTTCTGGATGTGGCTTGTGGCACAGGTGTCATGTTTGACTACTATTTACAGCGAGGTGTCGCCTCCGTAACCGGCATTGATATTGCTCCCGAGATGGCGAAAATCGCGGCAGAAAAGTATGCCGGTCAATCCAAAGTGCAGGTGATTTGCGGGGATGTGGAGGAATATGTGTTCGACCGCAAATTTGACCGGATCGTGGTCTATAACGCTTTCCCGCATTTCCCCTACCCCAAACGGCTGATTAAGATTTTGGCAGGTCTTCTGAAAGAGAATGGCCGGCTGACGGTTGCCCACGGTATGAGCCGGGAAGCCATCGATAATCACCACAGCGGCGCAGCCAGCAAGGTTTCTAACGGCTTGATGACCGCGGAAAACCTGAAGCGGATTTTTGATGCCCACTTCGATGTGGAGGTAATCATCTCTAATCGCCATATGTATCAAGTCAGTGGCGTTAAACGGGATGTGCTGGCTCACTCCCATAACGGAACTACCCACACCCACGGCGACCTGACCCATTGCCACACCCATGGAGAAGAAGATCACAACCATCTGCCCAAGGAAAACGCAACGCCCCTCACCGAGCTGCTGGTGATGATGCGGTATCTGGTTGGCCACAACGATGCCCACGCTCAGGAGGTAGCAGATCTTGCCTGGGAACTGATGGGGGCAGGTAAGGATGTGGCCTACGACGAGATCATGGATGCCGTTTCCGATTTTGATATGGTCAATGCAAAACTGGCAGCCATTTTGAACAAACTGTCTGTTGAAGAAGATTTGTAAATTATGAGTTCCCAGAGGACATCATCTATGAAATATAGGCTCTCCCTCGGTGTATAGAAGATCCGGATACCCATTTGGGTATCCGGATCTTTTCGTGCGATTGTTATGGTAATCTGCCGAGCCTGAGGCGCTACCGGGACAGAGGCCTTTCCTATACAAAAATGCGCTGCTTGCCGCAGCGCATTTTCTTATTTGTTGATTGCAAGGAAGTAATCCGCCACGCCGTGGGCGATGGCAATCGCCTTATTCTCCACCTTGATCGGGTCGATCATCGCAGCCAGGTCATCGGGATTAGACATATAGCCGTTTTCCGTCAGAACTGTGGGGCAGACCGTCTGCCGGCACATAAAATAGTTGGCTCTCCAACTCAACCTGGTCTTGGTGTAGACACCGGAGTCATTGGAATAACTTCGAATATTTTTCGCCAGCAACTGAGACCAGGGAGTATAGTACATCGCATCAAATCCCACCGCCTTGGCCGTACTATAGGAATTTTGATGGACGGCAATACAGATATCCGGGGCAGTTGCGATCAGATTTTCCTGCCGGGCATTGATATCGATGGAAGTATCGCCGGTGCGGTTCATGATCACCGTCGCACCCACGCTCTCCAGTTCTGCCTTCAGCGCATTGGCAAGCATCAGATTCAGCTCCGCCTCGTCCCATTCCTTGCCGGTGGCATCCTTGCTCACAGCGCCGCCGTCCAGACCGCCGTGACCTACGTCGATCATGACCGTCACGCCAGACAGGTCTGCGCCGTATTTGTTGTCAGCGGCGGTAGCCTTGGCAGGATTCAGAAACTGGAAGCACAGCTGATCATTGTCATTGTAGTAGGCATGCCAGCCATACAGGGAGCCTGCCTTGCGCAAATGCAGCCGCAGGGTATAGTCGGAGTCGTTTTTGATGACTTCCGCAGATTTGAACAGGGGATGGTTTGCAGGAATGGACACATTTCCTGTAAAGACAGTGGCATAGCAGAAGGTGATGTCCACATAGGTGGCATTGTTGCTCGCAACCGCATAGTCACGGCTGCTGCCGCCGTTGGGATTTGCATAGCCGGATTGATTGGTTTTGAAGTAGAAGGGGGCTTTCCACAGGCAGTCCAATGTCAAAACGGAATGCCGGCCCACTGTCTCCAGGGATACCACGCCGATCTCGTTATGATCCGGTAGTGTGCCTGCATATTGCTTCACTTCCGGTTCCATACGCACCGGCGGATACACCTTTTTCTCAAAATAGACCCG
>JAZOLS010000046.1:0-5300 GCA_045653245.1 Faecousia sp.
CCCCGGAAGATGATGGGCAAGGAGTCCTGCGGTATGCTCCTCAGCGCGGTGCATACCGAAAAGGGCGAGGAAAAGCTGAATCTGATTATGATCGACGACGCCATCCCTGCCGGCGCAAAATTGTGCTAAGATAAAAAACGGACGACCAATGGTCGCCCCTACGATGTAGCATGAAATTGTAGGGGCGTGCATTGCACGTCTGCGAAAGCGGCCCGGTGCGAAATGCACCGGGCCGTAAAATTATGATTTACTTCCACAGGCCGTCGGGGTACAGACCCTCAGCGGTCTTTTCTTTCAGTGCGGCCACGACCATGGGCTTGTCTGCCGCATAGGTCACGCCGTACCACTTATCGGGGGACTGCAGGACCTTGACGGTTGCCTTGTTCTCCCGGAGCAGGTCTTCCACAGCCAGAGGCAGGAAATACTCGGCCTTTTCGGGATTTTTCACAGCCAGAGTGTCCAGGAATCCGGGGAAACGGGCTTCCAGTTCCTCCAGGAAACTGGGGGTAAAGCCCCACATATTCATGGAAACGATGGTGTCAGCAGTCACATCGGTCCAGTTTTCGCCGTCTTCGGTGAAATGGATACCACCCTCGTACTTTTCGATGCGGGTGCGCTCCACCACCTGGGTCAGATAACCCTCGGCGTTTGCCTGGCAGATACCACGGGCCACGCTGCCGTTATCGGTAACGGTATTGCCCAGCAGATAGCCTACCATGCAGTAGTCGTACTTTTCGCCGTCTTCCGCGGCAGACAGGGCATCATAAATGACCTTATAAGCGGACTTGCCATAGTAGTCATCGGCATTGATGACGGCAAAGGGTGCGCCGTCGATCACATCCTTGGCACACAGAACTGCGTGGCAAGTACCCCAGGGCTTGGTACGTCCGGCGGGGACGGTGTAACCTGCAGGCAGTTTATCCAGTTCCTGATAAGCGTAGCGGATTTCCATGGGGCATTTCTCCAGGCGCTTGCCTACGGTTGCCATGAAGTCCTCACGGATGGCTTCTTTGATGATGATGACAGCGGTCTCGAAGCCGGCTTCGTGGGCATCGAACAGAGAAAAGTCCAAAATCGCTTCTCCCTGGCTGCCAACGGGGTCGATCTGCTTCAATCCGCCGTAGCGGCTGCCCATACCGGCTGCCATGACGACGAGAACGGGTTTCTTTGCCATAATATGGCCTCCTATCGTATTTTTGATAATGTAATGATACTGCATTTGCGGAAAAATGCAAGGGGATTAAAACGTCATCTGTAATTGGATATTATCCATTTTCAACTTTTTCCAGGAAAATTCCCCGGCCAGCTCCCTGGCGGAGATGGGTTCGTAATTGGGGAGCAGACCGCTGCTGTGTGCCAATGCACCGATGATTTCCTCCGGTTTTTTATGTAGCCGCAGTGCGCCCAGATCCAGGTCTTTATCCCGTTTGCTCAGCCGGCGTCCGTCGGGGGCTACCAGCAGGGGAACATGACCATAGGTGGGCTGAGAAAAGCCGAACAGTTCCTGCAGATACATCTGCCGTGGGGCAGAGCCCAAAAGATCCACACCCCGGACCACTTCGGTAACGCCGGCCTCCCCGTCGTCCACTGTCACAGCCAGTTGGTACACATACACACCGTCCGCCCGGCGGACCACAAAATCACCGCAGTCCGTGGAGAGATTCTGTACAAAATCTCCTTGACACAGGTCCGTCAGCCCATATTCCCGATCCGGCACTTTTACCCGCCAGGCAGGAGCCCGGTCAAAGCCGGATCTTTCCGCGTCCGTCAGATTCCGGCAAGTGCCGGGGTACACGTACGTTCCGTCAGAAAGATGGGGAGCGTTGACGCTGTGCAACTGGCTTCGGGTGCAATAGCAGGGATACAGCAATCCCAATTCTTCCAATCGGGCAAAATAGCGGTCATAAACCGCACTTCGCTGACTTTGGGGCGCAGTTTCGTGATCCCAGTCCAGGCCCAGCCATAAAAGATCCTGCCGCAGGATTTCGGCAAATTCTGCGCTGGTGCGCAGTGTGTCCAGGTCTTCCATTCTGAGGATCAGCGCCCCACACCGGGATCTGACGGAAAGCCACGCGATCAGCGCGGCAAACACATTTCCCAGGTGCATACGCCCGGAGGGCGTAGGGGCGAAACGGCCCACAGGGCGGTTTGCTTGGGTCATATTACTGTAAAAAGGCTTCCAGCCAGTAAATCAGCACACCGATAATGCCCAGGCACAGGAAACTGGCAATGGCCATCAAAACGGTCAAAAACCGGTCTTCCCGTTTTTGGGAGGCAGTCTGCTTTTTTGTCGGTTTCTTTTTCATATACTTACCTGTGTAGACTTTATTCTCCGGTTCGGTCTCCGGTTCCACTTCCGTTACAGGCTGAGGATCTTCCTGTTGTATTTCTTCGGCATCCTCCCAGGTAGCGGGAGTGGTATCCAGTAATTCAATGGGGATATCTGCCAGCAGATCATCTTCTTCCTCAATGCCGGAAAGTAGTTCCTTTTCCAGACGATCCAGTTCCTCTTTTCTGTCATTTGCCATGGATGTCGCCTCCTTTGTTATGATTATTCTAACGCAAAATGAAGCCGGTGTAAAGGGAAATCCCGGGAAGAAAAGAAAAATTAATTTTCAACTTAAAACTTATTTAACAATTTTTACCTTTTTTTATTCACAAATGGAGATTATGATAAAGACAAACACTCCTCTTTTTCATTTTTCATCTCCTCTTTTTCTTGTAGCAAACCCCGCAGGTCGCCTGCGGGGTTTGCTATTTTTATGCAAAAGCCTTCCCTGGGGGGTATTGGGCCTCGAAATGACATATGGCTAAAACCGTTCCATGATTGCGTTAGTGCCCATGTCAAGGACACCCTCTGCATTCTCGCCGAGGATCCGCGCAAGAAGCCCATGCTCCGTATCCGCCCCGTGGGGAACGGCCCAGGCGCCGGCATCGGAACCGGGAGCGAGAAGTCCGCCCAAGGTGGCAAATATTTGGATATTTTCTGTGGCACTTTCCAAAATGGCGGCCACGGCTTGTTCGACAAATCGCCCTGTGCCTCGCAAATTGGCTATGGTGGAAAGGGTAGGTACCCAAATGGTTTTGTTTTCTGCCATGGCGTGCAAAGCATCGCTGTCTGCATAAGCCCCGTGCTCAATGGAATCTACACCCCATGCGGCGGCATTTTCCATGGTACGCGCGCCGTTGCAGTGGGCCATGACGGCGAAGCCCTCTTCGTGGGCAATGTGGATCAGTTCCCGGATCTCGCCGGAAGAAAGTCCGTCCTCGGTCAGCACGCCTGCCCGGTCAAAATCCATAAGCCCGGAGATCATAATTTTGATAAAATCCGCACCTTTTTGCCGATGGCTTTGCACCAATGCGGCATATTCTTTAAAATTTCCGTAGACTTCCCCAATAAAACTGCCGTAATGCCCGGCTTTGCACAAGGGGGCAAGGGGCGTGCGATAGGTGATGCCGTATTCCGGGGCGATGGCTCGGGCGGCCACGCCCACGCCCCACCGGTCACCTCCGTCGCGCAGGTAGGTGTAGCCCTGTTTTTGATAGACAGAAAGGGCGGCGCGGACGGTGGGAATATGGGGTGTTTCTCTGTGCCGGGCGATGGATGCCTTCCAGTCAGACCCGTCCAGGAGCATATGCATGTGACAATCGGCTTTCATGGAAAACCTCCTCTCTTTTTTCTTAATTATACACTGCCAGAAAAATTTGGCAACTTTCACAGTGAAAAAGCCAAAAAAATGTCAGAAACTGGCCGAATGTCAAGTTGACTATTCCCGGCACATTATGATATAATGACAGCACAACCAAACGCTGCCCTGCGCCTGACGGATCAGTGGAGCACCACGTGGTGCAGGGACTTGCGGAACGGCCGACCGTCTGGGCACACTTTTCACATATGGCGGGAAAGTGCGCCCATTTTTTGTTTGAATGGAGGGTTCTTATGAAAAAAGTTGCCATCATCATGGGAAGTGACAGCGATCTGCCGGTAGTGCAGAAGGCCGCAGACACTCTGCGCACTTTTGGCGTACCCTATGAAATGCATGTTTACTCCGCCCACCGCACCCCCGAGCAAGCCCGTGACTTTTCTGTAAATGCCCGCTGCAACGGCTTCGGCGTGATCATCGCCGCGGCGGGTATGGCTGCACACTTGGCGGGGGCACTGGCTGCCAATACCACTCTGCCGGTCATCGGCATCCCTATGAAATCCACGACCTTTACAAACGGCATTGACGCTCTTCTGTCTACTGTGCAGATGCCTTCCGGTATCCCTGTTGCCACAGTGGCTGTAGATGGTGCAGTCAATGCCGCTTTGCTTGCCATCGAGATGCTGGCCATCACCGAGGAAGACCTGGCCGCCAAACTGGATGCCAAGCGCAAGGCCGATGCTGAAAAAGTGCTGACCAAAGACGCCGCACTGCAATAAAAACCAATATTTTGTCATTCCGAGCCAGTCCGCAGACTGGCGTGGGAATCCCCCCGGAGATTCCGGAAACCTATGGGGATTGCCACGGCCCTGCGGGCCTCGCAATGACATGTAATTTCCGAAAGGGGTTAATTTTTATGAAAGACTTGCAACTTCTCTACACCGGCAAAACCAAGAATGTTTACGCTCTGCCTAACGGCAACTGCCTGCTCCTTTTTAAGGACGACTGCACCGGCAAGGACGGCGTGTTTGATCCCGGCGAAAACTCCGTGGGTCTGACCATTGAGGGCGTGGGCGATGTGACCCTGCGCATGTCCATCTATTTCTGCGAGAAGATCAATGCCGCCGGTATCCGCACCCACTATGTGTCTGCTGACCTGGCAAACACCACCATGGAAGTTCTGCCTGCCAAGGTGTTTGGCAAGGGTCTGGAAGTCATCTGCCGTTATAAGGCTGTGGGTTCTTTCTACCGCCGTTACTCCGATTACTGCGTAGAGGGCCAGGATCTGCCTGCTTATGTAGAGACCACTTTCAAGAACGACGAAAAGGGCGATCCTCTGGTCACCAAGGACGGCCTGGTGGATCTGGGCGTTATGACTGCCCAGCAGTATGATGATCTGAAGGATATGACCCAGAAGATCACAAAGATCGTTGCCGACGATCTGAAGGCAAAGGGCCTTGACCTGTATGACATCAAGTTTGAGTTCGGTTACGATCCTGCCGGCAATGTGATGCTCATTGACGAGATCGCTTCCGGCAATATGCGTGTTTATAAGAATGGGGAGTATGTGGACCCCATGACCCTGAACAAGCTGTTCTTCGCTTAATTTCTGACAAAGGAGTTTATCCATGGGAGGATTTTTTGGAATCGCATCCA
>JAZOLS010000047.1:0-9250 GCA_045653245.1 Faecousia sp.
TGGTGGGCAAAGAGGGTCAGCATGTGATCCATAAAACCACAGCCGGAGTCAATTTGGGCGATTCCGGTTCCGTCCAGGTTTAAAGAAAGAGAAATATCTGTTTCCGCAGTCTTGCGGTCGACCTTTGCAATTCTCATAATGATTCTCCTAAAATTTCTTTCACAGCATCAATAAATGCTTCCATTTCCTTTTGACTGCCGATGGTGATACGGTTAAAGTCCTTGATGCGCTCTTTTGGGAAATGGCGCACCAGCACGCCCTTTTCTTTCAGCAGCAGATACAGTTCTCTGCCACTCATCTGCTCCGTTTTGGCGAACAGGAAATTCGCCTTAGAGGGCAAGACCTCAAAACCCAGTTTTTCCAGTTCTTTTTTGGTGTAGTTCCGGCTCTTGATGATCCGACGGCAGTTACGCATGTAATATCCGTTTTCCCGAACTGCCGCAACGCCTGCGGCCTGGGTTAAAGAGTTGACGTTGTAGGGGTTGGTGGAATACTTAATTTTTTCCAGATCTGCGATCAGTTCCTCTGAACCGATGGCAAAGCCCAGTCTTGCACCGGCCATACTCCGGGACTTGGAGAACGTCTGCACGCACAGCAAGTTAGGATATTTTTCAATGAGGTCAGCACAAGACTCTCCGCCAAAATCCACATAGGCCTCATCCACAAGCACCACATGATTGGGATTGGCTTTCAGAATCTTCTCAATTTTCTTCACGGAAAGTGCAATACCGGTGGGTGCATTGGGATTGGCAATGACCACCATCTTATTTTGCTTGCAGTAGTCCTCCACATCGATGGAAAAATCCTTTTTTAAAGCCACTTTTTCAAAGGGCAGGCCGTGCAGATTGGCGAACACCTCATAAAAGCCATAGGAAATGTCCGGGAACAGGATTCCATCCGCGCCGAATGCCAAAAAGGCGAAATTCAGAATGTCATCCGAGCCGTTGGAAACGAAGATTTCTGACGGCTTTTTGTTGTAAAGTTTGGCCAGTTCTTCTTTCAGCAAGGTGGCATTGGGATCGCAGTACAGCCGAAGTGCGTCAATACGCTTGCGGTCCAAGGCCTTGCGCACGCCCTTGGAGGGGGCATAGGGGGATTCATTGGTGTTCAGTTTGATGTACGTCCGGTCCTGGGGCTGTTCGCCTGGTGTGTAGGCTTCCAGAGAGACCAGTCGGGGATTGAAAAATTTACTCATTTTTGTTCCTCCAGTCGGATGGTAGCGCTTCGGGCGTGGGCGGACAGGCCCTCCTTTTCCGCGAAAAACGCCACTTGGTTACCTACCTTGTCCAAGGCTTCCTTGGTGTAGTAGGTGTACTGGGTCTTTTTAATAAAATCATCCACGGACAGGGGGCTGGAAAACCGAGCCGTGCCGGATGTGGGTAATGTGTGATTCGGGCCTGCAAAATAGTCACCCAACGCCTCGGGACAATAGCGCCCCATGAAAATACTGCCGGCATTTTGCACCTTATCCAAATAATCAAAGGGATTATCCACGCACAGTTCCAAATGTTCCGGTGCAATCTCGTTGGCAACTGCCAAAACATCGTCAAAGTTTTTCGCAACGATGATTTTGCCATTATTTTCGATAGAAGTCCGGGCAATTTCTTCCCGGGGCAGAACAGAAAGTTGCTTTTCGATCTCCCCTTGCACCTGCAGAGCCAGTTCTTCGCTGTCCGTAACCAAAACAGCACTGGCCATTTTATCGTGCTCCGCCTGGGAAAGCAGGTCTGCTGCTACATAAGCCGGATTGCTCTTGCCGTCAGCAATGACCAATATCTCGCTGGGCCCGGCGATCATGTCGATGGATACCTTGCCGAACACCTGTCGCTTGGCTTCTGCTACAAACGCGTTGCCCGGGCCTACAATCTTGTCCACCTTGGGGACGGTTTCTGTGCCGTAGGCAAGGGCTGCAATGGCTTGTGCGCCACCCATTTTGAAGATCCGATCCACACCGGCGATCTTTGCCGCTGCCAGGATCACAGAATTGATCTTACCGTTTGCTCCCGGGGGCGTTGCAATGCAGATTTCCTTGCAACCGGCAATCTTGGCAGGGATAGAATCCATCAGAACGGTGGAGGGATAGGCCGCTGTGCCACCGGGCACATACAAACCTGCTTTTTCAATGGGTGTGATCTTTTGACCGATGACCACACCATCCTCCTGCTGGATGGCAAATCCCTGGCGCACCTGTTTTTCATGGAAAACGCGAATATTGATGGCCGCCTGCTTCAGAATTTCAATAAATTCCGGCTCTACGGATACAAAGGCTTCCTCGATTTCGGCATCGGTAACTTCCAGGGAAGTCAATTCTGCCTTGTCGAATTTCTTGGCGTAGGCCAAGAGCGCCGCATCGCCATTTTTGCGGACATCGGCGATAATATCGGTGACAATATCCGACACATCCAGTTCGCTTTCATTCCGGGCAAATATTTCGTCGGCACTGATTGTGCCGTATTTCATGATCTTGATCATCCCTCGTTCACCACCTGTTTTTCAAGTTCTCTCTTAATTTCCTCAATACGTGCAGTTTTGAAATTGTAGGACGCCTTGTTGGAGATCAGCCGGGCACTGATGGGCACGATGGTTTCAAAAGGTTCCAGATTATTCTCCAGCAATGTCTTGCCGGTTTCCACAATGTCGACGATCACATCGGACAGGCCCAAAATGGGTGCCAGTTCAATGGATCCGTTCAGATGGATGATATCAATATCCCGGCACTTTTCCTTGTAATAGGTCTTGGCAATGTTGGAGAACTTCGTGGCCACACGCAAGGTCTTAGAGGGGTCATCCTGGAAATCTTTTTTCGCGGCAACGGCCATGCGGCACTTGCCCATGTTCAGGTCCAGCAATTCATACACATCCGGAGTGTATTCCAGCAGGATGTCCTTGCCGGCAACGCCAATGTCCGCCGCACCCCGTTCCACATAAATGGAAACATCCGAGGGCTTGACCCAGAAGAAGCGGATGCCGATCTGTGCATTGTCAAAAATCAGTTTGCGGTTGTTTTCCTTGATGGCCGGACACTCAAAACCGGCAGCCTCGAACATGGCATACACCTTTTCGCCCAAGCGACCCTTGGGAAGCGCCACATTGATCACCGGTTTTTCGTCCGGCTGTACGGACTGTTCTTCGTAACGCTCCAAAGTATCCAAATACACGGCAAAACCAATGGCCGCAGCCTTTTTGCCCATTTTCTCCATGAGTTTGTCGTACTGACCGCCGGACAGCACCCGGTCGGCAATACCACCCACAAAGCCCTTGAAGACGATACCACTATAGTAACCGTTGTCGCTGACTACGGAAAAATCGATGACGATCTTGCCGGTAAAGTCCTCTTGCAGATTTTCCACTACATCCTGCAGTTCCACCATGGCGGCATAGGCATCGGGGGAAGTTGCAACCCAGGACAGTGCTCCAATCATAACCTCCTGATGCGCATATGTAACCAGCAGAACCTTCAGCGCCTCATACTGCTCAGGGGTGCATACGCTTTCCAGCAGGCGGGCGTGTTTCTCATTGATGGCTGTAAAGACCTGGGATCTGACGCTTTCCTCTACATCATATTGCTCCAATAATGCCTGCACCAGGCCTGTGTGAGCAATGCACAACTTAAAGGAATTGCTGATCAACGCCAAACTCTTGGCCGCAAGCAGGGACACTTCCATTCTATCCGCCTCAGCCACAGCACCGATGCACTCGATACCTGTCTGCATGATTTCCTTATAGGAATGGGAATCCCCGGAAATACGGTACACATTTTCATTGTAGAAAAGCTTGTCCACCTGACCGGGTACTTCCTTGGCATTGTTGATAATGGAAAGGGTCACGTCCGGCTTCAAAGCCAGCAGTTTTCCGTCGGTATCTGTAAAGGAAATGACCCCGTCGGACACCAAAAAGTCCTTGTTTTTGGAGTAAAGATCGTATTCCTCGAATTTGCTCATTTTAAACTGGCGGTAACCATATTGCAAATACAAACTGCGCAAAGCAAATACCGCTTTTTCATCATTGCGCAAAATACTTTGATCAAACTTCATCTTTTTCACCTGCTTCTTCCATTCTTTGAATCACGGTCTTATATCCCCCGTCACCATAAGACAGGCATTTACTGACCCGGCAAATGGTGGCTGTACTGGCACCGGTCAACTTATTGATATCTACATAATTTTTGCCTTCGTGCAAAAGCCTTGCCACCTCAAAACGCTGGGACAGGGCTTCCAATTCCTGAATGGTGCAAACATCGTCCAAAAAGGCCGCGCACTCGTCCATGCTCTGCAGTGACAAAATGGCCTCGTACAGGTTTTCCAGGTATTTTTTCTCGATTTTTGCCATAGTTCCCCCTCCAGGTCGTTTGTTTTCGTTACTTTATCACATCATCGTGCTAAAGTCAATAGGATTTAGACAATATTTTCCAAAGAAATCCTGCTGGAAACAGCACAAAAAGCCAAGGCACGAGCCTTGGCTTTTCATAGGTTATTCGTAATTTCCTGTCCACCGGGGGCTGGTCACGGAAACGGCCTGTCCTGCTTGCAAGCTTGCAGGCACATCCAAGATCCTCTGATTTTTACTGCCCCGGAACGGCAGTTCCAAGCTTTTTTCCGCCTGTACGAAAGGGCCGTCGATGAGTACATCGATGCTCTCCAGCAATTTCTTCTGCTGAGGCGTACCGCTGAGCAGCTGCTCAAAGGTGTAACCCGTATAAGATGCCACCTCGTAGTCTTTTTCTTTCAGCAGTTTTGCAAGGCATGCAAATCCCTCCGGCTGGGCAAAAGGCTCGCCTCCGGAAAAGGTAACACCCCGGCACAAAGGATTTTTCAATACTTCCGCCAGCACTTGACCTTCCGTCACCTTTGTTCCGCAGCCAAATTCCCACGTCTCGGGATTGTGGCAGCCGTCGCAATGGTGGGGGCAACCCTGGCAAAATACCGTCACCCGGATGCCCGGCCCGTCCACAATGCTGTCAGATACAATTCCGGCAAGATCAAGCATTGCCGTTCATGCTATGCTTGACCCGGTCACGCTCCTCGGCTCGCTTGGCATCGTTCCACTTATCCATGGTGCCCACCAGGTAACCGGTAATACGGCGAATGCGCTCAAAGCCAACGCCCTGGCCCATTTTCTCACTCATAGTTTTGACTGTCATAGCAATTCCTCCTTATCGGATGCCCTGGAATGCAGGCATTTCAGGGTACATTCTCTTCAGTTGTTCTGCCTTCTCAGGATCGATCTGCTCGCCCTCACGGCGGCCGCAGCGGGGACAAACGTCACCGATAATGCCCACATAGCCACAAACAGGATCCCGGTCCACAGGGTGGTTAATGGAACCGTATCCGATGCCGCAGTCGTGCATGCAACGAACCACGGATTCAAAGGCTTCCACATTCCGGGCCACGTCGCCATCCAGTTCCACATAACTGATATGACCGGCATTACAAAGCGCATGGTAGGGTGCTTCCAGCCGGATCTTGTCATACACGGAAATGGGATGCCACACAGGCACATGGAAACTGTTGGTATAATACTCACGATCCGTTACGCCGGGAATCTTACCGTAACGCTTCTTGTCCATGCGGATAAAACGGCCGGACAAGCCCTCTGCCGGTGTGCCCAACAAGGTGATGTTCATCTGCATTTCCTTGGACTTGTTGTCGCAGTAAGACCGCATGAAGCCGATGATCTCCAGACCCTTCTTCTGCAGTTCCTCGTTCTGACCGTGATGCTGACCGTACAGGGCAGTCAGGGTCTCAGCAAGGCCGATAAAACCAATAGACAGCGTGCCGTGCTTCAGCACTTCCCGCAGGTCATCATCCAAGGACAGATGGTCCGAATCCAGCCACACGCCCTGGCCCATGAGGAAAGGATAGTTGTAAATATGCTTACTGGCCTGAATCTCAAACCGATCCAGCATCTGTTGGGCAACCAGCTCCATCATATCCTGTAACTTCTCATAGAACACCTTCTCATCGCCCTTGCTTTCGATGGCGATACGGGGCAGGTTAATGGAAGTAAAGGACAGGTTACCGCGACTGTAAGCGATCTGACGGCTGGGATCGTACACATTGCCCATAACACGGGTACGGCAACCCATGGTAGCCACTTCCGTTTCCGGACGGCCGGGGACATAGTACTGCAGGTTAAAGGGAGAATCCAGGAAAGTATAGTTGGGGAACAGGCGCTTGGCGCTGACCCGCATACTCAGACGGAACAGATCATAGTTGGGATCAGTCTCGTTATAGTTAACGCCTTCCTTGACCTTGAAGATGTGTATGGGGAAAATACAGGTCTCACCATGGCCCAAACCGGCTTCCAGGGCAAGCAGAATATTGCGGATGGCCATTCTGCCTTCGGGGGTGGTATCCGTACCGTAGTTGATGGAAGAGAAAGGTGTCTGGGCGCCGGCACGGGAGTGCATGGTGTTCAGGTTATGTACAAAGCCCTCCATAGCCTGCTTGGTATCCCGGTTGGTCTTTTGAACCGCACGCTTTGCCGCCCGATCTACCAATTTTGCGGCAGTTTCTGCACGCATGGCATATTTGCTGGACAGTGCTTCCGTAATGCCATCCAAATATGCCTTACTGCTTTCCAACCGGGCAGTTTCGCCGGTAGCAGATTCCACACGGCTGATGATATCGGAAATGCTGTCGCTTTCATCCTCCAGATCCAAATAATCCTCTACTACATCACGCAGGCGGCGGGAGAATGCCTTGCGATAGGTCTTGGCAACACCCTCTGCCATAGCGTAGTCAAAGTTGGGAATGGACTGACCGCCATGCTGGTCATTCTGATTGGACTGAATGGCAATGGCTGCCAAAGCCGCATAGCTCTGAATGCTCTGGGGCTCCCGAAGGTAGCCATGGCCGGTGGAGAAACCACCATGGAACAGTTTCAGAATGTCGATCTGACAGCAGGTGGTGGTCAAAGAATAAAAATCGAAGTCGTGAATGTGGATGTCGCCCTCCCGGTATGCCTTGGCATGCTCGGGGCGAAGCAGATACATCTCATTGTATGCCTTTGCACCGGCAGCACCGATCTGCAGCATGGAACCCATGGCAGTGTTGCCGTCGATATTGGCGTTATCCCGTTTCATATCGCTGATACGGGCATCAATATTGGTGATCTCATCAATTGTTTTCATCAAGGAAGTATTGGCTTCCCGGGCGCGGGTACGGTTGGCCCGATAGAGGATGTACGCCTTGGCAGCAGCATTGAACCCATGATTCATCAGTTGCTGTTCCACAGCATCCTGGATCACTTCAATATGAGGAGACTCTGTAGAGAAGTGGTTCTCCAGTTCCCGCTGAACGTCGTTGGCCACCCGGGCAGCATCGGCAGCGTCACCCTCCCCGGAGACTTCCATTGCTTTCAAAATAGCGGATGCGATCTTGTTCTGATCGTACAAAGCCACCCGGCCGTCACGCTTGATAATGCTGTGAATCATGATAAAACACCATTCTTTCCTTCTGTGATAAAAACACACCATCTGTGTGCAAGCGCAAGATATTGTGTCACGTAAAATGTCGCTCCACAATATATTGCCACATATCCCAGCGTTTGTCAATGGCATTTTCTGCCTATTTTAATTTTTCTCTTGACAAATACGTTTTAAAGGTATATGATGCTTATGCACCGTATGACTGACGGAAAATCGCGGAATAACCGCGGGGGAATACGGATGCTTATATGCCGACCGTCTGGGCAATTCAGTTTTCGCTGGATTGTCCTTTTATTATTTTAAAGGAGAACACGAAAACTATGGCATTTACCTATCGCGGCCTTACCGCCGAATTTGACCGCCACATTGTAACAGACAGCGAGGTGGATCAGCACCTGCATCGTCTGCTGCAGCAGACTCCACGGATCACCGAAGTCACAGACCGTCCTACTGAAAACGGTGACGAAGTAGTTTTGGACTACGCCGGTTTCTGTGATGGCGAGCAATTCCCCGGTGGCACAGCACAAATGCAGACTTTGACCCTGGGAAGCGGCCAGTTTATCCCCGGTTTTGAGGAACAACTGCTGGACAAAGTCCCCGGCGAGGAAGTTACTGTTAACGTCACCTTCCCCGAGCAGTACCACGCCGAAAACCTCGCAGGCAAAGCAGCCCAATTTCGCTGCAAGATCCACTCCATCCGCATCAAGTCCAGTTATGAACTGAACGACGAGTTTGCCAAAGAAGTGGGTGGCTGCAACACTTTGGAAGAAATGAAGGCCAACTTGAAAGAAAGCCTTCAGTCCTATACCGACGAGCGAGGCGAGATGGACCTGCAGGACCGGCTGATGCAACAGGCTGCCGCTACTTTGGATTACACCGTAGACCCCAACGCTCTGGAAGACGCTGTGGAACAGCAATTGAGAAATATGCAGGCACAGCTTTCTCAGCAAGGTCTGAATCTGGATATGTACTGCTCTTTCATGGGCATCACCAAGGAAGACCTGCATAAGGATACCTACCCCGCAGCCGAGGCTGCCCTGCGCCGGGATGCCGCTGTAGAGGAGATCATCCGTTTGGAAAATCTCGAGGCCACTGAGCAGGAGATCGGTGAGGCCATCGCCCTGATTTGCCGGCAGAACAACCTCACTGTGGAACAGTTCAAGCCTTATTATGATGCAGAATTTGAAGCAGCCGTCCGCAAAAGCGTGCTGACTTCCAAGGTCATGCAACTGATCCGAAGCGCCGCAATTCTTGCGGAAAAATAATTTCATAATCCATCGGAAATGCACAAAATATCCGTTGACATTCCAGGCCTCTGGTGATACAATCCAATTGTACCGATAAAAAATTATCGATATGGCCCTGGGGTACACATAGGTATAATGTGCAGGGCCGAAAATAACATAGTCTCCAAGGGTTAGTTAAGACTTTGGAGAACAAACAAGGAGGAATTTCCCATGGCAATCGTTTTTGACGAAAACGGCAAGTACGTAGACGAAAAAGGCCTCGTCAAACTGGACCCCACCAAGTTCGCTGACTGGCAGATCGCAGAAGAAGCAGAGAAGACTCTGCCCCCTGTTGATTTCTTCCGCCAGAAGTTGGGCCTGCTGGAAGACGAGATCATTCCCTACGGCAAGACCCCCAAGATTGACTTCATTAAGGTTATGAACCGTCTGAAGGACTAGCCCGACGGCAAGTCCATCGAAGTCACCGCTTTTACCCCCTCCCGCTTCGG
Organism: Faecousia sp.; assembly: GCA_045653245.1. Lineage (GTDB taxonomy): Bacteria > Bacillota > Clostridia > Oscillospirales > Oscillospiraceae > Faecousia. The sequence goes on from JAZOLS010000047.1 coordinate 9,165, forward strand.
CGTAGGCAAGACCACCGTTTCTCTGGGTCTGATCGAAGGTCTGGGCTACATCGGCAAGTATGCCGGCGGCGCGCTGCGGCGGCCTT